>NZ_JBIAQM010000055.1:0-39751 GCF_042888945.1 Streptomyces sp. NPDC002698
CTTACCCCCCCCACAAACACGCGCCGGCGCCCGGCCCGCCCCCCGCCCGGGGCCGCCGCCCCCCCCCCCCCGCCCCCCCCGCCCCCCGGGCCCCGCCGCCCCCCCCCGCCCCCGGGGCGGGGGGGGCCCGACGGGATTTCGCGTACGCGGTCCCGGCGAGCGGGACCGAGAGGGTCCTGTGTATCCAGTTCCGTCCGGGTCATTCCTGCTACCGGCGAGATTTCCGGGCCCCTGGATAATTCTTTCCCGCGCTTTGTTCCGTCCCCGCGATCTGGGTTAGCCTGCGGCGTATTTTCTTAAGGGGATGACCCGTGATCTGCGGGAATCCCACGGGCAGGCGGGGGCCGCCCGTGGGCCCTACACGGTTCCGAGTTCCGTGACACGGGACTCCAGGGGAGCGGAACGAGGGTGGCCATGAGCAGGGCAGCGAGCGGGACGTCCGTACGGACGCCGGGCGAGCAGGAGTTGCGGCAACTGCTGGCCGGCCTCACCGCCGTGCGCGACGGCGACTTCGGCACCCGGCTCCCCGACGAGGCCGGTGGCCTGCTGGGGGACATCGCCACCGTCTTCAACGGCATGGTCGACCAGCTGTCGGTGTTCACCTCGGAAGTGACGCGGGTGGCCCGTGAGGTGGGCACGGAGGGGACGCTCGGCGGCCAGGCGGAGGTGCCGGGGGTCTCGGGCACCTGGGCCGACCTCACCGACTCCGTCAACGCCATGGCGGGCAATCTCACCACGCAGGTCCGCGACATCGCGCAGGTGGCCACGGCGGTCGCCAGGGGTGATCTCTCGCAGAAGATCGACGTTCCGGCCCGCGGCGAGATCCTCCAGCTCAAGGAGACCGTCAACACGATGGTCGACCAGCTCTCCGCCTTCGCCGACGAGGTCACCCGCGTCGCCCGCGAGGTCGGCACCGACGGACGCCTCGGCGGCCAGGCCCAGGTCCCCGGGGTCGGCGGCGTCTGGCGTGATCTCACCGACTCGGTGAACTTCATGGCCGGCAACCTCACCGCCCAGGTCCGCAACGTGGCCCAGGTCACGACCGCGGTGGCCCAGGGAGATCTCTCACAGAAGATCACCGTGGACGCCCGCGGCGAGATCCTCGAACTGAAGAACACCATCAACACGATGGTCGACCAGCTCTCCGCCTTCGCCGACGAGGTCACCCGCGTCGCCCGCGAGGTCGGCACCGACGGACGCCTCGGCGGCCAGGCCGACGTGAAGGGCGTCAAGGGCACCTGGCGCGATCTCACCGACTCGGTGAACTTCATGGCCGGCAACCTCACCGCCCAGGTCCGCTCGATCGCCCAGGTGGCCACCGCGGTGGCCAAGGGCGACCTGTCGCAGAAGATCACCGTGGACGCCCGCGGCGAGATCCTGGAGCTCAAGGAGACCATCAACACGATGGTCGAGCAGCTCTCGGCGTTCGCCGACGAGGTGACCCGGGTGGCCCGCGAGGTCGGCACGGCGGGCAACCTGGGCGGACAGGCCACCGTGCGGGGCGTCTCGGGCACCTGGAAGGACCTCACCGACAACGTCAACGTCATGGCGTCGAACCTCACCGGCCAGGTCCGCTCCATCGCGCAGGTGGCGACCGCCGTGGCCCGCGGCGACCTCTCGCAGAAGATCACCGTGGAGGCGAAGGGCGAGGTCGCGGCCCTGGCGGACGTCATCAACACGATGGTCGACACGCTGTCCGCGTTCGCCGACGAGGTCACCCGCGTCGCCCGCGAGGTCGGCACCGAGGGACGTCTCGGCGGCCAGGCGCACGTGCCCCATGTGGCGGGCACCTGGAAGGACCTCACCGACAACGTCAACTCGATGGCCAACAACCTCACCGGTCAGGTGCGCAACATCGCCCTGGTGACGACGGCCGTGGCCAAGGGCGACCTGTCCAAGAAGATCGACGTCGACGCCCGGGGCGAGATCCTCGAACTCAAGACGACGATCAACACGATGGTCGACCAGCTCTCCGCCTTCGCCGCCGAGGTCACCCGGGTGGCGCGGGAGGTCGGCAGCGAGGGCAGGCTCGGCGGCCAGGCCGAGGTGGAGGGCGTCTCGGGCACCTGGAAGCGGCTCACCGAGAACGTGAACGAACTCGCCGGCAACCTCACGCGCCAGGTCCGCGCCATCGCCGAGGTCACCAGCGCCGTGGCCGAGGGCGACCTGACCCGGTCCATCACCGTGGAGGCCTCGGGCGAGGTCGCCGATCTGAAGGACAACATCAACTCCATGGTGGAGTCCTTGCGTGAGACCACGCGGGCCAACCAGGAGCAGGACTGGCTCAAGACGAACCTGGCCCGCATCTCCGGCCTGATGCAGGGCTACCGCGACCTGGACGTGGTGGCCGACCTCATCATGGACGAGCTCACCCCGCTGGTCGCCGCGCAGTACGGCGCCTTCTACCTCGCCGAGGAGACCGCGAAGGGCACGGAACTGAGGCTGGTCGGCTCGTACGGCTATCCCGACGAGGACGGGCGTCCCACCCGCATCCCGCTCGGCCGCTCCCTCGTCGGGCAGGCCGCGCGCAGCAGGCGGGCGATCACCGTGGACGAGGTGCCGCCGGGGTACGTCACCATCTCCTCGGGTCTGGGACACACGGCGCCGAGGGCGCTGGTGGTCCTGCCGATCGTCGTCGAGGAGCAGGTGCTGGGTGTCATCGAGCTGGCCTCGGTCACCCGCTTCAAGCAGGGCCACATGACGTTCCTGGAACAGCTCATGGAGACCATCGGCGTCAATGTCAGCACCATCGTGGCCAACGCCCGCACCGATGAGCTGCTGGGCGAGTCGCAGCGCCTGACCGCCGAACTCCAGGCCCGCTCCGAGGAGTTGCAGGTCCAGCAGGACGAACTCCAGCGTTCCAACGCCGAGCTGGAGGACAAGGCCTCCCTGCTCGCGACCCAGAACCGCGACATCGAGGCGAAGAACCTCCAGATCGAACAGGCCCGGCAGGAACTCGAGGCACGGGCCCAGCAGTTGTCGCTGGCGTCCAAGTACAAGTCCGAGTTCCTCGCCAACATGAGCCACGAGCTGCGGACCCCGCTCAACAGTCTGCTCATCCTGGCCCAGTTGCTGGCGCAGAACCCCTCGCGCAATCTCACGCCGAAGCAGGTCGAGTACGCGGGCATCATCCACTCCGCGGGTTCCGACCTGCTCCAGCTGATCAACGACATCCTGGACCTGTCGAAGGTCGAGGCCGGCAAGATGGACGTGACGCCCGAGCGGGTCCCGCTGCGGCAGCTGCTCGAATACGTCGAGGCCACCTTCCGTCCCATGACCTCGCAGAAGAGCCTGGAGTTCACGGTGAGCACCGCTCCCGGGGCCCCGGTGGACCTGCTCACCGACGACTCCCGGCTGCGGCAGGTGCTGCGCAACCTGCTGTCGAACGCGGTGAAGTTCACCGAGCAGGGCCGGGTCGAGCTGCGCATCGAACCGGCGGCCGACGCGGAGATCCCCGCGGGCGTTCCGCGCGGCGGCACGATCGCCGCCTTCCGGGTCAAGGACACCGGCATCGGCATCCCCGAGCAGCAGCTGGAGACGATCTTCGGCGCCTTCCAGCAGGCCGACGGCACCACGAGCCGCAAGTACGGCGGCACAGGTCTGGGTCTGTCCATCACCCGGGAGATCGCCCACCTGCTCGGCGGGGCGGTCACCGTCGACAGCACCCCCGGACAGGGCAGTACCTTCACGCTCTTCCTCCCGGTCGCCCGGCCCGAGTTCGAGGAGCTGCTGGCCGGCGGCCGGGCGCCCGAACCGGCCGTGGACGAGGGCGCCTCGGCGCGCACCGAGCCGCGGCGCACCGCTCCCGGTCCGGCCGGCCTGCCGCGCCAGCGACGGCGGCTCCTGGTCGTCGAGGAACGGCCGCGGGGGCTGCTCACGCTGGTGGCCGAGAGCGCGGTCGGGGATGTGGCGCGCAGCCGCGACGAGGGCGACACACGGGAGCGCGTCGACATCATCACCGTCGTCGGGGCGCAGGAGGCGGCGAGCGCCCTCGCCGCGGAGCCGTGGCACTGCGTCGTGCTCGAACTCGGCATGCCGGAAGGCGAGACGGCCCGGTTCCTGGAAGCGGTGGAGGGCGACTCGGCCCTGGCGACCGTGCCCGTCCTCGTCCACAACGGCAGCCGGGTCGACCTCGCGCAGGAGCAGGCGCTGCAGTCCCGCTCGGGCGCGCGGTCGCTGGAATTCCTGTCCAGTCTTGACGAGTTGCGCGAGCGGATCGCGCTGCACCTGTCCGCGGAGCAGCCGGGCGACGTGGTGCCGCTGGTCCGCGCCGAGGAGGCCAGGAACCGGCCCGCGCGGCCGATCGACAACGCCTTCCAGGGCCGTACGGTGCTCGTCGTCGACGACGACGCCCGTAACCTCTTCGCGCTCAGCGGGATCCTGGAGCTGCACGGGTTCCAGGTGCTGCACGCGGAGAACGGCAGGAAGGGCATCGAGACACTGCTGGCCCGGCCCGAGGTCGCGCTGATCCTGATGGACGTGATGATGCCCGAGATGGACGGGTACGCCGCGACCGCCGAGATCCGCAGGATGCCCCGGTACGCGGACCTGCCGATCATCGCGGTGACGGCGAAGGCCATGCCCGGTGACCGGGAGAAGAGCCTGCTGTCGGGCGCCAGCGACCACGTCACCAAGCCGGTCGACACCGACGACCTCATCGCCTGTGTCCGGCGCTGGCTCGGGGAGTGACATGACCCCCGGTACCTCCACCGCGGCCGTCCGGCGGAACACCCGCCGCTGCCGCCCCTCCCCCGACCTCCACAGGGTCCCCGCCCAGGAGCGGCCGCACGATGAACAGTCCTGACGCGACCGGCCCGAGCGTCCCCGATTCCCCGGGCGACGTCGCGGACGCCGGGCAGGCCGGCGAGCCGTCGGGCGCGGCCCGGACGTCTCCGGTGGGCCGGCTGGCGGCCACCGTCGAACGGCTGCGCCGCGAGGTACGGGCCGCGCAGGCGGAGGCCGAGGGGCGTGCCCTGATCGAGCTGGCCAAGGGCATCCTGGTCGAGCGGCTGGGCTGCGGACCGGCACAAGCCGCCCGCCAGCTCACCGAGTTGGCCGAGCAGGCCAAGGTGCCGCAGCTCCAGCTCGCGGTCGAGATCATCAACCAGGCGGCCCACGACCGGCTTTCGGAGGTGACCAGCGCCTTCCTCTCCGCCACGGCGGAGCATCCCCCGAAGGACGACGCCCCCGCGGTACGGCTGCGCGCGGCCGAGAGCGGCGCGCTGGCGGCGGGCGACACCCAGTCGGTGGCCGACTCCCTGCTCCAGCACGCGCTGGCCCCGCTCGGGGCCGTCGCCGTGGCCATCTGGGCGGCGGACGCCGACGGTTCGCTCTCCCTGGCGGGCAGCGCGGGGTTCTCGGCGGGCGAGGCACGGCGCTGGCGCCACGTCCCCCCGGGCGTGGCGACGATGGCACGCCGGGCACTGTCCGACCGTACGACGCAGTGGGCGGGCTCGCTGACGGACACCGGGCTGCCGTCCATCGGGCACGCGGAACATCCGGACGGCGGACGGGTCGCGGTACCGGCCGGCTCCGGAGGCCGGATCCACGGCGTCCTGGAGATCGCGTGGCCGTCCGCCCTGGCACCTCAGCCACCGCAGGTGGTCCGCCAGGTCGAGGCACTGGCCGAACTGTGCTCGCACACGCTGGAGACCCACGCGCTGCCGGGCGACTTCCACGACGTGCGGGGGACGGCCGATGTCGTCGAACTGATCGACCTGGTGGACGGGTTGCACGATCCCGCCCTGGTGCTGGTCCCCCAGCTCGACGACCAGGGTCGGCTCGCCGACTTCCGCATCCGTCATGTGAACGGACGCTTCCTCGATCCGGCCGGCCGGCCGCGCGGCACCGTTCAGGGGTCGCTGCTGCTGGAGGCCTATCCGCTGGCCGCCGGGGACAGCGGCCTCTTCCAGCGCGTCGAGCGCGTCTACGCCACCGGGGAGCCGTTCCGGGCGCGGCGCATGGATCTGACGGCGCTGGTCGACCAGGTGCGGCTGTCGGCCGTGGCCGACATCAACGTCAGCCGGCACGGCGGAACCGTGCTGCTCATCTGGCGCATAGAGGACGAGACGGCACGGCTGGCGAGTCTGCTCCAGCACGCCCAGCGGCTCGGCAGGATCGGTGGTTTCGAGGAGAACCTGCTGACCGGCGAGACCATCTGGAACGAGACACTGTTCGATCTGTACGGCCGCTCCCCCTCGGGCACTCCCGTCCCGCTGGAGGAACTGGCCGCGCACGCCCATCCCGACGACGCCGTCGCCATCGGCCGCTTCCTGCGGACCGTCCTGCACCGTCACCGGCCGGCGTCGGCGGCGTTCCGGCTCCAGCGTCCCGACGGCGTGACCCGGCACATCCGCGTGGTGGCCGAACCGGTGCTCGACGCCGACGACCGGCTGTTCGCGGTCCGCGGGGCCTACCAGGACATCTCGGCGCAGCACTGGACCGAGGTGGCGCTGGCGGTCACCCGCGACCAGCTCGCGCACACCGAGCAGCAGGCGCACGAGCGCAACCGGCTGACCCTCCAGCTCCAGCACGCGATCATGCCGCCGGACCGGGCGCCGTTGCGGGCTCCGGGCCTCGACGTGGCGGTGCGCTACCGGCCCGCGGAGACCGAGCAGCTCGTCGGGGGCGACTGGTACGACGCCGTCGTGCTGTCGTCCGGTCTGGTCCTGCTGTGTGTCGGCGATGTGGCCGGTCACGGGATCGAGGCGGCGACCAGCATGGTGGTGCTGCGCAACGCGCTGCGCGGACTCGCCGTGACGGGTGCGGGGCCGGGGCAGCTGCTGTCCTGGCTCAACATCGTGGCGCACCATCTGACGGGCGGGATCACCGCCACCGCGGTCTGCGGGATCTACGATCCGCGCCGCCGTGTTCTGCGCTGGGCGAGGGCCGGACATCTGCCGCCCGTTCTGGTCCGGGACACGGAGGCCAACCCGCTGCCACTCCTCAAGGGCATCCTGCTCGGTGCCGTCCCCGAGGCGACGTTCGAGGAGGACGAGGTGCAACTGGACGTCCATGACACGCTGTTGATGTACACGGACGGTCTGATCGAACGGCGGGACCGCTCGGTGGAGGTGTCGCTGCGCCAGCTCCTCAACGCGGCCCGTACGACGTCCGGGACGCTGGACCATCAACTCGACCGGCTCCTGACGTACAGCAGGTCCGACACCGACGACGACACCTGCATCGTCGGCATCCGGGTGGAGTAGGGCCGTACGAATGCGGCCCCGCCGGCAGCCGGGGGGAGTGACTGCCTGCGGGGCCGTGCAGCTCGGGTTTCGCCAGGGGGGTAGCTTCCCGAGCTGTCTCAGGATGCTGCTGCCCCGCTTCCGGCGATGCATGCACACGGGTTTCCGGCCGGTATTCCCCTCGTATGGCCGAACGACCGGCTCACGAGGAGTCGCGCAGGGCGCGCAGGAGTGGCTCCAGGGAGTCCGTGACGCAGCGGTCGGGAACGCCGGCCTCCCGCAGTGCCCGCGCTCTGGCGGGGTGGCGGGCGTATCCGAGGAATCGGACACCGGCGTGGTGGGCGGCCGCGTGGTCCGCCGGGGTGCCGCCGATCATCAGCGAGGTGTCCGGTGCGGCCTCCATGGCGCCCAGGGCCAGTGACAGGGCGGCCGGGCGGGGGGTGAGCGTTCCCGGGTCCGGCGCCCGGCCGAATATGTACGGGGCGAAGCGGGGTGTGAGCCCCCGGGCGTCCAGGTACGAGGTGACGGCACGGGCCGATGTGCCGGTCGCCACGGCGAGCCTCGCCCCGACCGCGGCCCAGGTGTGGATCAGCGGATCCGCGTACGCCGTCGGCATCGCGGTGCGCACCGCCTCCAGCTCGGCCCGGGTGAGCCACGCGTCGAGCCGGGAGAGGACTTCGCTGCCCGGGTGCCGTCCGGCCACCGCCGTCAGGGCGCGGTAGGGGTCCGCGGGGCCGCGCTCCTCGTCGGTGAGCAGCGCGCCGAGGCCGGCTTCCGTCAGCCGGTCACGCTGGGCTCGTGCGACGGCCGTCGCCGAGGGCCCGGAGAACAGCTGACAGATCGGGCCGTCGAAGCCGAGGACGACATACCGGCTCCGTGCGACCAGTTCCCGAACGTTCTCGATCCGACTCGTCACCACCAGGGTCTTTCCCGTCCCGGCAGTCACCAATCGAGCGGGTACCGGCCAGTCGCCTCCGGCCGCCGTGGCCGCGGTTCCGCCGCCGGTCAGGGGACGGACGACGGAGCGGGGGCGGGCCGGGCGGCCGTCAGTGGGCCATGTCCGCGAGGTGCGGGACCACGCGGGTCAGCCGCAGCACACCCCACAGGACCAGCCCGGCACCGATCAGCTCGGGCAGCAGCCACCAGCCCGTACGGACCGTCTCGTCGAAGAGCGTGACACCGAGCACCAGGCTGAGCGTCGCGTCGCCGATGGTCAGCGCGGGCTGCGAGGCGGCCAGGGGTCCCGCCTGGAGGGCGTTCTCCAGCAGCAGGACGGCGGTGATCCCGGTCAGGACGAAGCCGTACGTCTGCCACACCCCCAGGAAGGCGACGAACCCGTCGTCGTCGAGTGTGCCCACGGCCGATTTGAGGAGAGCGGCGGTCAGCGCGTTACTGATGGCCGACGCCGTTCCCAGCATGGCCGCGCGGAAGAGCGGCGGGCGGCCCGGACGGGCGACGACGACCGCGGCCGCCACGGTGCCCAGGCACAGGACCAGCACCGGGATCCAGCGCGCCATGGAGGCGTCGGACCGTGCTCCCGAGGGAGCGGCCGCCAGGAGGACGAGACCGAGGCCGGCCACCACACCGGCCACGGCCTGCCATCCCGCGCGCGACAGGCGCCGGTGCAGCAGCGGGACGGCGATCATCAGGGCGAAGGGCAGTTCCAGGATGAACAGCGGCTGCACCAGGGACAGTGGCCCGTTCGCCAGCGCGAGCGCCTGGAAGAGTGCCGCCCCGATCACCCCGGCGATGCCGATCAGCCAGGCCGGCTGCCGGGCCAGCCGGATGATGAGCCGCAGTCCACCGCCTTCGCTGACGCGCGAGGCCGCCTTGCGCTGGAACGCCGTGCCCATCGCATTGCTGGCTGCCCCTAGGAGTGCGAACAGCACGGCCAGTCCCGTCACCCCTCCACCATGCCCCGGGACGGGTGCCGGGGCCTCTCCGGGCAGCGCCTGCGGGGCCCGTACGACCGCGTCCGGTTCGGCCGGCCGTGCGAGTGAGGGCCAGGAGCCGAGCCGGACCGCCGGAGGGACGGAACACCGGTGGGGCGAGACGCCGATGGCCTGATACGTCGGCGGGATGAAGCCTCGTGGACGGGGCACCCGCCTCATGGAGCCCCGTCATCCCATCCCCGTGGTGGCGGGGCTTCGTGCCGCCCGCCCCGCCGGGGCTTCTCCGGCCGGCCGCCCCTTCCCCGCTCCGGCAGCCACCGGACCGCTCCGGCCCGCACGCGTCCGTGAACCGATCGGAATGCGCGACGGCGGGGAAAGGGGGAGCGTGGTGTCAAAGGGAGGAGTGCCATGGCCACGAAGGCCGCGCCCGGCCTGCGGGACGACCACCGGGGATGGCTGCGCGGCTCGCCCCCTCCGCGCTGGGTACGGCTGCTCCCGCCGGTCCTGCTGGTGGGCGTCTGCGTGGGGGAACTCGTGAGCAGTGAGCCGCTGGACATCGGCTTTCTGCTGGGAGCCATCCCTTCCCTGGCCGTCCTGTCCTACGGCCCTCTGGGGACGGCCGCGTTCGGCGTGATCGTCGTGGTCCTGATGAACATCCCCGCCCTCGATCTGAACCGTCCGGGCAACGCGGACCTGCTCACCATCAGCTTCGTCGCCGTGCTGAGCGTGTTCGTCTCGCTCGTGCGCAGCCGCAGGGACGCGCACCTGGTCACCGTGCGGTCGGTCGCGGAAGCCGCTCAGCTCGCCGTGCTGCCGCCGCTGCCGGAGCGTGTCGGCCCGGTCCGCTGCGCCGGTCTCTACCGGCCCGCGCAGCGGGAGACGCTGGTCGGAGGTGACTTCTTCGAGGTGCGCGACGGGCCTTTCGGCGTCCGGGCCGTGATGGGCGACGTGCAGGGGCACGGGCTGTCGGCCGTGGGGACGGTCGCCTCTCTGCTCGGGGCGTTCCGGGAGACGGTGCTCGACCAGCGTGATCTGGAGGCCGCCGCGGCCCGGCTCGACCGCAGGCTGGTGGTCGACTCCGCGTCGGTCGACCACGCCGAGCTGTTCGCCACCGCGCTGCTCCTGGAGTTCCCGCCCGGCGCCGACACCGTACGGCTGGTGTCCTGCGGGCACCCCCCGCCGCTGCTGCTGCGCGGCGCGAAGGCCCTCGAACTCGACGCCGAGCCGGCGTCCCCGCTGGGGCTGGGGTTCTTCGAACTGTCCCCGCCGAAGGGGCGCACCGTCGAGCTGGAACCCGGCGACCGGCTGTTCATGGCGTCGGACGGCGTGAGCGAGAGCCGGGACACCACCGGCGCCTTCTACCCGCTGCCGGACCGGCTGGCAGCGTTCGCCGAGGAGCCTTCGGACGTGCTCGTCGACCGCCTCTGGGAGGACCTCGTCGAGTTCTGCCCCTCGATCCGCGACGACGTCTCCGTCCTGGTCCTGTCGCCGCGGCTGCGCGGCGACCGGAACGACGGCGAGGGCGACAGCGACAGCGACAGCGACAGCGACAGCGACTGAGAGTCCTCCGTCAGGTCGCCGCGATGTCGAGTGCCGCGATGTACCCGAACGTCATCGCGGGACCGATCGTCGAACCCGCTCCCGCGTAGCTGTGGCCCATGACGGCCGCGCTGGCGTTGCCCGCCGCGTACAGGCCGGGGATCACCGTGCCGTCCGGGCGCAGCACGCGGGCCCTGGCGTCGGTGCGCAGGCCCCCCTTGGTGCCGAGGTCGCCCGGGACGATCCTGAACGCGTGGAACGGCGGGAGCCACAACGGGGCGAGGCAGGAGTTGGGGAGCACCGCGGGGTCCGTGTAGTAGTGGTCGTAGGCGCTGTCGCCACGGTGGAAGTCGGTGTCCCTGCCGCTCAGGGCCAGGCTGTTGAAGCGGCTGACGGTGGTGCGCAGGGCGGCGGCGGGAACACCGATCCGCCCGGCGAGCGCGTCCAGGGTCCACTCCTTGTACGCGGCTCCGGACGTGTACCAGGAGTCGGGGAACGTGAAGGTGGGCGCGACGTCCTTGAACAGGTAGCGGTTGCGGTAGTTCTGGTCGACGACCAGCCACGCCGGGATGTCCGGAGCGCTCGGGTTGCGGTCGTACATGGTGTGCACGACGTCGCTGTAGGGCCCGGCCTCGTTGACGAACCGCGCGCCGGCGGCGTTGACCAGCAGGCCGCCGGGCAGGGTGCGTTCGGCGAGGCAGAAGTAGGGCTCGCCGGGCAGCGGGACGGCCGGGCCCCACCAGGCGTCGTCCATCAGGTCGAGCGCGGCCCCGGCCCGTCGGCCCGCCTGGATGCCGTCGCCGGTGTTCTCCTTGGCGCCCACCGTCCAGGCGGTCCCGATGGGCTGCCGCTGGAACTCGGCGCGCATGGCCGCGTTGTGCTCGAAGCCGCCGGAGCCCACGACGACCCCGCGCCGGGCCCTGACCAGTCCCGGCGCGCCGTTCCGGGTGACCACCGCGCCGGTGACGGCGCCGTTCTCCACGAACAGGTCGGACAGCGGGGTGTTCAGCCACACCGGGACCTGGGCGGCGAGCAGGCCGGCGCGCAGCCCGGCCGCGAGCGACTGGCCCATCGTCAGCGGTTTCTGGCCGAGCAGCGCCGCCTTGGTGCCGCGCGCCAGGCACTCGGTGGCGACGGCCGCGCCCTTCGCGCTCACGGCCGCGAGGGTGAGCCACTTGTAGTCGGCGCTGAAGACGACCATGCCGGCCGGGACGGCCATGTACGCCGGGTTGAGGTGGGCGAGTTCGGCTCCGAGGATGTTGCCGTCGAGCTGGTCGGGCTCCATGGAGCGTCCGCCCGGGAGGCCGCCGGGGAGTTCGGGGTAGTAGTCGCTGTATCCCTCCATCCAGCGGAAGCGCAGCGGGCTGTTGGCCATGACGAAGGAGATCATGGCCGGTCCGTGGCCGAGGAAGGCCCGCTGCCGGTCGGCGGAGACCTCCGGGCCGACCACGGCCGCGAGGTAGGCGGCGGCCTTCGCCGGGGTGTCGGGGACGCCGGCGGCGAGGATCACCGGGTTGTCGGGGATCCAGATGCCCGCGCCGGAGCGGGCCGCGGAGCCTCCGAAGGTGGCCGCCTTCTCCAGGACGACGCAGCTCAGTCCCCGTTTCGCGGCGGTGAGCGCCGCGGTCATCCCCGCGGCGCCCGAGCCGACCACGACGACGTCGTAGGTGCCGAGCGCGGGCAGGTCGGCCGCCGCCGCGGACCCGGTGGAACCGGCGGCGCCCGCGGTGAGCGCGAGTGCGGCGCCCGTGGCCGTGCCGAGCACCCGGCGCCGTGACGGGCCGGGTGCCGAAAAGGGGTCGGTACGTCCGACGGGGTCCGCGCTCGGGGACATGGCAGGGCTCTCCAGCGGGCGAGGGAATGTGAGGCGTTCCGTTGCTCCGGGAGCCGGCAGGCCCCCGCCGTAGCGGTTCTGATGCAGCGTCAGGAATGTCGCGCGAGGGTCTTGTGAAGTCAAGGGCAAGTCCGTCAGAGCTCGCCGATCACCCCAAGATCGGGCAGAAGTTACCAACTGGTATGTAGTGACTTAACAAGCCAGTAACAGTAGAACCTGTTCCCACTCATCGAGAGTGAGGAGTGTCACGTGGGTGACATCAACCAGCAATCCAAGGACTCCAAGGGAGTTTCGCGCCGACGATTCATAGCTGGAACAGGTTCTATTATTGGAGCAGTGAGCCTTGCCGGTCGCGCTGTCGCGGCCCCCGCGCGGATCGCCACGGCGGCCTCGTCGATCCCTTCCGGAGCACACGTCCCCGTCCTGGTGATCGGCACCGGATACGGCGGTTCCGTGGCAGCCCTGCGCCTCGCCCAGGCGGGCGTCGACGTGCAGATGGTCGAGATGGGCATGGCCTGGGACACCCCGGGCTCGGACGGCAAGATCTTCGCCAACACGACCAGTCCGGACCAGCGTTCGTACTGGCTGCGCACCAGGACCAAACAGCCCCTCAGCAACTTCCTCGGCTTCCCCATCGACAAGGACATCCCCCGCTACACAGGGATCCTGGACGCCGAGGAGATGGGCCAGATCATCGTGTACCAGGGCCGCGGCGTCGGCGGCGGATCACTGGTCAACGGCGGCATGGCGGTCACCCCCAGACGGGAGAACTTCGGCGCCATCCTCCCGTCGGTGAACGCCGACGAGATGTACGCGACCTACTACCCGCGCGCCAACGCAGCCCTCGGCGTCGGCCTCATCGACCCGGTGTGGTTCGACACCACCGACTGCTACCAGTACGCACGGGTCGGCCGTAAGCACGCCCAGCGTTCCGGCTTCCCGTTCGTCTTCGTGCCCGACGTGTACGACTGGGACTACATGAAGCAGGAGGCCGCGGGCACCGTCACCAAGTCGGCCCTCGCCGGGGAGATCCTCTACGGCAACAACTACGGCAAGAAGTCGCTCCAGAAGACCTACCTCGCCCAGGCCGCGGCCACCGGGAGAGTCACCGTCTCACCGCTGCACAAGGTCACCTCGGTCGCACCCGCGTCCGGCGGCGGCTACACGGTCCTGATCGACCAGCTCAACACCACAGGCGCCACCACCGCCACCAAGACGGTGACCGCGGACCGGGTGTTCTTCGCGGCCGGAAGCGTCGGAACGAGCAAGCTCCTGGTCAGACTGAAGGCGACCGGCGCGCTGCCCGGCCTGAACGGCGAGATCGGGCAGGGCTGGGGCGACAACGGCAACGTCATGTGCGGCCGCGCCAACCACCTGTGGGATCCGACCGGCTCGCTCCAGGCCAGCATTCCCTGCGGCGGCATCGACAACTGGACCGCCGGAGGCGCGTTCGCCGAGGTGGCGCCGCTGCCGACCGGCATCGAGACCTACGCCTCGTTCTACCTGTCCATCACCAAGAACCCGAACCGCGCCCAGTTCACCTGGAACGCCTCCACCGGAACCGTCGACCTCAACTGGCAGACCGCCTGGAAACAGCCCGCCATCGACATGGCGAAGACCATCTTCGACAAGATCAACGCGAAGGAGGGGACGATCTACCGGACCGATCTGTTCGGTGTGTACAAGATCTGGGGCGACCATCTCACCTACCACCCGCTCGGCGGCGCCGTGCTCAACAAGGCCACCGACAACTACGGCCGCCTGCGGGGCTATTCGGGCCTGTACGTCATCGACGGCGCGCTGATCCCCGGCAACACCAGTGTCAATCCGTTCGTCACCATCACCGCCCTCGCGGAACGGAACATCGAGAACATCATCGCCGTGGACCTCTAGCGTGTCCGGGCCGCGCGTGGGGCCCGGAGCCGCTCAGGAGGCCAGGACCGCCGGGTGAGCCACCCTCTCAGTGGGTGGGCAGAACACACACGGCGTCCAGTCCCAGCACATGGTTGAGCCGGCCGAACGCCAGCCAGGAGCCGATGCTCATCGTCAGCTCCACGATCTCCCGCTGGCTGTACAGCGCCGTCATCCGTGTCCAGAACTCCTCGTCCAGACCGTGGTGATCCAGGGCGTACCGCTCGGCGTACTCGGCGGCCAGCCGCGTCCGGTCGTCGAAGGCACCGGTGGTGCGCCACTGGGTCACCGCGTCCGCGAACTCCTCCTCGACCTTCAGGCCCTCCCGTTCCGTGCGCCAGTCGAGACAGAACAGGCACCCGTTGATCTGCGCGATCCGCAGTCGGGCGGCCTCGAACTCGCGCAGGCCCAGCGTCGTGTGCTCGTACACCGACAGGGAGAAGTTCGCGGCGGCCATGCCGATGCCGGGCACCATCTCGCCCCACACGTATCCGATCGGTTCCTGTCCCTCGGGAATGTCGATGCGCAGGGTCATGGGTCACTTCCTTCCGAGTCGGCCGACTGCGGGGCGCAGCGGGACGTCGAGTGCGTCGTAGAGCCCTGGTTCCGCGTCCACCAGCCAGTCGACGGCGCCGACCAGGCGGCCGACCGCGGTGGCGTTCCCTCCGGCGGAGCGGTTCTCGCCCTCGTCGGTGGCCGCGACGGTGACCTCGATGCGCGGCCGGCCCTCGATGATCACGCGGTGGGCACCGTCCCCGTCGGGCGGCGTCGGCCAGTCCGGCGCGCAGGAGGCGTGGATGCGGGTGACGTGCTCGATGACGATCCGGGGCTCTCCCCCGACGATCCCCCGCACCTCGAAGCGGACCGCGCCCTGGGTGCCGACCGCGAACTCCCCCATGGTGCGGGTGCTCACCGTGTCCGTGAGCGGGCGCCGCTCCAACGTCTCGCGGATGTCGTCGAGTTCGACTCCGAGGGCTCGTGCCATGAGCCGTATCTGGCCGCCCCACACCATGGTCGGGACCGACGGGGCGAGCATCAGCGGCTCGTAGTCCATCGGCTGTCCCATGCCGACCAAGTACCGTACGGACTCCTCCTGTTCGTACGTGGAGTAGTCGAAGATCTCCTGACAGCGGATGGCGTCGACCGTGGTGCCCAGACCGCTGATCAGCAGGGGCAGGACGTCGTTGCCCCAGCCCGGATCGACCCCGGAGACGAACAGGGAGCCGCCGCCGTCCGCGATCGCGGCGAGCATCGGTTCCCGGAACTCCGGCGGGGCGTTGCGCTGGTCGTAGAGCGGATAGAGGGCGGGGGTGACGACGACCGCACCGGCCCGGATCGCCCTGCCGATGTCGTCGAGGGCCTCGTCGGGGCGGATGTCGCCGGTCGCCGCGTAGACGACGGCTCCGGGACCCGAGGCCAGGACCGCGTCGATGTCGTCGCTCGCCGCGACACCGAGGCCGTGCCCGAGGCCGGCGAGGTCGCCCGCGTCGCGGCCGACCTTGCCGGGGTCGTGGACGAGGACAGCCGCGAGTTTCAGTTTCGGGTGGGCCTCGACGGCGCGGATGGCCGCGCGGCCGACATTGCCGGTACCCCAGACCACCGTGGAAATCATGCGGCGGAGGGTAGCGAGACGGCCTCAAGGTTCCTATAGCCGTGACCGGGGAGAATTCCGGCGGTGAACCGGAGCCGGTGTCACCGCCCGGTTGCCGGACCGCACGGCCACCGACCGGGCGACGACGGGAACGGGCGACACGCTCCGGTGCCCTCGTCCGTCGGGGGACTAGGCTCGCGGCATGGCCAAGTACTTCGACGTTCACCCGGAGAACCCGCAGCGGCGCATCATCGGCCAGGTGGTGGAGATCGTCCGCAGCGGCGGGCTGATCGCCTACCCGACGGACTCCTGCTTCGCACTCGGCTGCGCGCTCGGCAACCGCGACGGGATCGACCGCATCCGCTCGATCCGCCAGCTCGACGAGCGCCACCACTTCACGCTGATGTGCGAGGACTTCGCCCAGCTCGGACACTTCGTGCGGATCGACAACGCGGTCTTCCGCACGGTCAAGGCGGCTACACCCGGCAGCTACACCTTCATCCTCCCGGCGACGAAGGAGGCTCCGCGCAGGCTGCTGCACCCGAAGAAGAAGACCGTCGGGGTGCGGATTCCCGATCATGTCATCGCGCAGGCGATCCTGGCCGAACTCGGCGAGCCGCTGCTGTCGAGCACCCTGCTCCTGCCGGAGGAGGAGAAGCCGCTGACCCAGGGCTGGGAGATCAAGGACCGCCTCGACCACGTGGTGGACGCCGTCATCGACTCCGGCGACTGCGGCACCGAACCGACGACCGTCGTCGACTTCTCCGGCGGCGAGGCCGAGCTCGTACGCCTCGGGGCGGGCGACCCCTCCCGGTTCGAGTAGCCCCGGAAAGCGGCGCGCGACGTGGGTCGTCCTCGCGGAGGACCCACGTCGCCGCCGTTGTGGGGGGATGTCGGTGCTGCCGTTGTGGGGGGACGTAGGTCCCGAAGGTCAGCTGGTCGTCACGGCGGTGTCATCCACGACGAAGCTGGTCTGCAGGGAGGAGTCCTCGACACCACTGAACTTGATGCTCACGGTCGAGCCGGCGAACGAGGACAGGTCGAACGTCTTCTGCGCGTAGCCGGTGGCCTTGTTGAGGTTGGAGTAGGTCGCCAGCGTGGTCGATCCGGCGGTGACCGTCAGCTTGTCGTACGCCGAGCTGGTGGTGGTCTCCGCGGTGTCGATGTGCAGCCAGAAGGTGAACGAGGCCTTGCAGCCGCTGGGGATGGTCACCGACTGGGAGAGCGTGTCGGTGTGGGTGGAGCCGTAGCCGTCCAGCCAGGCCTTGTACGAACCGCCGTGGGCCGCCTCGTCGGTGTCGTTGTTGATGACGCCGCTGGTCGCGGTCCAGGTGGTGTTGCCGGACTCGAAGCCGGCGTTGCCGAGCAGCTGCGCCGAGGTGCAGGTGCCGCCGCCACCGGAGGAGCTGACGGTCCAGGTGAACGACGCGGTGCCGGTGGCGCCGGTGCTGTCCTTGACGGTCACCACGGTGCTGTACGTACCGGCCGTGGTCGGGGTCCCGGTGATCGCCCCGGTGGAGGTGTTGATCGACAGGCCGGTGGGCAGGCCTGTCGCGGAGTAGGTCAGGGAGCCGCCGTTGGTGCTGCTGGCCGAGATCGCCAGGCTCACCGCGGTGCCGACGGTGGAGGACTGGCTGCCCGGGTTGGTGACGGTCACACCGCTGGTCGGCGGGGTGACGTGACCGCCGACGGCGATGCCGGCGAAGGCGTTCGCCACACCCGCGTACTGGGTGGAGCTCGCGCCGTACAGCGCGGTCGCGGCGTTCAGCGCGGCGGTGCGGGCGCCCGCGTAGTTGGTGGTCGACGTCATGTACGTCGTCAGCGCCTTGTACCAGATCTGCAGGGCGGCGGCGCGGCCGATGCCCGCGACGGCCACGCCGTCGGAGGTCGAGCTGGTGTACGTGACCCCGTTGATGGTCTTGGTGCCGCTGCCCTCGGAGAGCAGGTAGAACATGTGGTTCGCCGGGCCCGAGGAGTAGTGGACGTCCAGGTTGCCGACGCCGGAGTACCAGCTGTCCGCGGAGCCGCCGTCCTTGCTCGGCTTGTCCATGTAGCGCAGCGGGGTGCCGTCGCCGTTGATGTTGATCTTCTCGCCGATGAGGTAGTCGCCCACGTCGGTCGAGTTGTTGGCGTAGAACTCCACGCCGGTGCCGAAGATGTCGGAGGTGGCCTCGTTCAGGCCGCCGGACTCACCGGTGTAGTTCAGGCCCGCGGTGTTGGAGGTGACACCGTGGGTCATCTCGTGGCCCGCGACGTCCAGCGAGGTCAGCGCGTGGGTGCTGCTGGTGCCGTCGCCGTAGGTCATGCAGAAGCAGCTGTCGTCCCAGAAGGCGTTGACGTACGCCGTGCTGTAGTGGACGCGCGAGTAGGCGGCGACACCGTTGTTCTTGATGCCGCTGCGCCCGAAGGTGTTCTTGTAGAAGTCCCAGGTCGTCTGGGCGCCGTAGGCCGCGTCCGCGCCGGCGGTCTGGGTGTTGGAACCCGCGCCGGTGCCCCAGACGTCGTCGGCGTCCGTCATCAGCGTGCCGGTGCCGGAGGTGCCGTTGTTCAGCGAGTACGTCTTGTGGCTGCCGCGGGTCGAGTCCGTGAGCTGGTACGTCGATCCCGACAGCGTGGTGCTCAGCGAGACCGTGCCGCTGTACTGGGTGTTGCCGGTGCCGGTCTGGATGCCCTCGTACCGGGTGAGTTCCTTGCCGGTGGTGGCGTCGGTGACGACATGCAGCTTGCTCGGCGTGCCGTCGTCCTGGAAGCCGCTGATCACGGTCTCCCAGGCGAGCCGGGGGGTGCCGGTGCCGGCCCAGATGACCTTGCGGGCGCTGTCCGTCGCGGGCTTCTCCGCCTTGAGCGACTTCGCCGTCTTGAGGGCCTGGGCTCCGGCGGCCGCCTTGGTGACGGCAGGGGTGGTGCTCGCGACCTTGATGGCGTGCTTGTTGGCGAAGGTCGTGCTCACCGTGCCGGTGGCCTGCGAGGCGGGCGGGGTGTGGACCACGAGGTCGCCGCCGAGCACCGGGAGGCCGGCGTAGGTGCGCTCGTAGCGGGTGTGCAAGGTGCCGTCGTTGTCCTTGACGACGTCCTTGACGACCAGCTTCTCCTTCGAGCCGAGGCCCAGTGTGCCGGCGGTCGCGGTGGTCTGCTTCGATGCCTTCGTCAGCAGCGCCAGGTGCTGGGCCGGGGTGAGCTTTGCCTCAAGTCCACCTGTACGCAGGGGAGTTGTGTGGGGGGCAGGCTTGGCGACTGCCGGGACCGTCTGTATGCCGACGGCCAGGAACGCGGCGGTGGCCACCATGGCTCCGGCCGCGGTCGCCTGACGGGGGAAACGTCTCACTCGTACTCCTACTGCTTCGGCCGCGGTCGGCGGCCGGTGACAGACCGGGCAGACGGGATGTGCTGTCCGGGAAGAGCTGAGCAGGGGCGCGCGGGAACGCGACTGCGGGCAGGCCATGGACGACCTGTCCGACAGGTGTGGGAAGGATTTCACTCTTGACCTAGCCATGACATGCGATTGAGGGCGATCGAGGGTTATCCCTACGCCCGCGCACCGAAACCCCCGCCACGTGCCGCGTTCCCCCGGGTGACGACACGTCGGACCCGGCCCGGTATGCCGGCGGACCGGACCGCGTTCCGCGCGTGGACGCAGATCCCGTCCGATGCGTCCGGTGCCGTCCGGGGTGCCCTCCCCCGGTCCGGCCAGGACCCGGCGGCCCGGCAGGGCGCCGTCCGGGCCGACGGCGGAGGGGACCGGAGCGGATCCGCGACCGCCGGACGGCGGGCAGCCACCGTGATTCCCGGCGGGCCACGATGATCGTCGCGTCGTTTAATGACGGAGTCGAAGGAGTCGTCCTCAAGCAGGAGCAGCCCATGTCGGCGACACAAGCCCCCTCAGCCAGCGGGCGGACCAGGCCTGGAGTGCTGCAGCGGCTGGGCGAGTGGTGCGCCCGCCATTTCGTGATCGTGATCGTGGCGTGGCTCGTCGCCCTCGGCGTGCTCCAGGGGCTGAACCACTCCTTCGGCGGACAGTACTCGGACAACTTCTCACTGCCGGGAGTGCAGTCCACGGAAGGGCTGGACGTACTCAAGAAGCACGATCCGGCCGCGGGCGGCTACAGCAGCCAGATCGTGCTGCGCGACACGCAGAAGCCGCTGACCGGGCTGAGCTCCCAGATGAGCCAGACCGTCGACTCCCTGGAGAAGCTGCCGCACGTCCTGTCGGCGCAGAACCCGCTGCCGCCGCCCGGGTCCCAGCCGCCCTCGGGACAGTCCCAGCAGCAGAACGTCGGACCGCTGTCCAGCGACGGGAAGACCGGATACATCACGGTCCGTTTCGACGTGCAGCCCTCGACCCTGGGCGACGACTACCTCCACGGGGTGGACAGCGCCGTCCAGCCGCTGCGGTCCGCGGGGGTGGACGTCGAGTACGGCGGGCCGCTGGGCGAACTGGCCAGACCCGCGGCGAACGACAGGATCAGCGAGCTGATCGGGTTCGCGGTGGCGATCGTCGTCCTGCTCGTCGGGTTCGGCAGTGTCATCGCGGCGGGTCTGCCGCTGGTGACCGCCCTGGTCAGCGTCGTGGGCGGTCTGGCCATCCTCGGCCTGGTCGCGGCCGCGACGACCTTCGCGACCGTGTCACCGACGCTCGCCACCATGATCGGACTGGGCGTCGGTATCGACTACGCCCTGTTCCTGATCACCCGTCACCGGCAGAACCTCATCAACGGTGCCGAACCGGTGCGGGCCGCGGGCCGGGCCGCCACCACCAGCGGGCGGGCCGTCCTGGTCTCGGGCTGCACCGTGATCATCGCCCTGGCCGGGCTGTCGGTCTCCGGGGTCTCGTTCATCAGCAAACTCGGCCTCGCGGCGGCCATCACCGTGGTCTCCGCGGTGGCCGGCGCGCTGACCCTCGTACCCGCCCTGCTCGGGCTCATCGGCAAGCGCATCGACCGCTATCACGTGCGCACCCCGATCGCGGAGACGAACGCCGAGCCCGGGGCGCCCGTCACGGGCACCTGGCACCGCTACGCCCTGCGCGTCGAGCGGCATCCCTGGCGGTTCCTGACCGGCGGCCTCCTCACGGTGGTCGTGCTGGCCATCCCCCTGTTCACCATCCAGCTCGGGCACATCGGTGACGGCGCCGACCCCACGTCCTTCACGGACCGGCGGGCGTTCGACATCATGTCGGACTCCTTCGGGCCCGGCTCCAACGGCCCGCTGACCGTCGTCATCGACCAGACGAACGTACCGTCGGACAAGCGTTCATCCCTGGAGTCACAGGCGCAGAAGACACTCGACGGGGTGTCAGGGGCGGCCGTGGTCACGCCGCTGACGACCACCCAGGACGGGGACGTGCTGGTGGGCACCGTCTACTCCAAGGTGTCCCCGCAGAACCAGGACACCACGGACCTGACGAACCGTCTGGTGGACGACACCCTGCCGCAGGCGGTGACCGGGACCTCCGCCAAGGGCTATGTCACGGGCACGACGGCCGCCCAGGTCGACTTCCGGAACATCGTCTCCAGCCGGCTCCCCCTCATCATCGCCGTGGTGGTGGGGCTGGCCTTCGTCATCATCCTGATCGTCTTCCGCGGCCTGCTCGTCGCGCTGAAGGCGGCCGTCCTCAACGTGCTCTCCATCGCCGCCTCCTACGGTGTCGTCGTCGCCGTCTTCCAGTGGGGCTGGGGCGGGCCCGCGCTCGGGGTCTCGGGCAAGGTGCCCATCGAGAGCTACGTGCCGATGATGATGTTCGCGATCATCTTCGGGCTCAGCATGGACTACGAGATCTTCCTGCTGTCGCGGGTCCACGAGTTCTGGCTGCGCAGCGGGGACGCGGAGGCGAGCGTCGCGCACGCCCTGGAGATCACCGCCCGCGTCATCACCTGCGCCGCTCTGATCATGATGAGCGTCTTCGCCGCGTTCATCGTGAGCGACAACATCGTCGTCAAGATGCTCGGCCTCGGGCTCGCCGTGAGCGTGCTGATCGACGCGACGGTCGTACGGCTCCTGATGGTTCCGGCGGTGATGACGCTGCTCGGGGCCCGCGCCTGGTGGACACCGCGCTGGCTGGACCGGATCCTCCCGCACATCGACCCGGAGGGCGATACCTCCTAGAGCCTGTGCGCGCCCCGGGGCACGCGCCGAAATCCGCGCGCCCCGGGACGCACGGGTCCCTAGCATGGCGCGATGCCCCGCATCGAACGCCTGCGACTCGACCACGCGCCCGCGCTGCTCTCGTTCGAGCGGGAGAACCGCGCCTATTTCGCCACGTCGATCTCCGACCGCGGCGACACCTTCTTCGCCCGGTTCGACGCCCTGCTCCACGAGCGTCTGGCCGAGCAGGCCGAGGGGGCGGCCCACTTCCATCTCGTGGTGGACGACTCCGGCGCGGTGCTGGCCCGCGTCAACCTGGTCGACGTGGCACGCGGTTCGGCCGACCTCGGATACCGCGTCGCCGAGCGGGCCGCGCGGCAGGGGCTCGCCACGGCCGCCGTACGGGAGATGTGCTTCCTGGCGGCGAGCGCGTACGGCCTGAGCACCCTGCGCGCCGTCACGACCGTCGACAACACCGGATCCCGGACGGTTCTGGCCCGCACCGGATTCCTCGTGACCGGCGAGATCGAGCTGAACGGGCGCCCGGGCCTCCGCTTCTCGCGGGAACTCCCGGCCGCCGACGCGGTACCCCCCGCCGCCGGCGCCGTGCTCCCGGCCGGGCGCGCCGCCGGTCAGGAGAGCGGTTCGGCGGCCGGGTTGATCGGCGACTGATAGGCGCCGCTGGCCAGCATGCGGACCTCGCCCGCCGGGCTGATCTCGGCACGGAGGATGCCCGTGGGATCGCTGTACACCGGGTTGCCGCCCGGTCCGTGGGCAGTCGTCCGCTCGACGACCACCTCATCCGTCACCATGCGCGCATCCGGTCCGGGATGGGTGAAGGTCAGCCGGTAGCGGTCAACGGTCTTCATCAGGGCCTCCGCGCCGAAGCGACAAATGCAGGTAAGAAGGACTAGGTCTCCATCATGCGTCCACGCGCCCGAGAGCCGCGTCGCCCGCGCCGGGCCGGCCTGCCGACCGGCGTAGCGAACGATCACGGAACGTGACGCCTCTCGCCACCGGACGCCGGGCAGTGTAGACATAGCTCATGGTCGGACTATTGGGTCGAACCCGGGCTCAGTCGCCCCGCCGCCCCAGTACAGCGCAACATGAGCGTGGGCCACACGACGGCAAACACAGGCACAACCCGTCAAACGGGCTACGTTCCGCCCTGGGCGGTCGCAGTGTCGCCGGACAGGTGTTCGTCCTGCAAGTGGTGATCGTGCTGCTCCTGGTCGTCGCCGCGGTGGTCGCGCTGGTACTCCAGGTGCGGCATGACAGCACGCAGGAGGCCCGCAACCGCTCGCTCGCCGTCGCGGAGACCTTCGCCAACGCGCCCGGCACGCGCGCGGCCCTCGACGCCCCCCATCCGACGGCCCTTCTGCAGCCCAGCGCCGAAGCCGCCCGCAAGGCGTCGGACGTGGACTTCATCGTCGTACTGAACACCGACGCGATCCGCTACACCCACCCCAAGCCCGACCGGATCGGCAAGAAGTTCATCGGGACCACCGCTCCGGTGCTGGCCGGGCACTCCGTCACCGAGCAGATCACCGGGACGCTCGGACCGCTGGTGCAGGCCACGGTCCCCGTCAAGGCACCCGACGGCACGGTCGTCGGCATGGTGTCCGCCGGGATCACCACGGCGACCGTGGGCGGCACGGCCGACCACCAGCTGCCGCTGGTGCTGGGCGCCGCCGCCGTGGCGCTGGCCCTGGCGACCGCGAGCACCGCGCTGGTGAGCCGGCGCCTGCTGCGCCAGACGCACGGCCTCGGCCCGTACGAGATGACCCGGATGTACGAGCACCACGACGCCGTGCTGCACTCCGTCCGGGAAGGTGTGATCATCATCGGCGCGGAGGGGCAGCTGCTCCTGGCCAACGACGAGGCGAACCGCCTGCTCCGCCTGCCCGCGGACGCCGAGGGACAGCACGTCCAGGAGCTCGGTCTCGACTCGGGAACCGCGGAGCTGCTGGCCTCCGGGCGCGTCGCCACCGACGAGGTGCATCTCGTCGGGGACCAGCTCCTGGCCGTCAACCAGCGGCCGACGGACCTGCCCGGCGGGCCGGCCGGCAGCGTCGCCACGCTCCGCGACTCGACCGAACTGCGCGCGCTCTCCGGCCGGGCGGACATCGCCCGCGAACGGCTCAAGATCCTCTACGACGCCGGCGTGCGCATCGGGACGAGTCTGGACGTCACCAGGACGGCCGAGGAACTGACGGCGGTCGCCGCCCCCCGGTTCGCGGACTTCGTCACCGTGGACCTGGCCGACGCCGTGCTCAACGGCCAGGAGCCGGACGCGGGTGCCGGCTTGCGCCGCACCGCCTCCGGCGGCATCCGCGAGGACGCGCCGCTCTATCCGGTCGGGGAGCACATCGGGTTCGTCCCCTCCACGCCCCAGGCCCACAGTCTGCGCACCGGGGAGGCCGTGGTCGAGCCCGACCTCGGCGGTGCCCCGGGCTGGCTGGCCCAGGACCCGCAGCGCACCGCACAGGTCGTCGACTACGGGATCCACTCCCTCATCACGGTCCCGCTGCGCGTCGGGCCCCTGGTCATGGGCGTGGTCAATTTCTGGCGCTCCGAGAAGCCCGATCCGTTCGACGCGGACGATCTCGCCCTCGCCGAGGAGCTGGTCGCCCGTGCGGCGGTCTCCATCGACAACGCGCGCCGCTACACGCGCGAGCACACGATGGCCGTGACCCTCCAGCGCAGCCTGCTGCCGCGCACCCTGCCCGACCAGAGCGCCCTCGACCTCGCCTATCGCTATCTGCCGGCGCAGGCGGGGGTCGGCGGCGACTGGTTCGACGTGCTGCCGCTGCCCGGTGCCCGGGTCGCGGTCGTCGTCGGCGACGTGGTCGGCCACGGACTGCTGGCCGCGGCGACGATGGGCCGGCTGCGTACGGCGGTGCACAACTTCTCCGCGCTCGATCTGCCGCCGGACGAATTGCTCGGTCTTCTGGACGAACTGGTCGGCCGGATCGACCAGGACGAGCTCCCGGACGACACCGGATCCGCCGTCACGGGCGCCACCTGTGTGTACGCCGTCTACGACCCGACGACCCGGCGCTGTACCGTCGCCCGCGCCGGACACCCGCCGCCCGCGGTGATCCGTCCGGACGGCAGCGTCGAGTTCCCCGATGTGCCGGCCGGCCCGCCGCTCGGTCTGGGCGGTCTGCCGTTCGAGACGGCCGAGCTGGAACTGGAGGAGGGCAGCCGTCTGGTGCTCTACACGGACGGTCTGGTCGAGGACCGGGAACGGGACATCGACGTCGGGCTGGAACTGCTGCGCACGGCGCTGGCCGGAGCCGACCGCTCGCCGGAGGACACCTGCCAGGCCGTGCTGAGCGCCCTGCTCCCGGCCCGGCCGAGCGACGACATCGCCCTGATCGTGGCCCGGACCCATGCTCTCGACCCCGACCGCATCGCCTCGTGGGAGGTGCCGTCCGAACCGGCCGCCGTGGGCGAGGTGCGCGCCTCGGTCAGCCGACAGCTGGCCCGGTGGGGGCTCGACGAGCTGGCGTTCACCACGGAGCTGATCCTCAGCGAGCTGGTGACCAACGCGATCCGCTACGGCAACGGGCCCATCGGGGTCCGTATGCTGCTGGACCGCACGCTGATCTGCGAGGTCTTCGACGGCAGCAGCACCTCACCGCATCTGCGGTACGCGGCGACGACGGACGAGGGCGGGCGCGGCCTGTTCCTGGTCGCCCAGCTCACCGACCGCTGGGGCACCCGCTACACGCCCGAGGGGAAGGTCATCTGGGCGGAACAGCCGCTGCTCTGAGGCCGGGCAGCCGCTGCCCCGAGGTCCGGGGCACGGGTGGCGACGGCGCCGCGACGGCCGGACAGCGGGCGGGAGGCGGGCCCGGAGTGCATCCGGGAGCCCTGCGGTTCAGCCGGGACCCGCTCGGGTTCAGCCGGGACTCCTCGGATTCAGCCGGGGGCGGACGGTCCGCCGTCCCGGGTGTCCGACTCCCCCACCGGGGCCGCGCCGGCCGAGGCACCCTGCCCGTCGCCGGCTCCGTCCACGGGCGTCATCGCGGCGGCGCCTCCCTGGAGCCGCTCCAGGTCGGAGGGGCGCACCTGGATGACGATCAGGGCGACCAGCGCGGCGACGACCGCGAAGGCGGCGGCGGCGACGAACGCTCCCGAGATGCCGGACGTCAGCACCTGGTCGCTCCAGGGCGCCGGAAGCTGTCCCGTCCTGCGGAACTGCAGTTGCTGTGCCGGGGTCGCGGTCGACAGGAAGTCCGCCACCTGGTCCGTGGCCTCGTTGCGGCTCGCCGTGCCGAAGACCGTGACCAGCACGGACAGGCCGAGGGATCCGCCGACCTGCTGCGTGGCGTTGAGGATGCCGGAGGCGGCGCCCGTCTCCTTGGGCTCGACTCCGGACACCGCCATCAGCGTCAGCGAGACGAACTGCAGACCCATGCCGAAGCCGAACACCAGGGTCGGCCCGAGGATGCTGCCGAGATACGTGCTGTCGACGTCGGTCAGCGTCAGCCAGCCGAGGCCCAGCGCGGCCAGGACCGCGCCGACGGCCATGAAGGGTTTGGGGCCCCATCTGGGCAGGAAGTTGGACGCGACTCCCGCGCCGATCGCGATGATCACACTCACCGGCAGGAACGCGAAGCCAGCCTTGAGCGGGCTGAAGCCGAGGATGTTCTGCACGAACAGGGTGAGGAAGAAGAACATCCCGAAGATGGCGGCGGACAGGCTGAGCATCATCGCGTAGACGCCCGAGCGGTTGCGGTCGCGGAACATCCACAGGGGCGTGATGGGCTGTCTCGACCGGCGTTCGACCGCGATGAACGCGATCAGGAACACGAGCGCGGCACCGAAGGCCCCGAGGGTGAGGGGATCGCTCCAGCCCTCCTCCGAGGCCCGGATGAAGCCGTAGACCAGCAACACCATGCCGAGGGTGGAGGTGAGGGCGCCGAGGAGGTCGAAGTGGCCCGGGTGCCGCTCGGACTCCTTGATGTAGCGGGGGGTCGCGAGCACGATCAGCAGACCGATGGGGACGTTCACGAAGAACACCCATCGCCAGTCGAGCCATTCGACCAGGATGCCTCCCGCGAGCAGCCCGATCGCGCTGCCGCCCGCGGAGACGGCGGCGAACACGCCGAACGCCCGGTTGCGCTCGGGGCCTTCACGGAAGGTGGTGGTGATCAGCGACAGGGCCGTGGGTGAGGCGATGGCCCCGCCGACGCCCTGCAGCGCGCGTGCCGCGAGCAACTGCCAGGAGTCCTGGGAGAGTCCGCCGAGCAGCGACGCGAACACGAAGAGCAGCACGCCGAACATGAACATCCGGCGTCTGCCGAGGATGTCCCCGGAGCGCCCGCCGAGCAGCAGCAGACCGCCGAAGGTCAGCGTGTAGGCGTTGATCACCCAGGACAGGTTCTCGGTCGAGAAGCCGAGCGAGGTCTGGATGTGCGGCAGCGCGATGTTCACGATGGTGATGTCGAGAACCACCATGAGCTGGCAGGAGGCGATGACGAGGAGTGCGATACCGCTGCCTCGGCCCCGCTGCGGGGATTCGGCAGACTCGGAGGATGTCACGTGATCGGCCGTCATCGGGGATGGCCCTGCATCGCGGGTCGGCGGTGAACATGGATGCTCACTCCATCGACGTTAAGCCTGCCCGCCCCGCCTCACCAATCGATCAACGACCGGGCCCGGGGCCCGCTCTCACCCGGCCGGTCGCCCCGGCGGCGACGACGCGGACAGGACTCCGAGGGCCGCGGCCACGACCCGTACGCCGTGGTCGAGGGGCGGGTGCGCGGGCGTGCCGAGCAACAGGCCGCGCGGGGCGTCGACTTGGTAGCTGAGCGGGTTGACCAGACTGACGGCCTTCAGCCAGCCGGGCATGACGGCCACCAGGTAGAGGGCGTTGGAGCCGAAGAACAGGGGCATGATGATGGCCTGGGTCAACACCGGTTCACAAGGTATTGGCTGTCGACTGACGTCCGACTGCCGAAGCGGTCGATGCGCGCCCCGAACGCGTGCTGGCCTGCGTCGAAGGGCACTAAGGACGCGATCTTGAGCCTGTCCCCGGTGGGTACTTGAGACGCCTCGCGGATCGCCTCCGAGACAGGGCGAGCCCGAAGACCGGGTCCAGGTTTGTGTACGGCCACGTGGTCTTTGAGCCCCTTCCTCGTTGGGCGTGGATCCTCTCGGGGGAGGGTTGAGCTGGGGTTTTGCGGGTGTGGTGGTAGGTGAGGCAGTCGCCGACGCCGAAGCCGTCCTCGAACTCCGCGCCGTCCAAGCCAACGGCGACCTCGACGACCACCTCGCCTACCACCACATCCGCGAACACCAGCGCACCTACCCCGACCAGCACGACTGCCAACTCGGCGCCTGATCAACGGCCTTCACTCGACAGGATCCGCACCCTCGGCCAGGTGCCGGCCGATCCGGTCGATCACTGCGGCGTGGTGGGTCAGGCCGTGGGTGTCGACTCCGCCGGTGATCTGCCGGCCGTCGTGCGTCATGCTGGTCGTGTCCGTCCTTGCGTGTCCGATCCGAGGGCGGCACGCGCCGGTCGGGTGGGTGCGTGGTGACACCCGATGGGCCGACAAATCCCGAACAGGACAGTCGAAACGTCAGTCAGTCGGGAGGGTCAGACCCACCAGCAGCGTCACCACGTCACATCCTCACTGTCAGTCGGCGGCGAGCAGGTGGGCGGGGGCGATCCGGGACAGCCCCCGGATCGGGACTGTCAGAGCCGCGCTCACCAGGGCGGTCGCGGCAAGCGTGGCCAGCAGTGCGGCGCCGGCGACCGCAAGGAGGTGTCCGTGCAGCACGCCCTGACCGAGCGACAGCACCACGAGCAGGCCGGCCACCGCGCCGGTCAGGCCGCCCAGCAGAGCCAGTCCGATCCCCTCGTACAGGGTCAGCATCGCCAGCTCGCGGTTGGTCCAGCCGGTCGCCCGCAGCACCGCGAGATCGGCGGCGCGCTCGCGCTGCGAGATGATCAGTACGTCGATGGCGCCGGCGGCACCCAGCAGCAGGGAGAGGGCGACGCTGAGGTAGTCGGCCCCGCGTGCCTGCGCCACCACGGCGTTGCCGAGCAGCGAGCCGGCCGCCTCGCCGCGGAAGGCCAGTGTCAGGGCGAGCAGCACGGTGAAGGCGGCCACTCCCAGCGCCAGCCCTGCCGCGCCCAGCAGCGTGCGGCCCCGCACCCGCAGCAGGTTGAGCACGGCCAGTCCGGCCACCGAACCCACCGGGCGGGAGCGGCGGGCCGCGGTCACAGGGGGTCGGACGGCTGCCATGGGCCCCAGCCGGGCGGCGAGCCAGGCGGGGATCAATCCCGCCGCCAGGGCCACGAGGAGCGCCACCGGCAGGACGAGGAGTGACTTGGCGCTGGCGCCGGGCTGTCCCAGCATGCGGCCGAGGGCGTAGGCGAGGACCGTGCCCGCGGCTCCGGCAGCGAGGCCGATGACCGCCAGTTCGCCGAGGACCAGGCGGAGTACTTCACCGCCGCTCCAGCCCAGGCAGCGCAGCGTGCCGATCTCGGTGCGGCGTGAGCGCACCGAGGCCAGCGCCGCCTGCCCGAGGAAGAGCGCGCACACGACGAGGACCAGTACGAAGAGCACCGCGCTCTTGGTGTCCACCGCCCTGAGGATCCGCAGTGCCACGCCCTTGGCGACCCAGCGCTCCGTCACATGCGCCGAGGGACTCAGCGCCACCGTCTGCGGGGCGGGGGAACTGCCGACGGTGACGTCGACCTGGAGCCGGGGGTAGGCGGCCCGGATCGCCCCGGCCACGGCGTTCACCCGCGCACGGGAGGCGGTGTCGACGCCGCTCACGCCGGCCACCCGGATCCTGATCGCGCTGACCGGCGCCTTGTCCTGCAGGCTCGGGACCCGGCGGCTCTTGGTGAGCGCGGTGATGGAGTCCATCGTCGTCAGCATGGTGGGCGGCGGGCTGGCGTAACCGCCCAGGTTGCGGTCGGGCCGCAGCGGCTTGTCGTGGAGCACCGCGCGCGTGGCGGGGTCCGCGCCGGTGACCTGTGGCGACTGGTAGGTCTCCAACGGGACGTCGGACAGTGCCGAGAAGCCGCGCAGTTCGCCGGTGTCGTAGCGGCCGACCAGGCGGACGAAGGGATTGGGCAGGCGCCCGGAGTCGACGAGGTCGCAGTGTCCCAGGCCGAGGCAGTCCGTGGAGGCATGGCTGATCACCTTCCGGTACTGCTTGCCCTGGTTCTCCTCGGGGACGTAGGGGACGGGCTGCTGTCCTTGGTTGGTCACCCACAGGCCGGGCTTCTGCCGCGGCTGTGCCTGCACGGCGAGGCCGCCGTCGGATGTCCGGCGGTAGGTGACAGGGCCCACCGTCCAGTAGGCGCCGGTGTCGAAGGAATCCTCCTCCAGCGCCTTCCGGTAGCCCTTGCTCAGATCGACGCCGACCTTGCCCACACGGGTCCCGTGCAGGCCGCGGACGAAACTGGCGGCTGTCGGATTGCCCAGTTTGGAGGGCAGTTCGGCCGGGTCACCGACATCGAGCCGCTCGACGGCGGCGTTGAGCGTTCCGGCGGTCAGCGGGCTGCTGCTGAGCAGCGCCGGGATGTACGAGTCGTGCTGTCCGTGGATGCTCTTGGAGGACGGCAGCGTCCACGGCTTGTCCTGCTCGGTGAGCATGCGGCCCGAGGTGATCGCGCCGCCCAGGCCCACCAGGCGGTTCTCGGCCTCGGGATCGACGGCGGACAGCAGCACGGGGTAACTGACCGGAACGTCGATGGTGGCCTTGCCCTGCCCGGACTGACAGTTCATCCACGAATTCAGGTCCCGGTCGAACGCCGACCTGTCGCTGAGATCCTCGGCGATGAGGTTCGGCCTCATCGGCAGTTGCAGGTTGAAGTCCGTCTGCTCGGTCTTGTCCCGGTTGAAGTAGAAGCAGACGTCGTACTTGCCCTTCAGCCGATAGCGCTGGGTGCTCTTGTCGACCGCGCCCTTCTCCAGGGTGTCGGACTGGAAGAGCCGATCCGACGACGCCCCCGACGTCAGGGGGGAGCGGGTGAGGTAGACGTACTCGTCGGAGGTGCGATAGGTGCCCAGTCCGGCCGTGAGCGTCGGGCTGATGCGCAGGATCTGCCGGGACGCCTTGCTGTCCAGGAAGCGGGAGACGTCCACGGTGACGGTGCTCATCACCATGAGGTACCCGATGTTGGCGACCGGTGCGGCCACGTCGATCCCGGCCATGCCGCGGATGCGCCGGTACTGGTCCATGGTGATGCCGCCGAACGTGCCGGACAGGAAGTTCGGCTCGACCAGTCCGCTCTGCCGTTCCACGCCCGTCTGCGAGTTCGGCGGGCGCACCAGGACGTCGTAGGCGGACCGTGCGTTCTTGCGGACCGTGCCCACGGTGGTCGCCCTGCTGGTGCTCACCGTCGCGGTCAGCAGGGTGAAGCTGGTCGCCGCCACCAGGATGCCGGCGGCCAGGGCCAGCGCCCGCCCGCGCCGCCGCCGGAGCTGATCGAGGATCATCGTTATCACGGGCGCAGGCCCCCCAGCCGGTTCAGCACGTCGCCGGACGGCGTGACCCGCTGGTCGGAGGTGATCCTGCCGTCCTGCAGACGCACCACCCGGTCGCCGTTGGCGGCGACCTCCGCGTCGTGGGTGGCGATCAGCATCGTCATCGCGTACCGCTCGCGCAGCGACATCAGCAGATCGATGATCTCCCGCCCGATGACGCTGTCCAGGTTGCCGGTCGGCTCGTCGGCCAGCAGCAGTCCCGGCCGGTTGACCAACGCGCGGGCGACGGCGACGCGTTGCTGCTGGCCGCCCGACAGCTGCGAGGGCAGGGCGTCGGACCGGTCTCCCAGGCCGACCGCTTCGAGCAGTTCCATGCCGCGCTCGCGCCGGTCGAAGTCCACTCTGCGGGGCAGGACGGGGGCGAGCACGTTGTCCAGCGCGGTCAGCGCGGGCAGCAGATGGAAGCGCTGGAAGACGAAGCCGATACGCCGCCGGTGGCGGTCGAGGTTCCGGGGCACCAGCTCCGTGCCGTCGATCTCGACATGCCCCTCGTCGGGCTGGTCCATACCGCCCGTCACATGCAGCACGGTGGACTTGCCGGCACCGGAGGCCCCGGTCAGCATCACCACCTCGCCGGCCGCGACCTCCAGGTCGATCCCGTCCAGAGCGGTCAGCCCGGGATACCGGCGGCTCACCCCGCGCAACGCCACGCTCACAGCCATAGATGCAGCCTCACCCTCATACATTGTCGCAATTCAAGGGTATGTTGTCACAATGCAGGAGGGAGCAATGCCGAAGGGAGAGGTATATGCCGCTCCACCACGCGGTACTCGCGCTGCTGACCCAGCGGCCGAACCACGGATACGAACTCAAAGCCCGGTTCGAGGAGGCCATCGGCCCGCAGTGGGGTGGCCTGAACATCGGCCACCTCTACCAGATCCTCGAACGGCTGGTCCGTGACGGCTATGTCTCACGCTCACAGGTCACGCAGACCGACCGGCCCGACAAGAACCTCTACACACTCACCGAGGCCGGCAGGACCGAGCTGAACACGTGGGCGACCAGCGCCTGGGTACGTGTCGGCGGCTTCCGCGACGAGCTGTTCCTGAAACTCCTCGGCGCCGTCGCCCTGGGCCCGCACGCCCTGACCACACTGATCGAGGCACAGCGGCAGACGTACCTGTCCGAACTCGCCGGCCTGGCACGGCAACGCCGGGCCCACGCCGCCGAGCCGCTGGTCGCGGTCCTGATCGACGCCGCCATCGCGCACACCAAGGCCGACCTCGGGCTGCTGGACAGCGCCTCGGCACACCTGGCGCCGCTCGCCGCGGCCCAGGACGCACAGGCGCCACAGCGTTCACAGCCCCAAGGATCCGGCGGTACGGACACCACCAGCGACGACAGCGGCAGGAGAGGACGCCGGTCGGAGTCCGCATAGCCGACGCCACGCGCGTTCAAAGGTGGTTACGGCGATGAGCGCAGCCGTCACCCGACTCACAGCACGCGCTTGCGCGGCGACGACCGGACCCCGCACCCGGCGTTGTGAAGCGACGGCGCATGCGATCCGGGTTGGGTGCGGTTCCTCCGGAGTGATGGACTGATCGAGAGCGGGTGTCAGGGGCGGGTGCCAAGATCGCCGCATGGGAGTTATCTATGGCTACTTCGCTGCTGCTGACGATGACGACGCGGTCCGAGCCGTGATGCGTGAGGACGACGAACCGACCGCGACGGGCTATGACGGGTTCGACGTCAACGGTATGGATCCGACCGTCGACCTGCTGCCGGCGGAGGTGATCCTTTCGGGCCGGTCTGCCGAGACCATCCAGGCGGACCCGCGGTACGGTCACCTGCTCGCGACGGCCGACGACGGGCAACTGTTGTGCCTGTCGCTGACAGATGCCCTGCGTGACGCGCTCGCCGCCGCTGACCGCGGTTCATCGCACCACGTGGCCCAGGTATGGGCCGCATCGGACGTGTTCCCCACGCCGCCGGATCCGCAGGGCCTTGCGGAGTTCCTCGAGCAGGCCATCGACCTGGCGGGCCGGGCGGTCGAGCGAGGGCATCGCCTCTACTGCTGGATCTGCGTCTGACGGGCGCCTGCCCCCTTGCCTTGCCAGTTCAGCGCCAGGGAGACGGTCGAGACGGGGACCGTCGCTAGCTCCCGATCAGACTGTGGGCCCGTGTTCCTGCCGGTGGGATACGGGATGGAGACGCCGGCGTCCGCGATGCCCGTGGTAGCGCCACCAGTCCTCGAAGTCACCATTCGCGGCGATGGGCCAGCCGTTGGCCGGTGCGGTGTCGTAGTGGAACTGGTCGAGACGGTCGGCCAGATGGAGGCCCTGCCGGTCCGCGTGCTTCAGTGGCGCCGCTCACTGTTCTTCACCGGCCGGCGGAGCGCATCCCTGATACGCCACCACAGCTTGCGGGTGCGCGGGGTTTCGGTGGAATAGCTGTTGCTCAGCCAGATGTCGTCCGCGCCGCGGCCCAAGGGAGTGCCCTCGGGTGAGTAACGCGTGGGGGGCTGTTCAACCATGCGCTTCTCCTACGGATTCGGAGACCTGGTCCCGCATCCCTTGCGCGGTTCGTTGCCGGAGCGGATCTTCGGGCCCGCTCTCACCTGGCCAGCCGCCCCAGCAGCGACGACGCGGACAGGACACCGAGAACCGCGGCCACGGCCAGGACGCCGTAGTCGAGGGGCAGGTGCGCGGGCGTGCCGAGCAACAGGCCGCGCGGGGCGTCGACTTGGTAGCTGAGCGGGTTGACCAGACTGACGGCCTTCAGCCAGCCGGGCATGACGGCCACCGGGTAGAGGGCGTTGGAGCCGAAGAACAGGGGCATGGTGATGGCCTGCCCGATGCCCATCAGCCGGTCGCGGGTGAGCACGATGCCCGCGATCGTCATCGACAGGCAGGAGAAGAACGCCGAACCGAGCACGACGGCCACGGCCACTCCGAGAAGTCGCAGCGGGTTCCAGGTCATCGCCACCCCGAGCAGCGCGGCGATCACGACGACCACCACGGCCTGGATCAGCGCCTTCACTCCGGCGGCGAACGCCTTGCCGGTGATGAGCGCGGAGCGGGGTGTGGGGGTGACGAGGAGTTTGGTGAGGATGCCGGCGTCCCTCTCCCAGATGATCATGATGCCGTAGAAGATGGCGATGAACATGGCGGACTGGGCGATGATGCCGGGCGCCAGATAGTCGAGGTAGGGGATTCCGCCGGTCGGGATCGCGTGGATCCGGGTGAACGTCTCTCCGAAGATCAGCAGCCAGAGCGCCGGCTGGATCGCCCGTGTGTACAGCTCGGTGCGGTCGTGGCGGAGTTTCTGGAGCTCGACCGCGCACATCGCGGCGACCCGGGCGGGCAGCACGCGCCAGCCCGTACGGGGCCTGGGCGGGGTCACGAGCAGGTCGAGGTTCCCGGGGCGGACGCTCTCAGCCGACGCGGGAAGCGGTACGGCGGGTGCTTCGGACATCGCGGAAGTCTCCTGATCGGTCGTCGAGTCCACTGCCGGCCACATCGCGGAAGACGTCTTCCAGCGTGGGCGGTCCAGCGTCGCCGTCGATCCCGCGGCGCTCACCGAGCCCCTCCCTGAGCCGCTGTGGGGTGCCGAGCGCGCGGACGCGTCCGCAGTACATCAGCGCGACCCGGTCGCAGTACTGGTCGGCCTCGTCCATGTAATGGGTCGTCACGAGGACGGTCATCCCGGTGGCGGCCCGTACGGCGTTGATGTGCTCCCACACGCCGGTGCGGGCGATCGGGTCGAGGCCGATGGTCGGCTCGTCCAGGATCAGCAGTCGCGGCGCGCTGACCAGGGCCTGGGCGAGTTCCAGGCGGCGCACCATGCCTCCGGAGTACGTCCTGGCGAGCCGGTCGGCCACGTCGGTGAGGCCGACCGCGTCGAGCGCCTGGGCCACGCGGGCCGCGCGTTCCCGCCGGGACACGTCGAAGACGCGGGCGAACAGGAGCACGTTCTCCCTGCCGGTGAGCCCGGAGTCGGCGGACAGTTGCTGCGGCACGTAGCCCAACAGGCGTCGTAAGGCCATGCGTTCACGGGTGGCGTCGTGCCCGAAGACACGGACCTTTCCCGAGGGGACCGGCAGCAGCGTGGTGATGCAGCGGAGCGCCGTCGTCTTGCCGGCGCCGTTGGGACCGAGCAGTCCGAACACCTCACCGTCACGGACGGCGAGGTCGAGACCGTCGACGGCGGTCGTCTCGCCGAAGGCGTACACGAGTCCCGCACAGGACACGGCGTCCGGGGCCGGGCACGGGGCGGGCGCGGCGCCGCCGTCCGCGGCCGCTCCCGTCATCACGGCATCGGCATCGGCATCGGCATCAACCACGATGGCCGGGACCGGCGTTCGGGGCGGGTCCGCCCGGTCGCCGGCCGGGTCCGCCTCGCCGCGTCGGGGTTGCGGGTTCTCCTGCCGTGCGGGTTCCACGCGTCCGCCGCTGTGTCCTGTCATGTCTCCTCGGCCTCCTCGTGCAGGTTCGCCGCCAGTTTGCGCAGGGCCGGAAGAGCGGCCTCCAGTGCGGCACGGTCGGCCGCGTCGAGGCGCGCCACCTGGCCGCGTACGAGCACCGCGCGCCGCTGCCGCCAGTCGCGCAACCGGGCATCGGCCGCCGGGGTGGACAGCAGCCGGGCGGCGCGCCGGTCGGCCGGGTCGGTCTCGCGGACCAGATAGCCGTCCGCGACCAGCCTGTTGACCAACGTCGAGACCGAATTGCCCGCCGGATAAAGCTCCTTGGCCGCCTCCGACACACCGATGCCCGGCAGATCGACCTCGGCACCGCGCAGGCTCGGTCCGGGCGTGCCGCGGCGCAGCCGCCGTCTGATCAGCCGCTGCAACCCGGCCAGGGTGTCCGCCAGTGCCTCGGGGAAACTCTCCGACTCCGACCTCACGTTCCGAGATTGCCTCTGTGTCAGAGGTAATTCGGGAAAGGGCGGGTCAAGAGGCCGGCTCCGGCGGGCGAGACCCCAGGTGTGCACCTCGGTTCGGGGGGTAACCGTTGCCCTGCTCACCGGCGTATCCCCGCGCCGGGTGGATCCCGACGGGTCAGTTCCCCCTTGGAGGTAACCGTGCCGGCCGAAGAGGCTCCTGTGACCATCGACGCGACCTTGTACGGCGAGGGCATCGCCCTGGTCACCGTCGCCGGGGAACTGGACGTCGAGACAGCTCCCGAGCTGCACCACCGACTGGCCAACCAGATACGCGGGGGTCGGCGGCACCTGCTGCTCGACCTGTCCGCGGTCCCCTTCATGGACTCCTCCGGCATCAACGCCCTGCTCAAGGCCCACGACGCCGCCGGACACGCGGGAGGCGGAGTGTGCCTCGTGTCCCCGGCGCCGGTCGTCCAGCGCGTTCTGGATCTCACGGGCGTCAGCCTCGCCATACCGTCGGTGGCCGATGTGGACGCCGCACTGGTCCACATCGGAGAAGGGACAGCCCGGCACTAGGCGGAGCGGGCCTCGACGGGGTCCGCCTCGTGGAGCTGTGCCGCCGCGGCCGCGCAGAAGGCCGCCAGCCCCTCCACGAGCGCCTCCCGCCCGGCGGCCGGCATCTGCGCGAGGACGGCTTCCACGGCCCGCTCGCGCCGTGCGCGCAGTTCCGCGAGGAAGGTCCGGCCCTGGGGGCTCAGGAACAGGCGCAGCTCGCGGCGGCTGGTGGCACTCGGTGCCCGTTCGACGAACCCCACGGCCTGCAGCCGGTCGCAGAGTCTGCTGGTCGAGGGGGGTGTGGAGCCGAGCGCGTCGGCCAGGGTCCTCAGGTTGATGCCCTCGTCGTGTTCCAGGATGAACAGCACCCGCAACTGGGAGGCGGAGACCGGGGTCGTCGAGGCGCGGCCCCAGAGGATCTCCAGAAGCTCGGCGGCCTCGGCGGTCACACGGGCCACCTCGCTGCGGCGTGGACGCGGGCCGGAGGAAGTCACCGTCCAACTCTCCCAGTCTTCTCGGGCACTGTCAGCCTGTCGGCGCGACGCCAGGAACGAAATGGTGGATACCGGTCCTCGAATCCCTTGGACTCCTTGGACTTCTCAAAGATTGGTCTGTGCGACATCGTGAACAGATTCGTGGCCGCGGAACGTGCCCTGCGCACCGCGGCGCCCCATCAGCTGCTGGACGCGGTCCGTGACGTGCTGTGCGGTCACTACGCGGCCGATTCCGTCGAACTCTTCATGGCCGACTACGGGCTCACCGTGCTCCAGCCCGTCTCGGTGCTTCCGCACACCCTGGAACCCATTCCGGTGCACACCAGCCCCGAGGGCCGGGCCTTCGGCGCCCAGGAACCCTTCGTGGAGGAACACGGCGACGGAAACGTACGAGCGCACCTCCCGGTGACGGTCCGCGGCGACCGGCTCGGCGTCCTGTCCGTCGTCCTGCCCTCCGCCGCCTGCGACGCGGACACGGTCGCCGAGCTCGCCGACATCGCCGAGGTCCTCGGCCACGAGGTGCTCGTGGCCGAACGCGACACCGACCTGTACCTCCAGGCCCGCCGCAAGGACCGGCTGACCCTGGCCGCGGAGATGCAGTGGCAGCTCCTGCCCGGCCGCTCCTGCTCCCGGCCCGAGTACGAGCTCGGCGCCCAGCTGGAACCCGCCTACGCGATCTTCGGCGACAATTTCGACTGGTCGGCCGACGCCGAGCGGCTGTCCCTCTACGTGACGAACGGAATGGGCGAGGGTATCGAGGCGTCGCTGCTCACCAATCTCGGCATCAACGCCCTGCGCAACGCGCGCCGGGCCGGCATCCCGCTCGCGGACCAGGCGGCGCTCGCCGATCAGGCGGTCCACGCCCAGTACCGCGGCGACCGCTATCTGTCCGTGCTCATGCTCGACTTCGAGCTGTCCACCGGCCGGATGCGCGTGATCGACGCCGGGTCGCCCCAGATGCTGCGGCTGCGCGGCCGGACCGTCGAACGCGTGGACTTCGAGGCCCAGTTGCCCCTCGGCATGTTCGAGGAGACCGACTACCTCGTGCAGGAGTTCCGGGTGGAACCCGGCGACCGGCTCCTCTTCGTGAGCGACGGCGTCCACGCCGTGGCCGGGCCGGGCGGCGAGAAGTACGGGCAGAAGGCCCTGGCCATGGCGATCAGCTCCACCCGGCTGCTGCCCGCAACGGAGGTGCCCCGCGCCGTCCTGCGGGAGCTGACCGGTCACCGGGGCAGGCCCGGCCCGGAGGACGACGCCCTCGTGGTGTGCCTCGACTGGCACGGCCCGGCGAACGCCCGGCAGGAGGGAGCTCGATAACCGGCCGTCCTGCCGGGCGCCCGCCGGGCCGGCCGGAAGCGGCACTCGTCAGAACCTCACGACCGCGTGGACCGTCTTGCCGTCGGGGCGGGACAGCACGGTCAGCTCGGCGGACAGCCGGTGCACCAGCGGCCAGCCGAAGCCGCCCTGTCCGGTCAGGTCGAGGCGCTTCGGGCGCGGCGGCTCGGGATCGTCGTCGGAGACGGAGATGCCCACCCCGTGGCCCATGTCCCTCAGGTCCAGGCTGCACAGCCGACCGCGCGCGTGGCGCACCACGTTCGTCACGAGCTCCGAGACCACGAGCGTGACCGCCTCGGCGGTCTCGCGCGGCACGGCGCGCGGCAGGCCGCCGAGGAACGTGCGGACCATACGCCGGGCGTGCACAGCGGCCTGCGGATCCCGCTCGAGCCTCGCACCGAGATCGGGACCGAGATCGCAGGACGGTTCGACGGTGGTCATGCCTTCGCCTCCCTTGCCGTACGTCCCGCCCGCGCGGCGCGCGGCGGCGCCTCCGTGCTGATCGAAGCTGATCGAAGTGCCGGGCAGGCTGTCTCCCCTTGTTCCCGGACCTCCGGAGGCCATGTCACGGGTATCCCCGGCTTCACACCCCGTCCACAGGTGTCCCCTCCGGGACGGCGCCCGGTGGCCGGCCCACGGCGAAAGGTCTCGGGGACAGGGGACTGCCGCGGCGGATCGGGGGCACTAGGCACGCGTCCCGGACGCCCACGGGTGGTTCGGCGACATCGCTCCCGTGTCGGTCGTCGGGGCCGGGCGACCCCGAGGCCGGCACGGTCGAGCGGCCGGGGGGGGGGGGGGGGGGGGGGGGGGGGGGGGCGGGGGGGGGCCCCCCCCCCCCCCCCCCCCCCCCCCCCCCCCCCCCGCCCGCCCGCCCCCCCCCCCCCCCCCCGGGGGCCCCCGCGGGGGCGGCGGGGGGGGGCCCCCCCCCCCCCAAGGCGCCGCGGAGCGGCGAAGAGGCACCGCGGAGCGGTGGAAGCCCGGACCGCG
>NZ_JBIAQM010000056.1:0-38249 GCF_042888945.1 Streptomyces sp. NPDC002698
TGCAGGGGGGACCCTGTGGGAGAGTAGGACGCCGCCGAACAAATTTTGAAGAAAACCCCCGGACCGGGGACACCGGTCCGGGGGTTTTCTGCGTTTAGGGTCTTTTCCATGCGCTACGAACTGATTATTTTCGACAATGACGGTGTCCTCGTGGACAGCGAACCGATCTCCAACACCTTGCTGGCCGCCTATCTCACCGAACTGGGGCACCCCACCACCTACGAGGACTCCCTGCGTGACTACATGGGATCCGCGATGCACCGCATCCACGACCTGGTCCTGGAGCGCACCGGGCGGCGGCTGCCGGACGACTTCGACGACGTGTTCCACGCCCGCGTCTTCGCCGCTTTCGAGCGGGAGCTGAAGCCCGTCCCCGGAGCCGGCCAGGTGCTGGAGAAGCTGGCCGCGGACGGCGTGCCGTACTGCGTGGCCTCCTCCGGGAGCCATGAGCGGATCCGGGTCGGGCACCGGACGACAGGGCTCGACCGATGGTTCGACGAGGGGCGGGTCTTCAGTTCCCAGGACGTCGGGCGGGGCAAGCCGGCACCCGATCTGTTTCTCCATGCCGCCGAACGCATGGGCGTACGACCGGAGAAGTGCGCTGTCGTCGAGGACAGCCCCCTGGGCGTACAGGCGGCCGACGCGGCCGGGATGGACGTGTACGGGTTCACCGCCATGACACCGGCCGACAGGCTGGCCGGTGCCACCCAACTCTTCTCCGACATGGGGGAGTTGGTTGACCTGCTGGTATGACGGCACCCATCGTCGGGCGCTGACATTTGTCATGCCGAGCTCCGGACGATCGTTTCTGCCGGCGGGTGGGGTCCGACCGCGAAGCTGAGTACATCGAAACGGGACGTACACAGTGACGACGGAGGGACCCGATCATGAGCATCACCGCCACCGAGATCAGCACCGGAGAGACCCCCCGCGCTGCCCTGGCGGAAACGGCCACCGCCCCGGAGACCGCCGGTGCCCGGCCGAGCTTCCTGCCGCTGATCGTGGACGTGGCGGTGCCCGTCGGGTCGTACTACCTGCTCAGGAACGGGTTCGGGATGAGCACGATGGCGGCCCTCGGCTGGAGCAGCGTCGTGCCGGCCGTGCGGACCGTGTGGAGCGTGGTGAAGGAGCGCAGGGCCAACGCCCTGGCCGCGCTGATCCTGCTCGTCAACGTGGTGGGGCTCGCGCTCAGCCTGGTCGCCGGTGACCCGCGGCTGATGCTGGCGAAGGACAGCGGGGTCGGCAGCGTGATCGGGATCGGTGTCCTGGTGTCCGTGCGGCTCGGGCGGCCGATGATGACGCAGGGCATGAAGCCGTTCCTCGTGAAGGGCGACGCGGCGCGGGCCGCGGCCTGGGACCGGCTGGCGGCCGGCTCCGAGCCGTTCCGGAAGGCCGAGCGGACGTTCTCGCTGGTGTGGGGCACGGTCCTGCTCGGTGAGTGCGTCGCGCGGGTCGTGGGTGCCTACACGCTGCCGATCGACACGGTGGTCTGGCTCGGCACGGTCGTCATGATCGCCTCGATGGTCCTGGCCTTCCTGCTCAGCGGGCGCTTCGGCGTCGTCCCGATGGAGAAGATGCTGGAGCACGAGGTCGCCGCAGAGGCCGGGAAGCAGAGCTGAACGGTCCCGCGCGGAGGTCCCCGTGCCCCGCGCGGCGGACCCGGACGGGGCCGCCGCGAAGACCTCGGCAGTCCCTCCCCGCCCTCACCTCCGAAGAGCTGAGCAAAATTCACCTTCGGCTTGATCTACCCACCGGTAAGCCGGGGCCCTACGCTCGCCGCCATGACAGATGTGCTGCGGCGCGGTAGGGCCTCTTTGGCGTTCAGCTTCTTCGCTCAGGGTGCCGCCTTCGCGCTGCTCGTGACGCGTATCCCGGCCATCCAGGACCGCTACGGGATCTCCGACGCGCTGCTGCCGGCGTTCCTGGCGGCCGTGCCGGTCCTCGCCGGGCTGGGAAGCGTCGCCACCGAGCATCTGGTCAAGCGCATACCTCCCAGCCGCGTCCTGCGGTGGTCGCAGCCGGTCGTGCTGCTGGCCCTGCTCGGTGTCGGCGCCGGTGACCAGCTCGTCGAGGTGGCCGTCGCCCTCGGCGCCTTCGGCCTGGCGGTCGGCGGTCTCGACGCCTCGATGAACATGCTCGGGGTGAGTCTCCAGCGGTCGTACGGGCGCAGCATCATGCTCGGTTTCCATGCCACGTACAGCCTGGGCGGGATCGTGGGCGCCTCGCTCGCGTGGGCCGGGGCGCACTGGCATCTGCCGCTCTTCGCGTCGTACCTGCCGGTCGTGCTGGTGCTGCTGCCGCTCGCCCTGGTGGGGAGCCGGTGGTACGTCGACGCGGGCGCGGACAAGGAGGGGAAGGAGGAGGCGGTGGCCGGCGCGGGTGCCGGTCCGCTCGTCTTCCGGCTGCTGCTGCCGCTGTGTCTGGTGATGACGTTCGCCTACATCGGGGACTCGACCGTCTCCAACTGGAGCGCGAAGTACCTCAAGGACGTGCTGGGCAGTTCGGAGCAGACGGCGACCGTTCCGTACAACGTCTACATGGTGATGACGCTGGTGGGGCGTGCTGTCGGCGACTTCGGGGTGCGGCGGTTCGGGGCGGTGGCGGTGGTTCGGCTGGGTGCCGTGGTCGCCGCCCTCGGGTTCGGGGTGGTGGCGGTCGCGCCGGGAGCCGGGGTGGGCATGCTGGGGTTCACGCTGCTGGGGCTCGGGCTGTGTGTGATCGTGCCGCAGACGTTCGCGGCCGCGGGGCGGCTCTTCCCCGGGGCGTCGGACACGGCGATCGCGCGGCTGAACATCTTCAACTACGTGGGGTTCCTGATCGGTTCTCCGTTGGTGGGCGCGCTGGGCGACGCCTGGAACTACCGCGGAGCCATGCTCGTACCGATGGTGTTGGTCCTCGCGACCTTGGGGTATGCCCGCTCGTTCGAACCTCAACCGGACCGATACGGTGAGGTGCATGAGCGGCCGCGCACAGCTGATGTGGGACGAGGCAGTAACGGGGTATGACTTCGGTCCGGAGCATCCGATGGATCCGGTCCGGCTCCGGCTGACCAAGGGGCTCGTCGACGCCTTCGGGCTCGACCGGGCAGTCGACGTCGTCGCGGCGAAGGCCGCCGGGGACTCGACCCTGCGGCTGGTGCACCGCGAGGACTATGTGGCGGCGGTCAGGGCCGCGTCCGCCGATCCCGGGTCCGCCGACGCGTCGTACGGCCTCGGGACCATGGACGATCCCGCGTTCACCGGGATGCACGAGGTGTCCGCGATGATCGCCGGGCAGTCCGTGGGCGCCGCGGAGGCCGTGTGGCGCGGGGAGGCGCTGCACGCGGTGAACTTCGCGGGCGGGCTGCACCACGCGATGCCCGGCGCCGCCTCCGGGTTCTGCATCTACAACGACGCCGCTCTCGCCATCGCCCGCCTCCTGGAGCTGGGTGCCGAGCGGGTGGTGTACATCGATGTCGACGTGCACCACGGTGACGGTGTCCAGGCGGTCTTCTGGGAGGATCCGCGGGTTCTGACGATCTCGCTGCACGAGCACCCGCGGACGCTGTTCCCGGGGACCGGGTGGCCCGAGGAGACCGGGGCGGGCAGTGCGGAGGGTACGGCCGTCAATGTCGCGTTGCCGGCGGGTACCGGGGACGCGGGCTGGCTGCGGGCGTTCCACTCGGTGGTGCCCGAGCTGATCGCCGACTTCCGGCCGCAGGTGCTGGTCACCCAGCACGGCGCGGACACCCACTTCGAGGACCCGCTCGCGCACCTGGCCGTATCGCTCGACGCGCAGCGGGCCGTGCAGGTCGCCTGTCACGACCTGGCGCACACGTACGCCGACGGACGCTGGGTCGCGCTGGGGGGTGGCGGATACGCGGTGGTGGAGGTGGTGCCGCGCTCGTGGACGCATCTGGTGGCCGTGGCGGCGGGCCGTCCCGTCGAGCCCGAGACGGTGATCCCGGAGAGCTGGCGGCAGGAGGTCTTCGCCCACACCCGGCAGCTGGCGCCGATGCGGATGACGGACGGACGGTGGCCGGTGTCCTGGAAGGACTGGGAGTCGGGGTACGACCCTGCGGACCGTCTCGACCAGGCGATCGTGGCGACACGCAAGGCCGTGTTCCCGCTGCGGGGGATGCTCCCTTAGCCGGGGGCTTCGCGGCGGGGGCCGGTACCGTCCTCCCACCGCCGTCACGGGTGGACCTTTAGGCCAACTGTGGGGCATATGGCCCATGTTGCGCATCCGGCACCGGCGGATGCGCCAGCATCGCTGACGTGTTGAGCACCGGCGCTTTGCGTGCCCATCTTCTGGCCGCCCGGCTCGCCGGGCCCGTGGCCACCTCGCGCGAGGAGAGCCTGCGCAGCTACCGGCTCTTCGCCGCCCGCGACCCCCGCCTGATGCTCGGACTTGATCCCGAATGGACGTGGCGCCAGCGGGATTTGATCGAGTTGATGGCCGACAAATGCGGAGTTTCGGCTGATCCATCACATACTTCGGGGCATGATGTGATCGACCCGGAGCGGACGCTGGCGGCCCTCGACGCCTTCGCGGAACGGCTCGGCGAAGCCGCCCGGCGTCGTCACCCTGTGCTCCTCGGTACGGGTCACCCGCACCGGCTGATCGATTTCTACGCCGCACTCGCGGACGCCCTGTCAGCGGCGGGGTGTGCCGTCCTCACCCCCGCGCAGGGTAGCTCTATCGACATAACGACCCGGTTCGGTCTACGCACGTACAGCCTCGACTACGTACAAGGTGTCGCGCTGGTGCGCGAACCCGAGGGCGGAGCCGCCGGTCGTGCGACCGGCGCACACACCCATTCACCCCTCCCGGTCCGGACCGTTCTGGCGGCCGCCGCCGCGGGCGCGGGGCCCCTCCCGGAGCTGGTCATCGGGGACCACGGATGGGTCTGCGGGGCAGGTCAGCTGGGGTTCGAGGCCATCGGCCTCGCCGATACGGACGATCCCGCGCTGTTTGTCGGAGAGGCAGAGGGGCGGGTGTCCGTCGCCGTTCCCCTAGATGACGCTGTGCGGTCTGATTACTACCGACCGCTTACTCGCTATGTACTCAATCGAGCGTGTCTGTCACAGTAGGCGGCCGATGGCATCTCCTCTTCCCCACTCGCATCACCCGCCCCTACATTGGGGAGTGAGTGCGCAACGACGAAGAGTCACCGGAAGGGGAAGCCGGTGACCGTCGAGTGCGGAAGGTTCAGGTGTGACATGGCTGCAGGCGAGAGGCCTCTGAACGAGGTCCAGTTCCTTACCGTGGCGGAGGTCGCCTCGGTGATGCGAGTGTCGAAGATGACCGTGTACCGCTTGGTGCACAGCGGTCATCTGCCGGCGATCCGGGTGGGGAGGTCCTTCCGGGTGCCGGAGCAAGCGGTTCACGAGTACCTCCGCGAGAGCTACGTGGGGGTGGAGACCGCCTGACGGCGTTCCGGGAGACCGTTCGCGATCTCCCGGAAACACCTCGATTACGACCTCGGCTCTCGGGCGGGTAGGCTGGCCCCTCATAGGTCGTGTGGGCCCATGCAGCCCAGCACCGAGTAAAGAGAAGTGAGCGAGGGTAGTCGTGGGCTCTGTTATCAAGAAGCGGCGCAAGCGGATGGCGAAGAAGAAGCACCGCAAGCTGCTCAAGCGCACTCGCGTTCAGCGTCGCAACAAGAAGTAAGCGACGCCGCGGAAACGCGTACTGTGGCCTCTCACCAGCAGGTGGGGGGCCACAGGCGTATCCGGCCGGGGAAAGGCGGCTCAAGGGCCGGAGAGGGGCCGGAGAAGGGCCGGAGAAGGGCCGGAGAAGGCCGCGCGGCGGCCGGCCGGGGCTTCTGTGCGGCGGCCGGGTACTCCCGGCGCGGCGGTGGCCCGGGAAGAGGAACCCCGAAAAACCGCTCGACCGTCGAACGTCTTCGGCCATGTGCGCCGTGTCCGTCTGTGGGCCGAATGGCTGGGTCTGGTCGCAGGTCCACGGCTGTCGTCACTTCGTGCATCGGGTGGTCATCACAGCGCAACATCAACCCGCTAAGTTGGCCGCACACGGGGAACCCGGCAGGTACGAGCGGAGCTACGTCCAGTTCTGGAAGGAAGGCGCTGATCTTGGGGAAGGTCGTGCTCGTGACCGGGGTGGCCCGGCGTCTCGGGGGCCGGTTCGTACGACAGATCCAGCGTGACCCGCAGGTGGACCGGGTGATCGCCGTGGACGCGGTGCCTCCCGAGCACCACATCGGTGGCGCCGACTTCGTGCAGGCCGACATCCGCCAGCCCACCATCGCCCGGCTGCTCGCCGAGTACTCCGTCGACACGGTCGTCCACATGGACGTGACGGGCACGGCGCTGGGCTCCGGCAGCCGGACCACGGTCAAGGAGACCAACGTCATCGGCACCATGCAGCTCCTCGGTGCCTGCCAGAAGTCCCCGACGGTCAAGCGGCTCGTCGTGAAGTCCAGCACGAACGTCTACGGTTCGGCGCCGCGCGACCCCGCCGTCTTCACCGAGACCACCTCGCCCAAGTCGCTGCCCAGCGGCGGCTTCGCGAAGGACACGGTCGAGGTCGAGGGCTACGTACGCGGCTTCGCGCGCCGCAGGCCCGATGTCGCCGTGTGCGTGCTGCGGTTCGCCAACATCCTCGGCCCGAGCGCGGATTCGCCGCTCGCCTCGTACTTCTCGCTGCCGGTGCTGCCGACGGTGTTCGGCTACGACCCGCGGCTCCAGTTCGTCCACGAGAGCGACGTCATCGAGGTACTGCGGCTCGCCGCGCACGACCCGCGGCGGGGCACGCTCAACAGCGGCACGTTCAACATCGCCGGGGACGGCGTCCTGCTGCTCTCGCAGTGCGCGCGGCGGCTCGGACGGCCCACGGTCCCGCTCCTGCTGCCGGCCCTCAGCTGGGTCGGTACGGCCGTGCGTACCCTGGGGGTGACGGACTTCTCGCCCGAGCAGCTGCGGCTGCTCACGCACGGCAGGGTGGTCGCGACGGTCCAGATGCGCGAAACCCTGGGCTACCAGCCGAAGTACACGACGGCGGAGGCCTTCGCGGACTTCGCCCGGAGCAGGGGTCCCGGACTCCTGCCCCCGGAGGCCCTTGCGGGGGCCGTGGACAAGATCGCCGCGCTGCCTGCTCTGGGCGGCGGCCACCCCCCGACGCAGAGCGCCAACTGAGGAGCGCATCAACGATGGCGGACGCCAAGGTCATTCCGTTCGACGACGACCGCTCGCGCGGGGCTGCGGCGCAGCGCCCGGCGAGGCGCCGGGCCGGGGGAAGCCGGCGCAAGGGTGAGCCCGTGGTCGTGCGCGAGGTCCAGCCCATGCCAGGGCGGACCCTTCCGCAGGATGATGTTCCCGTGACACAGGAGGAACAGCCCCGGAAGCCCCAGCAGGGCGGTACGAGCCTGGAGCAGCGCATCGCGGGGGGCCTGTCCTTCCTGCGCCGCAGGCTCACCGGCGACTACGAGGTCGACGAGTTCGGGTACGACCAGGAGCTGACCGACCAGGTCCTGATGTCACTGATCCGGCCGGTGTACGAGAAGTACTTCCGCGTCGAGGTGAAGGGCGTCGAGAACATCCCGTCCGACGGTGGCGCCCTGATCGTCGCCAACCACTCGGGCACGCTTCCGCTGGACGGCCTGATGATGCAGGTCGCCGTCCACGACAACCACCCCGCGAACCGTCACTTGCGGCTGCTCGCCGCCGACCTGGTGTTCATGCTGCCGGTCGTCAACGAGCTGGCCCGCAAGGCCGGTCACACCCTGGCCTGCTCGGAGGACGCCGAACGGCTGCTGGAGCGCGGTGAACTGGTCGGGGTGATGCCGGAGGGCTTCAAGGGCATCGGCAAGCCGTTCAGCGAGCGCTACAAGCTCCAGCGGTTCGGCCGGGGCGGCTTCGTCTCGACGGCGCTGCGCGCCGGCACCCCGATCATTCCGTGCTCGATCGTCGGGGCGGAGGAGATCTACCCGATGATCGGCAACGCGAAGACCCTCGCGCGGCTGCTGGGATTCCCGTACTTCCCGATCACGCCGACCTTCCCGTGGCTGGGCCCGCTCGGCGCGGTCCCGCTGCCCACCAAGTGGACGATCCAGTTCGGCGAGCCGATCCGCACGGACGGTTATCCGCCGGAGGCGGCGGACGATCCGATGCTGATGTTCAACCTGACCGACCAGGTCAGGGAGCAGATCCAGCACACCCTGTACAAGCTGCTGGTCCAGCGCAGGTCCGTGTTCTTCTGATCATGCAGTTACGATTCTGTTGATCATGTACTGATATGCCGGTACGTCGATGGGGGCGCCCTCCCCGAGGAGGGCGCCCCCATCGACGTACCACGGTGGCGGTCCGGTCAGTCGCTGTCCTGTGTGTCGATGCCGAGGCCCGGCAGGAGGCCGGGGAGCAGCGGCGGCAGGGTGACATCGGGTTCGCTCGTCGCGCTGCTCTTGCTGCTGCCGGACGACGGAGAGGTGCTGGTGTCGTCCTGCGGCGGGTCGAGCAGACCGCCGGTGCTGCCGCCGAGCAGGCCCTCGCCGCTGCTGCCCGAACTGGACGGCTTGGGCTTGCCGCTGCTGTGGCTCTCGCCCGTCGATCCGCTGCTGGCGCTGGGTGCCGGAGTCTCCGCGCCCGGCGGGGCGGTGGACTCCTCGCTCTTGCCCCGGTGACGGCCGGTGCCCTCGGGGGCGGGCGTCCTGGGCAGCAGCGAGCGCAGCGGGTCGACCTCGTCGTCTATGGCCTCGAAGACCGACGAGACCTGGTCACTGACGTCACCGAGCTGCACGGGCAGTCGGTCGCGCAGTGCGCCCCAGGCCTCGCGGTGCGACTGGGAGAACGCGGACAGGGTCTGGATGGGGCCCAGTGAGCCGTCCCGTTCGTACGCCTCGTGCAGCAGCCGGTGACCCTCGGAGGCGTCGTGCTGCATGCCGGACAGAGCGCGGCGGATCTCGCCCATGGACTCGTGGTCGAGGTGTCCCGAGCGGCCCCGCTCCATCAGCCGACGGGCTTCGCTCAGGCGGTTCGAGGCCTGGTCGAGGTAGAGCTCGCCCCGGTCGCTGTCGCCGTCGGCCAGACCCAGCTTGATGTCTTCCATGCCGCGTTTGAGCCCGTAGAGCGAGTCACCGGGCAGGGCGTCGGAGCTCGCGGCGGCCACACCGCCGAAGGCTCCGGCGGCCACACCGACGGTGAGCCCGCCCGCGGCCAGTCCTTTGGACAGCCGGGACCGGGGCCGCAGCTTCCCCAGTCCGGTCGCCCGGTGCGAGCCCTTGGCCCTGTGGGACCGCTGTTCGGGCAGGCCACGGTCCGGACCCTCGCCTCCGGCGGCGGTGCCTTCCTGCAGCATGGCCTCCATCGCGGCGACGAGCTGGGCTCGCTGCACGATCTTGACCTCCGGGTCCAGCTCCGGTTGGGGCAGCTCGCCGAGACCGGTGGCGAGGGCCAACAGCAGCCCTTGCCCGGTCTGTTCCGCAGCAGCCCGGGACGGTGCCGACCCATCGGGCTGCTCGGCCGCCGTGCCCTGGTCGATCTCCTCCAGGGCCTGGGCGAAGGCGTTCGCCCGCCGGTGTGTTGATACGTTCGCGATCACTGGCGGCACCTCCTCTCGTCATGACGGTCGACTCCCCAGGGGGTCCTGAGGGTTGCACCCCCTGGCCGTGTCCACACGATCGGGTGACCGGCGGCGGCCAAGGCGTGACCACAGGGAGCCTGTATCCCGCACAACGAGCGTCACGGCACTTGGGTTACGGACGACAGATGTGCGGACCGCGAAGTCAACAGACTTTTACAGAAGGTGAGTTGGACGTCGCTGAGCGTGCGGGGCCACTGTGGTCGAAAGCGGGCTCAGCGGACGTCTTCGGGCAGGAGCCGGGCCAGTGTGCGGACGGCCCGGTACTGGAGGGTCTTGATGGCGCCCTCGTTCTTGCCCATCACCCGGGCGGTCTCGGCGACCGAGAGCCCCTGGAGGAAGCGGAGTGTCACGCACTCCTGCTGCTGAGGGTTGAGCCGTTTCACGGCGTCGAGCAGTGCGGCGTTCGACAGGGACTCCAGGACGGAGTCCTCGGGGGAACGCTCGACCTCGTTGGCGTCGAGCATCTCGCCGGTGGTCACTTCCAGCCGGAAGCGGCTGGACTTGAAATGGTCGGCCACCAGGTTCCGGGCGATGGTCACGAGCCAGGCGCCGAAGTCACGCCCCTGCCAGGTGAAGGTGCCGATCCGTCGCAGCGCCCGCAGAAAGGTCTCACTGGTGAGGTCCTCGGCGGTCGCCTTACCTCCAACCCGGTAGTAGATGTAGCGGTACACGGTGTCGCTGTACTGGTCGTAGAGCCGTCCGAAGGCGTCGGCCTCGCCGGCCTGGGCGCGCTCCACGAGATCCATCATCCGGGCGCTGTCACTGTCCGCGGCCGGACGGCGTGCGGTGGTGGCCGAGCCTGAGCGGCCCCGCCTGCCGACCGCCGCGTTGCCGTCGGCCAGGGCGTAGCAAGGTCCGACGGGCGCGGGGAGGGCGAAGGCGGGGACGGCGTACGCGGTGGGGACGAAGCCGCGCAGACGGTCCAGGACCGTTGCGCGCAGCGTAGCCAGGCCCGAGGCGTCAACCCCGACGTGTGAGTACACGGGACTCCCAGAGGCAGAGCTTCCATCACGTGCAGTGCGGGACCTTTCACCCGTCGTGGCGACGGAAGGGCACCGGTTTGCGTCTGAGGAGAATAACGCTTCGTACAGGCAGCGCTACACCCAGTTGCTAAAATCATCGATTACGACGGTTTTGGCACGGGTCGATGCCTGTTCAAGTACCGATCGGCGATCGCTTGTTGATCGCATCGGTTCGTGTTCCGTCTGAGTGCAGGGCGTGTTGTGCCCGCCTGCGGAACGCGCGACTGAGTCGCCCACCACGTGGGTATGACCATGTGATTGCCTCGCGGAGCAGGGCTCCCGCCCCAGGTCCGGACAGGTTTTCGCCCCCTCCGCCCCTACCCGTCCCACCCCGGGGCTCCGCCCCGGACCCCGCTCCTCAAACGCCGGAGGGGCTGAAAATCACGCCCGTGAGGGACGACACCCAAGCCACCGCACACCCGCAGCCGGGATCCGGCGCGAGGGGACGTGCCGGTACATCGATGCCCGTCGCCACCGACGCCCACCCCTCACCCGACGGCGACGGGCTGATGCACCGGCACGGCCCCGACCCACCACCGGACCGACACCGACACCGAGGCGCCGGAAGCGAGCTAGCGACGCCGCCGGTGCAGCGCGATCGCGGCGGCCGTGCCGCCGGCCACGGCGCCGACCCCGGCCGCGGCGGGAATCCCGACCTTCGCGGCCTTGCGCGCGGTGCGGTAGTCCCGCAGCCGCCAGTCGAAGTCCCGCGCGTGCTTGCGCAGTTTCGAGTCCGGGTTGATCGCGTACGGGTGTCCGACCAGCGAGAGCATCGGAATGTCGTTGTGCGAGTCGCTGTACGCGGCGCAGCGCGACAGGTCCAGGTCCTCGGCGGACGCCAGCGCCCGCACGGCCTCCGCCTTCGCCGGCCCGTGCAGCGGCTCACCGACCAGCTTGCCGGTGTAGATCCCGTCCACCGACTCCGCGACGGTACCGAGCGCACCCGTGAGACCGAGCCGCCGCGCGATCACCGTGGCGATCTCCACCGGCGCCGCCGTGACGAGCCACACCTTCTGGCCGGCGTCCAGGTGCGCCTGGGCGAGCGCGCGGGTACCGGGCCAGATCCGCTCGGCCATGTACTCGTCGTAGATCTCCTCGCCGATCGACATCAGCTCGGAGACCCGGTGGCCCTTCACGATCGACAGCGCGGAGTCACGCGCTTCCTGCATGTGCTCGGGGTCCTCGACGCCGGCCAGCCTGAACCACGCCTGCTGCCAGGCGAACTTCGCGAGGTCGCGGGTCTCGAAGAACTTCCGCTTGTACAGCCCGCGCCCGAAGTGGAAGAGGGCGGCGCCTTGCATCACGGTGTTGTCGAGATCGAAGAACGCGGCGGCCTTGTCGTCGCCGAGCACCGGGAAGTCGGGTTCCTCCACGGCGTCCGGTGGCGCCAGTTCTTCCAGTTCCCGCAGCTCCTGCGAGGACTTGCGCGCTGCCTCCGCAGAGGCCTCGCCTGCCAACACGCTCCGCGCCGTGGCGGAGCGCCTACGGGGAGTGAGCCATCCGAGAGCGGCCATGTCGTGAGCATAGCCAGTCTGTTCGGCGCTTCCGGAGTCGACAGGATTCGGTGCTGTGAACTCTCCGAGGCCATGCCGTTAAACGAGCGGTCCGGCGCGCCGCCGGTCGGCGCGTCGGACCTCGTGCGCGGGTCGGGCCCGCGCGAGGCGCCGGGCGTGCCCGCCGGGCGTCCGGGGCGGGAGAATGGCACGCATGAGCCCCATGTTCCGGCGCAGCGACCGCCGTACGGAGACGAAGGCGCCCGCGGAGCACCTGGTCACGCTGATCAGGAAGCCCGGGTGTCATCTGTGTGATGACGCACAGGAAGTGATCGAGAAGGTGTGTTCCGATCTCGGGGTTCCCTGGGAGGGGAAGGACATCACCGAGGACGAGGAGCTGCACCGCCGCTACTGGGAGCAGATCCCGGTCGTGCTGGTGGACGGCGCGCAGCACACCTTCTGGCGCGTGAACGAGGAACGCCTTCGCAAAGCCCTGGCGCGGTGAGCCGCGAGCGGGGAGGCCGGGCGCGCCCGTGATGTATCCCGACTTGTGACCTGCCCGAGCAGTCCTGGGCGTCCGGAAAGTCGCCTAGGATCGACGGCGATTGGTCTCGGGGGCGGGATTCGTTGAGGAGAGTGTGCGGTTTTGCCCCCTTCAGGTGCGGAGCGGAGTCGTCCGCGCGCCGGTTGCATACGGGCGTGCCGGGCATGCGTGACCCCGGTCACGTTGGCCGGGCAAATCGGACACCGTCTTTGTGCACGCGTTCACAAAGACATAGCCTGCATTCGACGGGGCGGTCCGGGAACGTGTGACCGCCTGCAGCCCCGCTCTACCCGCAGGAGCACCGTGGCAACTGGCCGAACTCACCGACCGGCGACCCGCAGCCGAGGAATTCCCGAGGCCACCGTCGCCCGGCTTCCGCTGTACCTCCGAGCCCTCACCGCACTGTCGGAGCGCTCGGTACCCACGGTCTCATCCGAGGAACTCGCGGCCGCGGCGGGGGTCAACTCCGCGAAGCTGCGCAAGGACTTCTCCTACCTCGGCTCCTACGGGACGCGTGGTGTGGGGTACGACGTCGAGTATCTCGTGTACCAGATCTCCCGCGAACTGGGCCTGACCCAGGACTGGCCGGTAGTGATCGTCGGCATCGGCAACCTCGGTGCGGCACTGGCCAACTACGGAGGGTTCGCGTCCCGCGGATTCCGCGTGGCCGCGCTCATCGACGCCGATCCCGCGATGGCCGGCAAGCCCGTCGCCGGGATCCCGGTGCAGCACACGGACGACCTGGAAAGGATCATCGACGAGAACGGTGTCTCGATCGGTGTCATCGCGACCCCGGCCGGGGCCGCCCAGCCCGTCTGCGACCGTCTGGTCGCCGCCGGAGTCACCTCCATCCTGAACTTCGCGCCGACCGTCCTGACCGTCCCGGACGGCGTCGACGTGCGCAAGGTCGATCTCTCCATCGAGCTGCAGATCCTCGCGTTCCACGAGCAGCGCAAGGCCGGCGAGGAGGCCGAGGCGCAGGCCGGTGCCGCCGCCCAGGCCGAGCGGGAGAACAACGGCAAAGGGCCCGACGGGGACGTCCCCGCCGTGATGCCGGCATGAGTCTCCTCGTCGTCGGGCTGAGCCACCGCAGTGCTCCGGTCAGCGTCCTCGAACGGGCCGCGCTGTCCGCGGACGCGCAGGTCAAGCTGCTCCAGGACACCCTCGCCACCGAGCCGGCCACCGAGGGCGCGGTCCTCGCGACCTGCAACCGCATCGAGCTGTACGCCGACGTGGACAAGTTCCACGCGGGCGTCGCCGAGCTGTCCACGCTCCTCGCCCAGCACAGCGGCGTCGGCCTGGAGGAGCTCACTCCCCACCTGTACGTGCACTACGAGGACCGGGCCGTCCACCACCTCTTCTCGGTGGCCTGCGGCCTCGACTCGATGGTCGTCGGCGAGGGCCAGATCCTCGGCCAGATCAAGGACGCGCTCGCCACCGCGCAGGAACTGCACACCGCGGGCCGCCTCCTGAACGACCTGTTCCAGCAGGCCCTGCGGGTCGGCAAGCGCGCCCACTCCGAGACCGGCATCGACCGCGCCGGACAGTCCCTGGTCACCTTCGGCCTGGAGCAGCTGTCCGCCGGACGGCCCGTCGAGCTCTGGGCCAAGGACAAGAAGGCCCTGGTCATCGGCGCGGGATCGATGTCCTCGCTGGCCGCCGCGACGCTCGCGCGCGTCGGCGTCGGCGAGATCGTGATCGCCAACCGCACCCCCGACCGCGCCGAGCGCCTCGCCGAGATCCTCACCGGCGGCGACGACACGGACGTGCTGGCCCGCGCGGTACCGATGGACTCGGTGCCGGTCGAGCTGACACGTGCCGACATCGCCGTCTCGTGCACCGGGGCGACCGGACTCGTCCTGACGGCCGAGACCGTCGCGGCCGCCGTCGAAGGACGTACGGGAACGCCCGCGGCACGGCGCGAGACGGCGGCCGGCCCGGCCGGTCACCTCGCTCCCGCCGACGCCGGAGCCGAGGACGCCTGCCCGCTGGACCTGTCCGCCGTGCAGGGCGCCACCGGCTTCTCCGTCATGGGAGAGGCCGCCGTCGCCGGCATGGACGCGGCCACCCTGGAGCAGCACGCCGCCTGGGTGGACAAGGGCACCGGAACCGTCGAGCGCCGCGACAGCCGTCGTACGCCCGCCGAGGACGCCGAAGCCGACGCCGAGATCATCGCCGCGCTGGCCGCCTCCGCGGCGACGGCGGGCCGCATCCCCGAGCGCCGCAGGCCCGAACCCGTCGCCGAGGCACCCCGCCCCGCGCCGGTGCTCACGCTCCTCGACCTCGCGATGCCCCGTGACATCGACGCGGCCGTGCACCGGCTGCTCGGTGTACGGTTCGTCGACCTGGAGACGCTCGCCGAGGCCTCCGCGGACGCGCCGATGGCCGCCGATGTGGACCAGGTGCGCCGGATCGTCTCCGACGAGGTGGCCGCGTTCGGCGCCGCCCAGCGGGCAGCGCACATCACGCCCACCGTCGTCGCGCTGCGAGCCATGGCCGCCGACGTCGTCGCGAACGAGATCTCGCGGCTGGACGGACGGCTGCCGGACCTCGACGACAAGCAGCGGGGCGAGATCACCCAGACCGTGCGGCGCGTCGTCGACAAACTGCTGCACGCGCCGACCGTACGGGTCAAGCAGCTCGCCGCCGAACCCGGCGGCGCCGGGTACGCGGACGCGCTGCGGACCCTGTTCGACCTGGACCCGGAGACGGTCGCCGCCGTCTCGCGGGCCGAGAACAACACCGAGAACGCCAAGAACCGAGGGCGAGCATGAGTGAGCAGGCTTTGAGGCTGGGGACCAGGCGCAGCAAACTCGCCATGGCCCAGTCCGGGCAGGTGGCGGATGCCGTGAGCCGGGTGACCGGACGGCCCGTCGAGCTCGTTGAGATCACGACGTACGGCGATGTCTCCCGCGAGAACCTCGCGCAGATCGGCGGCACGGGCGTCTTCGTGACCGCGCTGCGCGAGGCACTGGTGCGCGGGGAGGTCGACTTCGCCGTGCACTCCCTCAAGGATCTGCCGACCGCGCAGCCCGAGAACCTCGCGCTGGCCGCCGTGCCGGTGCGCGAGGACGTCCGCGACGTGCTCGTCGCCCGCGACGGACTGACCTTCGAGCGGCTTCCGGACGGCGCGCGCGTCGGCACCGGTTCGCCGCGTCGTATGGCCCAGCTCAACGCGTACGCGCGCAGTCACGGCATGTCGATCGAGACGGTCGCCATCCGAGGCAACGTCGACACCCGAATCGGGTACGTCCACTCCGGGGAGCTCGACGCCGTCGTCCTCGCCGCGGCCGGACTCAACCGGATCGGCCGCATCGACGAGGTCACCGACTTCCTGCCGGTCGACACCGTTCTGCCCGCCCCCGGCCAGGGGGCCCTGGCGATAGAGTGCGCCGCGGACAACGCGGACCTCGTCGCCGCGCTCGCCGAGCTCGACGACCCGTTCACCCGGGCCGCCGTGACCGCCGAGCGATCTCTGCTTGCCGCCCTGGAGGCCGGCTGCAGCGCTCCCGTGGGCGCGTACGCCGACCTGCTGGCCGACGGGCAGATTGTCAAGGAGATGCGCCTGCGCGGCGTCGTCGGCATGACCGACGGCTCGACGCTGGTGCAGCTGTCCACCACCGGTCCCGTGCCCGAGACACATGACCAAGCGATGTCGCTCGGCCGTGAACTCGCTGCCGAGATGCTTGCCAAGGGCGCGGCCGGTCTGATGGGGGAGCGAGCACTGTGAGCCCCACCAAATTTCCCACCGTTCCGGTCCACGGACACGTCACCTTCCTGGGTGCCGGACCCGGAGATCCAGGGCTGCTGACACTGCGCGCCGTGGAGGCGCTGGCGAACGCGGACGTCCTCGTCGCCGAGCACGACGTGCTCGACGTGGTGCGCGTTCACGCCAGACAAGGCGTCGCCGTTCTGAGTACGGATCCGGACACTTCGCCGGTTCCGCACCCGGGCACAGGCACGCCTCAGCTGACGGTTGTTGACGGCGTGTCAACGACCGTTGGTGACCCCGCGTCGAGGGACGCCGCCAATCTTGTCATGACGGCCGCGCGGGGCGGCAAGCGGGTCGTACGTGCGGTGTCCGGTGACCCCGGGCTCGACACCTACGCAGCCGAGGAGATGCTGGCCTGCGTCGCCGCGGGTGTTCCGTTCGAGGTGGTGCCCGGCATCGCGGCCGCCGTCGGTGTGCCCGCGTACGCGGGTGTGCCACTGCGGGACGCCCAGGGCGCGGACGTACGGTTCGTCGACGCGCGGACCGCCTCGAACCGCTGCTGGACCGAGGTCGGCGCCTCCGACGGCACCGTCGTGGTGTCGTCGACGCTCGATTCGGTGGCCGCGGCCGCGGGTGAGCTGGTGGCCTCCGGCCGCAAGCCCGACACCCCGATGTCCGTGACGATCGCCGGTACGACGACCCGCCAGCGCACCTGGTCGGCCACCCTCGGCACGATCGCGCAGACGCTGAAGCAGGCGAAGGTGCTGCCGTCCCCGGACGGTGGCCGCCCGGTCATAGCCGTGGTCGGTGAGCGTTCCGCCGCCGCCCAGCGCGACCAGCTGTCGTGGTTCGAGTCCAAGCCGCTGTTCGGCTGGAAGGTGCTCGTGCCGCGTACGAAGGAGCAGGCGGCGTCGCTCTCCGACCAGCTGCGGTCGTACGGGGCCGTGCCCTACGAGGTGCCGACGATCGCCGTCGAGCCCCCGCGCACGCCCCAGCAGATGGAGCGCGCGGTCAAGGGCCTGGTGACGGGCCGCTACGAGTGGATCGCCTTCACCTCGGTCAACGCCGTCAAGGCGGTCCGGGAGAAGTTCGAGGAGTACGGCCTCGACGCGCGTGCCTTCGCGGGCATCAAGGTCGCGGCGGTCGGCGAGCAGACCGCGAACGCGCTCGTCGCCTTCGGTGTGAAGCCGGACCTGGTGCCGAGCGGTGAGCAGTCGGCCGCGGGCCTGCTGGAGGACTGGCCGCCCTACGACCCGGTCTTCGACCCGATCGACCGTGTCTTCCTGCCCCGGGCCGACATCGCCACGGAGACCCTCGTCGCCGGGCTCATCGAGCTGGGCTGGGAGGTCGACGACGTCACGGCGTACCGCACCGTGCGCGCGTCGCCGCCGCCGGCCGACACCCGTGAGGCGATCAAGAGCGGCGGCTTCGACGCGGTGCTCTTCACCTCGTCGTCGACCGTGCGGAACCTGGTCGGCATCGCCGGCAAGCCGCACAACGTGACCGTGATCGCCTGCATCGGTCCGGCTACGGCCAAGACGGCCGAGGAGCACGGGCTGCGGGTGGACGTGATGGCTCCCGAGCCCTCCGTGCACAAGCTGGCGGAGGCACTGGCCGAGTTCGGCCTGCGCCGCCGTGCCGCCGCGCTGGACGCCGGTGACCCGGTGACCCGCCCGAGCGAGCGCCGCCCGGGCTCGCGCAGGCGCCGGACCACCTGACGCCCCGCGCCCTCGAAGCGCACACGCCCCGCCGCCTCCTACGGGAGACGGCGGGGCGTGCTTCGTTCGCGCGGCGGCTCAGACGGACGGCAGGAAGGCCGCCCGTCAGAGCGCCGTTCCGGGGAGCGTGGTGCCGTGCCTGCCGTGCCTGCCGTGCCTGCCGTGCCTGCCGTGCCTGCCGTGCCGCCCGGCCCGGCGAAGCCCCCGTGGCTCCGACGGATGTCACCACCCTCGGCTCTCTCCCGACGCGGTACGGAGGCCCCTCAGGCTCCGACGAGGAGTCGGTAAAGGTGCCCCTGTGACGGGCGTAGCGTAGATGTCATGTCGAAGTACGGATCCTTCCCCGGTACCCGTCCCCGGCGGCTGCGTACCACGCCCGCCATGCGCCGGATGGTCGCCGAGACCCGGCTGCACCCGGCCGATTTCATCCTCCCCGCGTTCGTCCGCGAGGGGGTGAGCGAGCCGGTGCCGATCGGCTCGATGCCCGGCGTCGTGCAGCACACGCGGGACAGCCTGAAGAAGGCCGCCCTGGAGGCGGTGGAGGCCGGGGTCTCCGGGATCATGCTCTTCGGGGTGCCCGAGGACGAGAAGAAGGACGCCGTCGGGACGCCCGGCACCGACCCGGACGGGATCCTCCAGGTCGCCCTGCGTGACGTGCGTGCCGAGGTCGGCGACGAACTCCTCGTGATGTCCGACCTGTGCCTGGACGAGACCACCGACCACGGGCACTGCGGTGTGCTCGACGACCAGGGCCGGGTCGACAACGACGCGACCCTGGAGCGGTACGCCGAGATGGCGCAGGTGCAGGCCGACGCGGGCGCCCATGTCGTGGGCCCCAGCGGCATGATGGACGGTCAGATCGGCGTCATCCGCGACGCGCTCGACCAGATCGGCCGCGAGGACGTGGCGATCCTCGCCTACACCGTCAAGTACGCCTCCGCCTTCTACGGTCCGTTCCGGGAGGCCGTCGGCTCGTCCCTGCGGGGCGACCGCAAGACGTACCAGCAGGACCCGGCCAACGTCGGTGATTCCCTGAGGGAGTTGGCGCTGGACCTGGAGGAGGGCGCCGACATGGTGATGGTGAAGCCCGCCGGTCCCTACCTCGACATCCTCGCCCGCGTCGCCGACGCGTCCGACGTGCCGGTCGTCGCCTACCAGATCTCCGGCGAGTACTCGATGGTCGAGGCCGCCGCCGAGAAGGGCTGGATCGACCGCGACCGGGCGATCCTGGAGTCCCTGACCGGCATCAAGCGGGCCGGCGCGCAGAACATCCTCACGTACTGGGCGACCGAGGTGGCCCGGGGCCTGCGCTGACACCGGGCCGGTTCCGGCGGCCTCCGCCGGAACCGTGTTCGCTCAGTACCCGAGCGCGTCGTCCAGGCTCTGCTGCCAGTACGTCACCGTGAGGCGGTCGTCGACGTAGACGCCCTTCGCGGGCAGGGCCGGAGCCGCCCCGCGGCCGCTGCCGAAGCCGACCTCCAGGGTCTTGGCCGTGTAGCCGTTGCCCCCGCTGCCGTCGGCGGCGGACAGCAGCACACCCGCGTAGCCGGATTCGCCGGGGGCGAGGGTGACGACCGCCTGCGGGTGGGTCTCCTCCGCGACCGGCGGAACGGACTGGGCCTCGCCGAAGCGGGCGATCGGATAGCCCGTCAGGTCGCAGTTGCGCGTACCGGTGTTGGTGACGGTGAGCAGCAGGTGGTTGAGCGGACGGGACACGACGGTCGCGGTGGTCTTCGTCGTGGAGCCGTCGCAGGCGAGGTTCCTGGTGCCGGCCTGCCCGGTGGAGCCGGTCTTGGAACCGGTGCCGTCCTTTCCGGCCGAGCCGCCCGTGGAACCCCCGGTGGAACCGGCGCCGGAGCCGCTTCCCTTCGCTTGTGAACGGCCTGCCGAACCACCGGTGTCGGTGCCGGTGCCGGTGTCGGTGCCCGCGGGCTTCGCCGTCGTCCCTCCGTCGGTCGTCGGCGCCGTCGGCTGTGACGAGGACCGGGACGCGGTGGGCGAGCCCTCGCCCGGACCCTCGCTGCGTACACCCTTGCCGTTGTCGCACGCCGAGAGGGCGAGCGCCGCGAGCGCGACCGTCGTGGCGGCGAGCAGTCGGCTGCGGGTGGTGCGTGCGGACATGGTGATCCCCCTGTGGATATGAGTGTGAGTGGCCTGATGGAGCGGCCGCCCGGCCGGTCGGGAAGGGCGGCGTGCTTGGATGGCCACAGCTTGGGCGGTGATCCGTCCCGGCCGCCACGACCGGCGGCGGATACGGGACGACGGAACGCCGGCATCGGGTCTGACCTGGGGGAACGGAATGCCCCTGGAACACCGGCCCGGAACACGGGGGATGGAGGAACGGGTGACGGGGAACGAGTTCGCGGGCTTACTGGGGGAGCTGAAGCAGCGGTCCGGGCTCAGTTACGGGGTGCTCGCCAAACGGCTGCACGTGAGTACGTCCACGCTGCACCGGTACGTCAACGGGGATGCGGTACCGACGGATTACGCGCCCGTGGAGCGGCTCGCGCGCGCGTGCCGGGCCACCCCCGAGGAGCTGGTGGAGCTGCACCGCCGGTGGATCCTCGCGGACGCGCTGCGGGGACAGGCGAACGGGGCCGAGACGAATCGGGCCGAGGCGAATCGGGCCGAGTCCAATCGGGCCGAGTCCAATCGGGTCGAGGCGAACGGGGCCGGGGAGGGCGAGACTTCGGGTGGCTCCTCCGGGGCGGCCGACGGGCCCGACGGCGGCGCGGCGGACGTGCCGGGTCCCGCGCCGGAGACCGAGTCCGGGAACGGGCGGGGGATCAGGCCCGGTTCCGAGTCCGGGGACGGGCAGGAGGACAGGCCCGGGGACGTGGCCGGGGGCGAGACCGGTACCGGGCGGAAGCCGGGGCGCGCCGCCGCCGCTTCGGTGCCGGTGCGATGGAGCCGCCGGGCCGTGGTGCTCGCCGGAGCCGGGGCCGTCGTGGCGGCCGCGGTCGTGTCCACCGCGCTGACCGTGCGGTTCGGGTCCGGTGCCGGTGAGGACGACACGAAGGGGAAGGCCGTCGCTCTCGGTGCCCCGTCCGCCCCGGGCGCGAGCCGGACCGGTGCGGCACCCGGCACGCACCACGGGTCCGCCTCGGCCTCCCCGTCGCACGGCGCCAGCCCCCGGCCGACCGGTTCGACGACCGCCGGGGCCGTCGACGAGCACGGTGCGGCCGACGGCGGTGCGACCGGCGGCGCGGCCGGCAAGAGCGGGGAAGGGGCCGGAGCGCCGAACGTCGTGGCGGACGCGTACAAGTGGGACAGCCCGTGCAGCCAGCACTACCTGGTGAACCGGGACGCCCCCCAGGTGCCTCCGCCGCCGCCGAACGAGTCGGACGCCCGAGGCTGGGTCACCGCGCTCGGCGGGGTCGCGAGCGGTGAGCAGATGATCGCGCTGACGGTCCAGGGCACCGGCAGGGCGACCGTCGTCCTGGAGGCGCTGCACGTGCGGGTGGTGCAGAAGGGCGCGCCGCTCGCCTGGAACGACTACGTGATGGGTGTGGGCTGCGGCGGCGGTGTGGAGACGAAGTCCTTCACCGTGGACCTCGACGCGGGGAGCCCCGCGACCGCGCTCAAGGGCGGACAACGGGATTTCCCGTACAAGGTCAGCGAGTCGGACCCCGAGGTCTTCTACGTGTTCGCGGACGCACGGGCGCACGACGTGAGCTGGTACCTGGAGATCGACTGGTCCAGCGGGACGAAGAGCGGCACGGTGCGCGTCGACGACCACGGCAAGCCGTTCCGTACGAGCGGGAACGCGGGACGGCCGGCGTACGAGCATCCGCTCGGCGGCAGCGAATGGGTACCGGCTTCCACCGGGTGATGATGGCACCATCAAGTCCCGCCAGGAGTTAGGTTGTTGGCCGTTGGACGACGCGACTCTCCAGGGAGATGCCCATGTCAGGTGACGCCCTCAGCCAGGACCCCGCCGAGCTGAGAAGGAGGATCGACACCAGCAAGGCGCACCCCGCCCGGGTCTACGACGTCCTCCTCGGCGGCAAGGACAACTACCCCGTCGACCGGAACGCGGCGGCCGCCGCGCTCGCCGCCAACCCGCGCGGCTACCTCGACGTCCGGCACAACCGCGACTTCCTGCGCCGCGCCGTGACCACGCTCGCGACGGAGGACGGCATCCGGCAGTTCCTGGACATCGGCACCGGACTGCCCACGCAGGAGAACGTCCACCAGATCGCCCAGCGGATCACCCCGGATTCGCGGGTCGTGTACGTCGACAACGACCCGGTGGTCCTGGCCCACGCGCGCGCCCTGCTCACCAGCGGACCCGAGGGCCGTACGGACTACATCGACGCGGACCTCAAGGAGCCCAAGCAGATCCTCGAACAGGCCGCCGAGACCCTCGACTTCGAGCAGCCCGTCGCCCTGGTCCTGGTCGCCATCCTGCACTTCGTCGAGGACGCGGAGGCCTACCCCATCGTGCGCGGGCTCGTCGACGCGCTGCCGTCCGGCAGCCGCCTGGTCCTGAGCCACCTCACCGAGGACCTGAACGCGGAGAACATTCGCGCGGTCCAACGGACCTTCACCGAGCGGGGATTCACCTTCGTCCTGCGCTCGAGGGCAGAGGTCGAGCGCTTCTTCACCGAGAACGGCCTGGTCCTGGACGAGCCCGGTGTCGTCCCCGCCCACCACTGGCACCCCGACGGCAACACCCCGGCCCCCGAGACCGCCGAACCCGCCTTCCTCGCCACGCTCGACGCCGTCGACAAGGTCCGCTACCTCGACATCAACGACGTCACGGACGCGGACATCAACGTGTACGTCGCCACGGGAGTCAAACCCTAGGCACCACAGGCGAGTTGCGATCCGTCCGCATCGCGGAACCGGCGGGTGTAGAGGCCACGTACCTGCCTAGGGTCGGTCAAGGGGCGGCCCCGGAACGACGGGGCCGCCCGCAAACGCGCCCGCGAGGACGTCGTCCCCGAGGGCACCCGCCCGCAAGGACGCCGTCGCCAAGGACAAGGAGCCGTCACCGTGACCGTCACCGAACCCGCCGCCACGACCGCACCCGTGCCCCCGCTCGCCGCGAGAGCCACCGCGATCGGCGGCTCGCCGGTACGGGACATCCTCGCGGTCACCGCACGCCCCGAGGTGATCAACTTCGCGGGCGGGCTGCCCGCCCCGGAACTGTTCGACGCGGACGGCATCGCGGCCGCGTTCCGGGACGTCCTCGCCGAGGAACCCGAACGGGCCCTTCAGTACTCGACGACCGAGGGCGAACCGACGCTGCGGGCTGCTCTCGCCGACCGCACGAGCGCGCGCGGACTGCCCACCGGGCCGGACGACATCCTCGTCACCACCGGCTCGCAACAGGCCCTGTCGCTGCTCGCCACCGCCCTGCTCGAACCCGGCGACACCGTTCTGGTCGAAAGCCCCTGCTATCTGGCGGCACTTCAGGCGTTCGCCTTCGCGGGCGCGCGCGTGCTGCCCGTGCCGGGCGACGACGAGGGCATCGATCCCGACGCCCTCGGCGAACTCGTGGCCCGCGAGCGCCCGAAGCTGCTCTACACCGTCCCCACCTTCCAGAACCCGACCGGACGCACCCTGCCGGCCGACAGGCGGGCCGCCGTCGCCCGTGCCGCCGCCGCGCACGGCCTGTGGATCGTCGAGGACGACCCGTACGGAGAGCTGCGCTTCGAGGGCGAGCGGGTTCCGTGGATCGCCTCCCACGACGGTGCCGGGGACCGGACCGTCCTCCTCGGCTCGTTCTCCAAGGTGATGGCCCCCGGCCTGCGGCTGGGCTGGCTGCGGGCACCCGCGGCACTGCGGCGCGCGTGCGCCGTCGCCAAGCAGGCCGCCGACCTGCACACCCCGACCGTCAACCAGCTCGCCGCCGCCCGCTATCTGGCCGACCGCGACCTGGACTCCCACGTGGTCCAGGTCGCGGCCGTCTACCGCGAACGGCGTGACGCCATGCTCGCGGGCATTGCCGCCGCCCTCCCGGCCGGATCCACCTGGACCCGCCCGGAAGGCGGCATGTTCCTCTGGGCCCGTCTGCCCGGGCGCTACGACACCACGGCCCTGCTCCGCCCGGTGGTGGACCAGGGCGTGGCCTACGTCCCCGGCGCGCCCTTCTACGCGGGCACACCGGAGACGTCGACCCTGCGCCTGTGCTTCGTCACCCAGACGCCGGAGGAGATCACCGAGGGCTTGCGGAGGCTGGGGACGGGGTTGCGGAAGGAGAGGTAGGGGACGGGGTGACGGAGGTGGGAGACGGGGTCGGGGTTGCCGAGCTGGGGGACGGGGGCGGGGAGGCAGAAGACGGGGTCGCGGAGCCGGGGGACGTGGACGGGGTCGCGTCGCTCGGGGACGGGGACGGGGACGTGGAGGCGGAGGGAGTCGTCCGGACCGTGTCCCGGCCGGCCGGGACCTGGCCGATCCTGTCCACCACCCCTTGCACCACGACGCCTCTGACCTGCGAGAACCCCCCGTTCTTGTCCGAGATTCCCCGCTCGAATATCCCGAGGTAGGCGTAGGTCTTCGAGTCGAAGACGAAACCGATCGCCGCCCTGGGGTAGGAGACCCCTATGCCGTGCCGGCCGAGCGCGTTCACCCGGTCGTGGTCGATCCTGATGGCGGTCATCTTCGAGAGGGCCTCGAAGGCGGCGGCCCGCAGTCCCGGAGGCAGGACCCGGGGACCCCGCAGGAACATGCACGCTTCGAAGTACGCCCCCAGGTCCACCTGCGGATCCTTCGCAGGGTCCCCGCCGCGCCGGAACGCCTTGAGGAGCTCGTCCGGGTCGGTCGGCCACTTCTTCAGCTTCGCGTACTGGAGGGGGATCGACTGCACCTGATGCTTGCCCAGTGGCGGGTCGTCCTGAATCCTGCCGTTGTAGATGTAGCGGGTGGTCTTGGAGCCGTCCACCGACAACCAGCACTCGTCGACGAGCCGCATCTTCCGCCCGCGCCGGTCGTAGGTCCGATGGGTGATCTCCTTCGAGTACATGTACTGGTCGTCGCGAGGGATCGGCATACCGTTGTCGTCCGCACGTGACCGGTCCGCGGCCCTGCGCAGCACCTGGGCGGCGTTGAGCGCGGTCAACTGCGGTCCCCCGGCGCGAACGGCGAGGAGTGTCGTGCCGGCCACCGCCGCGGTGCCGGTGGCCGCGATCGCCGCGCGGAACACCAGCCGCCGGGACAGCGGACGCTGCCGCGCGAGGGCTCCGCTCCCGTCGCCGGTCTCCTCGCCGATGGCGGTCTGCAACCGGGCGAAGGCGACGGCGCGCGCCCGGTCGGTCGGTGCGGCCTGGTCGGCCGCGAGGTCGCGTACAAGGCTGAGGTCATCCACGGCGGGGTTCCTCCTGTTCCTCTCGAAAGGCTGTGGGATCCGACCCGCCCAGTGCTTCGCGCAGTTTCTTCCGGGCCCGGTGCAGCCGTGAGCGCACGGTGCCCACCGGTATGCCCAGGGCCTCGGCGGCCTCCGCGTAGTCGAGATCCCCCCAGGCGATCACCAGCAGGACGTCCCGGTGGCGCGCGGGCAGCTTCGCCAGAGCCGCCGACAGGGCGCCGCGCGTGCCCTCGGCGCTGATCCGGGCGGCCACCCGCTCCGCCAGCGGCTCGTCGCCGCCCCCGTCGGCGGGATCTGTGGAGACGACCCGCGCCAGCGCCCGCAGACGCCGTGCCTCGGCCCGCCGGTGCCCGCCGATCAGACGCGTGACGATGCCGTACAGCCAAGGGCGCGCGTGCGGCCTCGACAGGTCGTAACGGCGGCGCCGTTGGAAGGCGATCACGAAGGTCTCGGCCATCAGATCGTCGGCCGCCTCGGTGCCGAGCCGCCTGGCCGCGTACCGGTGGACGTCGTCGGCGTAGCGGTGGAACAGCTCGGCGAACACGTCGGGTTCGTCCCAGGACCGCTCGATCACCGAGGCGTCGGAGTCGCCGTCCGCGCTCGTGCCCGCACCGGCACCGGCACCGGAGTCCGAGCCGGTGTCGGTGGCCGAGGCCCCGGGCGGACGGTGGACTCCGACGCTCGGTGAGACGGTCATCGGTCGCCTCTCAGGCTCATGGATCTCCTCGAAGAGGGGCAGGGTCACCCGTTGTCCGCCGAAGCCCGCTTTCGAGTTCCCGTTTCGGACCGAGGAATTTCCCGACGGCCGGACGAACCGCTCAGTCCCACCAGAAGGACCACACCCGTTCGTTCAGCACCTCCTGCTCGGCGTACTCGCGCAGGGTCGTGTGGTGGCCCTGGGTGATGTTGTCCGGGCAGAAGGCGAAGTGCTCGGCGGCGACCGCCTCGGCCTCCGCCACGGTCGTCGGCGGCGCCGCGACGGACACCACCAACTGGTCGAAGGTCAGGGCCACCACGCGTATCCCGAAGCGGTCCTCCCACGAGCGGAGCACGGCGCACAGGCGCGCCACGTCGTTCTCGTGGTTCAGCGCGCCCGCCCAGCCGAGCACCGCCGGGATGTCCGCGCTGCGGCGCGCCGGGACCAGGGCGATCCGGGGCTGCTTCAGCCAGGAGCCGGACCGTGCCAGAGAGTCGGCGATCTCGGCGGCGCGGGCGTCCGGATCCGCGTCGAGCGGGGTCGCGGCGGCCCGGCCCGGCCAGACGGGCCCGTACGGCGCGATCGTCTCGTCGAAGGCCGGCTGTTCCCCGAAGACCTCGACGACCTTCTCCTTGCCGGGGTAGTCCTGGCCCGGTTCGGGTTCGTCCGCCGCGTACTCCTCCCAGAACTCCGCCAGCACCTCCTCGGCGTCGTGATCCCCGGGATACGACATCTCGTCGGGCATCAACTCCCAGTCCTCGGGGCCGTTCTGCGGGCCGCCCACGTCCAGCAGCACCGGCAGCAGCCCCGCGGTCCGGGCGGCGGACAGAACCGCCCAGCCGCCGGGGAGCGCCCGCTCCTCGGCATGCCACAGCAGTGGCTCGTGCCACGTCCCGTCGTGGGTCGTGTCGATGAGTCTCCCGGCGGGGAGCTGAAGCCCGAGCGCGCGCCCGCTCGGGTCTGCCGCCAGCCGTGGCAGCGGATTGGGAAGGGTCGCCATGCCGGTGACTGTAGGGGCCGGCACTGACAGTCCGGCGCGGGCCCGCTCTCTCATCTCGCGGCGGTGAACACGGCCCGGACGGGAAAGAGCCCCGCACCCCGGTGATCCGGGGCCGCGGGGCTCTTCCGCGAGGCCGTGATCAGAGCCGCTCGGGCGTCCTGATGCCCAGCAGGGTCATGCCCTGGTGGAGCGTGCGGGCCGTCAGGTCGCAGAGGAACAGGCGGTTCTCCGCGACCTCTTGCTCCGGAGCCGGCTTGATGACCGGGCACTGGTCGTAGAACGTCGTGTACAGCGAGGCCAGTTGGTACAGGTACGCCGCCAGCTTGTGCGGGGCGTACTCGGCGGCGACCTCCTCCAGCGTCTCCCCGAACCGGTCCAGGTGCAGACCGAGCGCCCGCTCCGCCGGGGCCAGTTCGAGCTCCGGGTGGGCCAGCGGCGCCCTGTCGCCGGCCTTGCCGAAGATCGACCGGATACGGGCGTACGCGTACTGGAGGTACACGGACGTGTCACCGTTCAGCGAGACCATCTGGTCCAGGTCGAACTTGTAGTCCCGCACGGCGGAGGTGGAGAGGTCCGCGTACTTCACGGCGCCGATGCCGACGTACCGGCCGTTCTCCTCGATCTCCCGCTCGCTCAGGCCCACCTTCTCGGCCTTCTCCCGCACGACGGCCGTCGCCCGGTCGATCGCCTCGTCGAGCAGGTCGACCAGCCGGACCGTCTCGCCCTCACGCGTCTTGAACGGCTTGCCGTCCTTGCCCAGCACCGTGCCGAACGCGAGCTGGTGGGCCTTGACGTCGTCGTTCAGCCAGCCGGCCCTGCGCGCGGTCTCGAAGACCATCTTGAAGTGCAGGGACTGCCGGGCGTCCACCACGTAGATCAGGCTGTCGGCCTTCAGGTTGACGACCCGGTCACGGATCGCGGACAGGTCGGTCGCCGCGTAGCCGTAGCCGCCGTCCGACTTCTTCACGATCAGCGGCACCGGGTTGCCGTCCGGGCCCTTCACGTCGTCGAAGAACACGCACAGCGCGCCGTCCGAGCGGACCGCCACGCCCGACTCCTCCAGGAGGCGGCACGTCTCGTCCAGCATGTCGTTGTAACCGGACTCGCCGACGACGTCCGGGTCCCGGATCTCCATGTCCAGCTTGTCGAAGACCGAGTAGAAGTAGATCTTCGACTCGTCCACGAACTTCTGCCACATGGCCAGCGTCTCGGGCTCACCCGCCTGGAGGTCCACCACCCGGCGCCGCGCCCGCGTCTTGAACTCCTCGTCGGAGTCGAAGACGGTCCGCGCCGCCTTGTAGAGCCGGTTCAGGTTCGACATGGCCTCCTCGCCGGAGACCTCGCCGCCCTTGTGGTCCAGCTCGTGCGGGTGCTCGATCAGGTACTGGATGAGCATGCCGAACTGCGTGCCCCAGTCGCCGATGTGGTGCCGGCGCACGACGGACTCGCCCGTGAACTCCAGGATCTGCACCACCGCGTCACCGATCACCGCGGACCGCAGATGCCCGACGTGCATCTCCTTGGCCACGTTCGGCTGCGCGTAGTCGATCACCGTCGTGCCCGGGTTCGCCGCGAGGGGCACCCCGAGGCGCTCACCGTCCGCGTACCGCTCCGCCAGGTTCGACACGATCGCCCGGTCGGTGATCGTGATGTTCAGGAAGCCGGGCCCGGAGACCTCGATGTCCTTGATCACCTCACCCGACTCGACCCGGGCCACGACCTGCGTCGCCAGCTCACGCGGGTTCGCCTTCGCCTTCTTGGCGAGGGCCAGGATCCCGTTGGCCTGGAAATCGGCCCGGTCGCTTCGGCGCAGCAGCGGGTCCGCGGAGCCGGCCTCGGGCAGAGCTGCCGAGAGGGCGTCCGCGAGGCGCTGATGGACGGAAGCGGTGAGGGACGTGACCGAGGCCATGGAGTGGCTGCCGTTCTGCTCGGGTTCCGGATTTTCTGAGGACAAGGGGAGTACAAGGAAAGCCAGTATCCCACGCGGTGAAAAGCCGTTTTCGCGGTTGAGGGCCGAGCTGGGAGAATGGTCGCGTCAGCTGTACCGGCGTATGAGAAAGAAGGACGTGCGCATCGTGGCTCAGAGCACCGAGACCACCGACTGGGTCTCCCGTTTCGCGGATGAGGTCATCGAGGAGTCGGAGCGCCGGGCCCCGGGCAAACCCGTTGTCGTCGCGTCCGGGCTCTCCCCGTCCGGCCCGATCCACCTCGGCAACCTCCGCGAGGTCATGACCCCGCACCTCGTCGCCGACGAGATCCGCCGCCGCGGGCACACCGTGCGCCACCTGATCTCCTGGGACGACTACGACCGCTACCGCAAGGTCCCGAACGGCGTAGCGGGCATCGACGAGTCGTGGGCCGAGCACATCGGCAAGCCGCTGACCTCCGTCCCGGCCCCCGCCGGCTCCGCGTACCCGAACTGGGCCGAGCACTTCAAGGCCGCCATGACCGAGGCGCTGGCCGAACTCGGCGTCGAGTACGACGGGATCAGCCAGACGGAGCAGTACACCGCGGGCACCTACCGCGAGCAGGTCCTGTTCGCGATGAAGCACCGCGGCGACATCGACGCGATCCTCGACCAGTACCGCACCAAGAAGGCCCCCGCCAAAAAGCAGCAGGGCCAGAAGCCGGTCGACGAGGCCGAACTCGAGGCCGCCGAGGGCTCGGGCGCCGCCGCCGAGGACGACGGCAGCTCCACCTCCGGGTACTACCCGTACAAGCCCTACTGCGGGCAGTGCGAGAAGGACCTGACCACCGTCACCGCCTACGACGACACGACGACCGAGCTGTCGTACACCTGCTCCGCCTGCGGCTTCGCCGAGACCGTCCTGCTCAGCGAGTTCAACCGCGGCAAGCTGGTCTGGAAGGTCGACTGGCCCATGCGCTGGGCCTACGAAGGCGTGATCTTCGAGCCCAGCGGTGTCGACCACTCCTCCCCGGGATCCTCCTTCCAGGTCGGCGGGCAGATCGTCGGGATCTTCGGCGGCAAGCAGCCCATCGGCCCGATGTACGCCTTCGTCGGCATCTCCGGCATGGCCAAGATGTCCAGCAGCAAGGGCGGGGTCCCGACCGCGTCCGACGCGCTCCAGATCATGGAGCCGCAGCTGCTGCGCTGGCTGTACGCCCGCCGCCGTCCCAACCAGTCGTTCAAGATCGCCTTCGACCAGGAGATCCAGCGGCTCTACGACGAGTGGGACAAGCTCGCCGGCAAGGTCGCCGACGGCTCGGTCCTCCCGGCCGACGCCGCCGCGTACAGCCGTGCCGTCGGCACCGCGGCCGGGGACCTGCCCAGGACCCCCCGCCCGATGGCGTACCGCACCCTCGCCTCCGTCGCCGACATCACCGCCGGCGCCGAGGACCAGACCCTGCGCATCCTGAGCGAGCTCGACCCCGAGAACCCGCTCGCGTCCCTGGACGAGGTCCGGCCCCGGCTCGACAAGGCCGAGACCTGGATCAACACCCAGGTGCCCGCCGAGGAGCGCACCGTCGTCCGCGACGAGCCCGACGCCGAGCTCCTGAAGTCCCTCGACGACCAGGGCCGCGAATCGCTGCGCCTGCTCCTCGAAGGACTGGAGGCGAACTGGTCCCTGGACGGCCTGACCCACCTCGTCTACGGCGTTCCCAAGGTCCAGGCGGGCTTCCCCGCCGACGCCACCGCCAAGGAACTCCCCGCCGAGATCAAGGTCGCCCAGCGCACCTTCTTCGCCCTGCTCTACCACCTGCTCGTCGGCCGCGACACCGGGCCGCGCCTGCCCACGCTGCTGCTGGCCGTGGGACAGGACCGGGTGCGCAAGCTGCTCAGCGCGTAACGGCACACGGCCCTACGGAGTACGAGGAGGGGCGCCCGGTTGATCACCGGGCGCCCCTTCCTCGTACACGCTCACACGCTCACACGCGCGTGTGCCGACGTGCTCAGGCGATGTGGTCCTCCTCCAGCTCCGTGTTGAAACGGTTCTGGAAGCGGCTCATGTAGCGCCGCAGCTCGCTGTCCGTCAGCGTCACGCCGTACGTGGCCTCGACGTTGCCGCCGAACTCACCCTTCGTCGGCAGTCCCTGGCCGGGCATTATCGACTGGCGGAACACCTGGTAGAAGCTCTCCTCGCGGGACTTCTCGTCGGCCAGCGGTGACTGCTCCTCCCGCGGGGACGGGATGGGAAGCTGCTCGGGACCGCCGCCCTCACCCAGCTGGCGCGTGCGGCCGGGACCCGCCGGGATGGGGAAGGTGCCGGTCTCCTCCGGGCCGGGCTCGTAGGCCTGCGCCTCCTGGTCGGCGAACCACTGCTGGTACTGCTCCTCCGTCCCGTACGACGGGTCGTAGCCGCCGTCGTACGGGATCTCCTGGGGGTCGGGGGTGGCGAACCAGGGGTTCAGCTCCGGCCCCTCCGGCTGCCCCGGGTACTGGCCCTGGCCCGGGTACTGGCCCGGGTACTGGCCCTGCCCTTGGTACTGGCCTTGGCCCTGTCCCTGGTACTGGCCCTGGCCCTGCCCTTGGTACTGGCCCTGGCCCTGGCTCTGGCTCTGGCCCTGATACGGACCCTGGCCTTGCCCCTGGCCCTGACCCGGTCCCTGCTGGACGTACTCGGCCTGCGGCTGCCGCTCGCCGCTTCCGTTCGACTCCAGCTCCAGAGGCTCGGGAGCCGCCGGGGCGGCGGCCGGGACGGACGCCTGGACGGACGTCTGGACCGGTGCGGGCGCGGGTGCCGGAGGCAGCAGCGCGGGCTCGATGCCGGCCGCTGCGAGGCCCGCCGGGGCCGTCTCCGCGAGGGGCACGCCGTAGCGGGCCAGGCGCAGCGGCATCAGCGACTCGACGGGGGCCTTGCGGCGCCAGGCGCGGCCGAAGCGGGAGTGCAGGCGGGCCTGGTAGACCAGCCGGTCCTGCTCCAGCTTGATGACCTGCTCGTAGGAGCGCAGCTCCCACAGCTTCATCCGGCGCCACAGCAGGAACGTCGGGATGGGGGAGAGCAGCCAGCGGGTGAGGCGGACACCCTCCATGTGCTTGTCGGCCGTGATGTCGGCTATGCGGCCGATCGCGTGGCGGGCCGCCTCGACCGAGACCACGAACAGCACCGGGATGACGGCGTGCATGCCCACACCCAGCGGGTCCGGCCAGGCCGCCGCGCCGTTGAACGCGATCGTCGCTATCGTCAGCAGCCAGGCCGTCTGGCGCAGCATCGGGAACGGGATGCGGATCCACGTCAGCAGCAGGTCGAGGGCGAGCAGGACGCCGATACCCGCGTCGATGCCGATCGGGAAGACGTACGAGAAGTTCCCGAACCCCTTCTGGAGCGCCAGCTCACGGACTGCCGCGTACGAACCGGCGAAGCCGATTCCGGCGATGACGAGCGCACCGGCGACAACCACGCCGATGAGAATCTTGTGCATCCGTGTGAGCTGTATGGGCGCGGCCACCTGTACTCCCCTCCCCTTGCATGTTGTTGCGCGCAACAGAGTGGCACATGTGTGTGGCGTACGGATGCGCGGTATGGAAGGAGCCCGGTTCCGGAGGGAACCGGGCCCCGTGAACTTGTCTGCCGGAGCCCCGGATCGGTCCCCGTCTCCGGTCGTGGCCGGGTCAGCTCTTCTTCGCCGCCGACTGTGACGGCGAGGCGCTCTTGGAGCCGGTCTTGGACGTGCTCCCGGCGGCGCTCTTGGACGGCGAGGCCGACGGCGTCTTCGAGGAGGACGGAGCCTTCGACGAGGAGGCCGGATCCGGCGAGCCCGTGCTCGCCGCGGCGCCGTCCCCGTTCGCGGCGGCCACCGAGGCCACCGCCTCCTTCGCGGCCTTCTCGGCCGCCTTCAGCAGCGTGGCCGGGTTCGGGGTCTTCTCACCCGCGAGTCCGGCGCCGTTGTAGTCGAGCGTCACGACCACGTTCTCGACGCGGGCCACGATCGTCTGCTGCTTGAAGGAGCCTTCCTTCTTCTTCAGGCCGTACCGCACGGCCGTCGCCTCGTCGCCCGTACCGGAGACCGGCGCGGACTTGCTGTCCAGCGCCCCCGTCACCGTCTGGGCGGCCGCGACCTGCTTCTGGAAGTACGCGTGAGCCTGTTCGTCGCCCGAGCCGCGCGCGTCCGAGTCGAAACGCAGCAGCGCCACGTTCAGCCAGCGGAACTGCGAGCCCTTCACCCCGTTGTTGTCGAGGCTGGTCCAGTTGCAGTTGCCGCGCTGCTTCGGTTCGTCCAGCTTGCCGGACTTGCCCGACTTGGAGCCCTTGGGTATGAGTTCGTCCAGCGTCTTCTTCGACAGTACCGAGCACGCCTTGGGCAACGTCGTGTACGCGGCGGGCTGGACGGCGGGGGTCGAGGGGCTCTCGGACACCGTCGCTCCCGGAGCCGCGCTCTCGTCCTTCTGCGCGTCGTCACCGGAGCCGGAGTCCGAGGAACAGCCCGCGACGACGAGTATCACCGGGACGGCGGCCGCGCTGACAAGGATGCGGGTGAGTCGCTGTGCTCGGCCTGCTCGCTGTACTGGTCGGTGCATGGTTCCTTCACTCGTGGCGCTCGTGGTACGGCCGCACATGGGGCGTGCGACCGCTCGGGTCCGAGGGGCCACGGTACGCGGTGGGGCGCCAGGGCGGTTCCCGTTCGGGGGGTTTGCGCCGGGGTGCCCCCAGCACCCGCGGGGCCGCTAGCCGTTGAGCCGGGAGGCCAGCTCCTGGGCCAGTTCTTGCGCCCTGTCCTGCATTTCCTTGCTGTCGGGGGTGTTCGCGGAAGTCGTCGGCTGCTCGGAGTATTCGATCGTCACGATCACGTTGGACGTGCGGAACACCACAGTCACCGTGCGCTGCTGAGCCGTCGACGAGCCGGTGCTCAGCTTGTCGTCGAGGAACGCCTCGTCGCCGAGGTCGTCCAGTACGCGCGGCTGGAGATCGGCCGGGGGCTGCGAGGCGGAGGGGGAGGCGGGGGAGGAAGGGGCGCCGGAGGCGTCGTCGCCGGCGGCACCGTCGGCGACGTCGGTCGGGCCGACGGTGCTGCCGCTCGGGCTCGGGGTGGCGCCGCCGGACGCGGACGCGGCGGGCTCCGGGAGGTCGGCCGCCGTCTGCCTGGCGGCGTAGAGCTCCTCGGCCTTGCTCTCGTCGCTCACCGTGTTGTCGTACGAGACCACGCGCTCGAAGTCGACGAAGAGGTGATCGGTGGCGGCGGCGGAGGCCACCTTCCAGTCGCAGCCGTCGCGCCGGTCCGTGTCGTACGTGAGCGTGGCCTCGCCCGCGTACGCCTTCTCCTGCTGGGTCTCGTCGGTCGTCTCCTGGATGCCGGGCAGCAGCGCGTCGAGCGTGTCGCGATCGGCCGCGCCGCACGCCTCCGGGAGGGTGCGGTACTTGCCGGGCTGGGCCACCGCGGCCGTCGTGCCCGTGTCGCCGCCCTTGGAGTCCGGAGCCGAACTCCCCACGCCGGAACCGCCCGTGCAGCCCGCCAGCACTGCCGCGAGGAGCACGGCGGCGCCAGATACATACGCCTTCCGCTGCACGGTCAGGCTCCTCTCGACGGTTCCCGACGGCGCTTCGGCCCGGGTGTCCTGTGGTTATTCGGTTGCCGCGGGAGGGCGACCCCTGGAGACAATGTGTATCGCACGCACAGCCGTGGACGCCGGTCCGTTGTCCCATACGTCGACCTAGGCGCCGGTTTTGCGATTTAAGACTTCTGCTGTTTTTCTGGGGATAGAGGACGATATGTCGTACGTAGAGATGCCGGGGGCGCAGGTACCCATCCGCATGTGGACCGACCCGGCCTCGGTCGAGGACGTCGCGCTCCGCCAGCTCCAGAACGTGGCGACCCTTCCCTGGATCAAGGGCCTCGCCGTCATGCCGGACGTTCACTACGGCAAGGGCGCGACGGTCGGCTCCGTGATCGCGATGCGGGACGCGGTGTGCCCGGCGGCGGTGGGTGTCGACATCGGCTGCGGAATGTCCGCGGTCAAGACCTCCCTCACCGCCAACGACCTGCCCGGCGACCTCTCGCGGCTCCGCTCGAAGATCGAGCAGGCGATCCCGGTCGGCCGGGGCATGCACGACTCCCCGGTCACCCCGGACGGCTTCCACGGCCTGGCCACCGCCGGCTGGGACGACTTCTGGGGGCGGTTCGACGGGGTCGCGGATGCGGTGAAGTTCCGCCAGGAGCGGGCTGTGAAGCAGATGGGAACACTAGGCGCGGGAAATCACTACATCGAACTCTTGTTCGATTCTGAGGGTGTTGTTTGGCTTACGCTCCATTCCGGGTCCCGAAACATCGGCAAGGAGCTGGCCGAGTATCACATCGGTGTCGCGCAGAAGCTCCCGCACAACCAGGGCCTGGTCGACCGGGACCTCGCCGTGTTCGTCGCTGACACGCCCCAGATGGCGGCGTACCGCAACGACCTGTTCTGGGCCCAGGAGTACGCGAAGTACAACCGCACGCTCATGATGGCGCTCCTCAAGGACGTGGTCCGCAAGGAGTTCAAGAAGGCGAAGCCGACCTTCGAGGCGGAGATCTCCTGCCACCACAACTACGTGGCGGAGGAGCGGTACGAGGGCATGGACCTGCTCGTCACGCGCAAGGGTGCGATTCGCGCCGGCCGCGGGGAGTTCGGAATCATTCCGGGTTCGATGGGCACCAGCTCGTACATCGTGAAGGGCCTCGGCAACGAGAAGGCCTTCAACTCGGCCTCGCACGGCGCGGGCCGGCGCATGAGCCGGAACGCCGCGAAGCGCCGGTTCACGACGAAGGATCTGGAGGAGCAGACGCGGGGTGTGGAGTGTCGCAAGGACTCCGGCGTCGTGGATGAGATCCCGGGTGCGTACAAGCCGATCGAGCAGGTGATGGAGCAGCAGCGCGACCTCGTGGAGGTCGTGGCGAAGCTGAAGCAGTTCATCTGTGTGAAGGGCTGATGCCGGCGAGGCCCCGTCCGGGGCCTCGCCGTTCGGTCGGTCAGGCGTCTGCCGGAAGAGGTGTCTTGCCGGTCCGCAGGCGCCAAAGGCGGACGCAACAGCTCTTCTCGGTCCTGCCGAGTTCCTTGGCGGCCGTGGCGTCGTTGTTCAGTGCCAGAAGCAGTCGGTCTTCCGATGGTGTCCAGCGACGACGATCGGGCGCTACGCGCATGTCGGCCGGGCGAGACCAAGTAGAGAGAGACTCGGCGGCAGTCCGCTTGCGGTCCAGTGACAGGCAGCCCGGGTAGTAGAGATGGGCGCCCAGTTCCTGGGCCGCTTCCTTCGTGTACAGGATGTTGAAGATGCCGTCGCGGGCATTGCGCTTGAGAGACCGTTCGGCACCGGTGATCCTGCCCGCGTAGAAACACAGATAGGCACCGATGGCGGCGCTGGCCGTGGTGAGGGAGATGAAGGGAAAGCCCTTGGCGGTGAAGCCCACTGAGCCGTCCGCGTCGATCACTCCTCGGAGATAGTCGCGTTGCGAGAAGGGGACGCGAGGGGGCGTGATGATCCTGGACTTGCGGCCGTACGGCAGGCCGAGTTCGTTCAGTTTCGTCCTTGCTTCGAGGGCGCACAGGCTCCAGATCGCGGACGTGTGGCTGGCGGCGAAGTTGGTCGACCGGGTGCGTTCGCTGATGTTGCTGTTGTACGGGGTCAGGCGTTGGAACTCACGCAGAATGCCGATGTCGCGGGCGCTGAGCTCGACGGTCATGCGCCCTTTCTGGCCTGTTCCCTTGGAGAGGTGTCCGTCGGCTTGCAGGAAGCCGAACATGTAGGCGTAGTCGGGGACTTCGAGATCCATGAACTCTGTTGTCGTGCTGCGGGTTTCGTCCGGAGCGCAGGGGAGCGCGTTAGGCTCGCGTTCAGCCACCAGGAAGGCTCACTTCCGTGCTGGTCAGGCCCTTGGCCGGGATGGCAGTCCCGGCCGAGGGCCGTCGTGTTTGATGTTGTGGCGCGAGCCTAGGTCGGGCGTTCGGAAGGCGTGCGGGTGATCGACCGACTTCACCCGTGTGAGCTATGTGCCGGGCTGCTGAGGTGGGGTGTTGTCCTCGGGTGGTGGGTCACTTCGTTGACAGGACCGCGTAGATCATGACGAAGGCCACGATGTGGATGCCGAAGAGGAAGTACGCGAGGTAGTACCAGACGTACCGTTCGCGCTTCTTCTCCAGGGCCAGGCGGGCCTGTTCGCCGGCCGGGGGTGGTGGCTTCGGCGGCTGGGGTGGAGGTGACTGGTCCGTTGTCACAGTTCCCGGTGGACCTTCGTGTTCGACGCCTGGGCTCGGGGGCGGACCACGAGCAGGTCGATGTTCACGTGGCTGGGGCGGGTGACGGCCCACGTGATGGTCTCGGCGACGTCGTCGGCGGTGAGCGGCTGGGCGACGCCGGCGTAGACCTTGGCCGCCTTCTCGGTGTCGCCGCCGAAGCGCGTGAGGGCGAACTCCTCGGTCTTGACCATGCCGGGGGCCACCTCGATGACCCGGACCGGCGTACCGACGATCTCCAGGCGCAGCGTCTCCGCGAGCACGTGTTCGGCGTGCTTGGCGGCCACGTAGCCGCCGCCGCCCTCGTACGTGCCGTGGCCCGCCGTGGAGGACAGGACGACGACCGTGCCGTCGCCGCTGGCGGTGAGCGCCGGGAGGAGGGCCTGGGTGATGTTCAGGGTGCCGATGACGTTCGTCTCGTACATCTGGCGCCACTGGGCCGGGTCGCCCGTCGCGATCGGATCGGCGCCGAGTGCGCCGCCCGCGTTGTTGACCAGCACGCCGATCGTCTTGAACGCCGTCGCGAACTCGTCGACCGCGGTGCGGTCCGTGACGTCCAGGGCGTACGCGGTCGCCTGGCCGCCCGCCGCGGTGATCTCCTCCGCCAGCGCCTCGATGCGGTCCTTGCGGCGGGCCGTGAGGACGACGCGGTAGCCCTCGGCCGCGAGCTGCCGGGCCGTCGCGGCGCCGATTCCGCTGCTTGCACCGGTGATGACGGCGATACGGGACGCGGCGGCGGGGGTCATACGGCTGCTCCTTGGCGGTGTCTGCGGTGTCTGCGTGTCTTCGGTCTCTGCGGTGTCTCCGGCCAGGATAGGTGGGGGTCGGTTGCCGCCCCGTGGGGTGTCGTGATCACCGCTGCTCCGGCCAGGCGGATCAGGGCGCCGGCCGCGAAGACGTTCGCGGTGCGGTGCGGGTTCGGTGGGTGGGTCGGGGCCGTGCCGGTGCATCAGCCCGTCGCCGTTGGGTGAGGGGTGGGCGTCGGTGGCGACGGGCATCGATGTACCGGC
>NZ_JBIAQM010000057.1:0-37871 GCF_042888945.1 Streptomyces sp. NPDC002698
TGTGTTTGGTCGGCCGGGCCTCCGCGCGCCCCCGCCGCGCCCGGCGCCCCCCGCCCCCCCCCCCCCCCCCCCCCCCCCCCTGGTACTCGGTGCCGCCTCCGCTCCCACCCGTCCCGTCCTGAAGGGGCTCCGTCCCCTTCACCGCCGTCGGTGGTGAAGGGGTCTTGTCCTCGGACTCCCCCGGAGGGGGTGCCCCCGGACAGGCCGAGCGCACCGGGCGGGGCCCGGGCGTCGCCGGGCGTTCCTCACCCGCCGGGTACACCGCCAGGATCTCGTTCGTGGCCGTGTCCCGTACCGCGTTGAACCACTTGCGGCAGCCCGCCGCGTGACTCCAGCGCTCGGCGAACGGGCCCTTCGGGTTGTCGCGGAAGAACAGATAGCGGGCCCACTCCTCGTCGGTGAGGGCCGAGGGATCCTGGGGGTAGGGCACGTGGGCCTGGCCGCCGTAGTGGAACTCGGCCTCGTCGCGGGGCCCGCACCACGGGCAGGGGATGAGCAGCATGATCGGGCTCCCTAGTGGGCCACCGCGGCGGCGCCGTGCTCGTCGACGAGCGCGCCGGTGGTGAAACGGTCGAGCGAGAAGGGGGCGTTGAGGGTGTGCGGGGTGTCGTGGGCGATGGTGTGGGCGTAGACCCAGCCCACGCCCGGCGTGGCCTTGAAGCCGCCCGTGCCCCAGCCGCAGTTGAGGTAGAGATGGTCGACGGGGCTGAGCCCGACGATCGGTGAGGCGTCGGGGCTGACGTCCACGATGCCGCCCCAGGTGCGCAGCACGTGGGCGCGGGCGAAGACCGGGAAGAGCTCGAGGGCCGCGGACATCTGCTCTTCGATGATGCGGAAGGCGCCGCGCTGGGTGTAGGAGTTGTACGCGTCGATGCCCGCGCCCATCACCAGCTCGCCCTTGTGGGCCTGGCTGACGTACACGTGGACCGCGTTGGACATGACGACCGTCGGGTGCACCGGCTCCAGCAGCTCCGACACGAGCGCCTGCAGCGGATGGCTCTGGACGGGGAGTTCGATGCCCGCCATGGCGGCGAGGACCGAGGTGTGGCCCGCCGAGCAGAGCGCGACCTTGCCCGCCGCGATGGGGCCGAGGTTCGTCCGGACACCGACCACGCGGTTGCCGACCAGCTCCAGGCCGGTGACCTCGCAGTTCTGGACGATGTCGATGCCGGCGGCGTCCGCCGAGCGGGCCAGGCCCCAGGCCACGTGGTCGTGCTTGGCGATGCCGGCGCGCGGCTGGTAGGTGGCGCCCAGGACCGGATAGCGCACGTCCGGCGAGATGTTGACGATCGGGCAGATTTCCTTGACGCCGTCCGCGTCGAGCCATTCCGCGTCCACGCCGTTGAGGCGGTTCGCCTCGACGCGGCGCACGCTGTCGCGGACGTCCTGGAGGCTGTGGGCGAGGTTCAGCACACCGCGCTGGGAGAAGAGGATCGGGTAGTCGAGCTCCTCCGCGAGTCCCTCCCACAGCTTGAGGGCGTGCTCGTAGATGCCGGCGCTCTCGTCCCACAGGTAGTTGGAGCGGATGATGGTGGTGTTGCGGGCCATGTTGCCGCCCGCCAGCCAGCCCTTCTCCAGCACGGCGACGTCGGTGATGCCGTGGTTCTTCGCCAGGTAGTGGGCGGTGGCGAGGCCGTGGCCGCCGCCGCCCACGATCACCACGTCGTACGAACGCTTCGGCTCGGGTGTGCGCCAGAGGAAATCCGGGTGGTCCGGGAGGTCGGCGCCTGGGGTGAGGGGGCTCATCGGGCGTCTCCGTCTTCTGGGAGGAACGGATGCAGCGGGTGCTCGGGGACCGTCACGTTCATACGGCGTTCGCGTTCCTCTCCGCGGCTTCGACGGCCGATCACGCATACCCGTGCTCCGGCGATCGGCGCGGCGGCGGTCGCCTTGCCGTCCGGCGGCTGAGCGGTCACCGGCAGTGCTCTTTGTCTCGGAGTCGACTTGTCTCGAAGTCGATGCTCAGCCACGGAGTCGGGACATGGTCGGGTCGAACAGCGGCTCCTCGGCGACGACCGCCTCGACGCGCCGGTCGAAGTAGCCGATGTGCACGGTGGTGCCGGGGGTGGCGAGTTCCGCCGGGAGCCAGGCGTACGCGATGCCCTTGCCGATCGTGTAGCCGTAAGCGGCACTGGTGACGTAGCCGGCGGCGCGGTCACCGTCGTACACCGGTTCCTTGCCCATGACGACGGACCGCGGGTCGTCGATGGTGAGGCAGGTCAGCTTGCGGCGGACGTCGGTCCTACGGCGCTCAAGGGCGGCTTTGCCGATGAAGTCGCCCTTGTCGAGCCTGACGGCGAAGCCCAGGCCGGCTTCGTAGGGGTCGTGCTCGTAGGTCATGTCGGTGCCGAAGGATCGGTAGCCCTTCTCCAGCCGGAGGCTGTTGAAGGCGCCGCGCCCGGCGATGACGCCGCCCAGCGGCTCGGCCGCCTGCCACAGGGTGTCCCACAGCTTCCGGCCCAGGTCGGCGGTGGTGTACAGCTCCCAGCCCAGCTCGCCGACGTAGGAGAGGCGCATCGCGGTGACGGGGACGGAGCCGATGTGGGCGCGCTTGGCGCGGAAGTACTTCAGGCCGTCGTTGGAGAAGTCCTCATCGGTGAGGGGCCCCAGGACCTTGCGTGCGAGCGGGCCCCACAGGCCGACGCAGCAGGTGCCCGGGGTGATGTCACGGACCTGGACCGTGCCGTCGGCGGGGAGGTGGCGGGTGAACCAGTCGAGGTCCAGGTTGCCATTGGCGCCGACCTGGAAGAGGTCGCGGGCCAGCCGGGCGACGGTGACATCGCTGCGGATACCGCCGTCGTGGTCCAGAAGCAGGGTGTACGTGACGGAGCCGACGGACTTGTCGACCTTGCCGGTGGACAACCCCTCCAGGAAGGCGGCGGCACCGGGACCTGTGACCTCGAGGCGCTTGAGGGCCGTCATGTCGTACATCGCGACGCTCTCGCGGGTGGCCTGCGCCTCGGCGCCGACGATCGGGGACCAGGAGCGCGCGGCCCAGTCGTTCGGGGTCGGGATGGAACGGCCCTCCAGCAGGGTCGCGTTGGCCTCGTACCACTGGGGGCGCTCCCAGCCGTTCGCCTCCAGGAAGAAGGCGCCCAGCTCCTGCTGGCGGGCGTGGAAGGGGCTCGTGCGGATCGGGCGCGGGTCCCCGGACGGCTGGAGCGGGTGGAGGATGTCGTAGACCTCGACGAAGTTCCGGCAGCCGCGGGCCAGGACGTACTCGGGGGCGAGCTGGTGCGGTTCGAAACGGTTGACGTCGCACTCGTGCAGGTCGAAGGACGAGCAGTGGCCGTCGACCAGCCATTCGGCCATGGCCCGGCCGACACCGGCGGAGTGGGTGACCCAGACGGCCTCGGCGACCCAGAAGCCCTTGACGTCCGGGGACTCGCCGAGGAGCGGCTGGCCGTCGGTGGTGAAGGAGAACAGGCCGTTGATGCCCTCCTCGATCTTGGCCTCGCGCGTCGCGGGGAGCAGGGACCGGGTCTCGGTCCAGGCGTCCTCGAAGTCGTCCTCGGTGAACTTCAGGACCGACGGCATCTCGTCGGCCTCGTCCACGGACAGGATGTCGTCGACACGGACGGGCATCGGGCGGTGACCGTAGGAGCCGATGCCGATGCCGTCGAAGCGGTCGCGGTAGTAGAGGTCGGCGTCCTGGTGGCGCAGGATCGGGCGCACCGCCTCCTCGGTCTGGCCCGCGAGCGCCGGTACCGGGCCGGTCCAGGCGAGTTGGTGGCCGAGCGGGGTGAGCGGGAGGTTCATGCCGACCATGCGGGCGATCCTCGGGCCCCAGATACCGGCGCAGCACACGACGAGGTCGGCGGGGATCTCCCCCTGGTCGGTGAGGACTCCGGTGACGCGGCCCTCGCTCTGCCGGACGTCGAGGACCTCGTGGCGGGCGAGGAAGCGTACGCCGCGCCCGGTGGCCCGGCGGATCTGCGCCTCCACCGCGAGGACGGCCTTGGCGAGGCCGTCGGTCGGGACGAGGAGGCCGCCGAGGACCTTGTCCGGGTTGACGAGCGAGTGCTGCTCGACGCACTCCTCGGGGCTCAGCATCCGGGCCTCGATACCCCAGGCGGTGATCCAGCCGTGGCGGCGGTGCAGCTCGGCGACGCGCTCGGGGGTGGTCGCCACTTCGAGGCCGCCGACCTGCAGGAAGCAGGGCTCGCCGTCGACGTCGAGGGAACAGAACTTCTCGACCGTGTAGCGGGCCAACTCGGTCATGGTCTTGGAAGAGTTCGTCTGGAAGACCAGGCCCGGGGCGTGCGACGACGATCCCCCGGTGGCCGGCAGCGGGCCCTGGTCGACCACGGTCACCTCGGTCCAGCCGCGCGCGGAGATCTCGTCGGCGAGGGCCGCTCCCACGACGCCTGCTCCGATGATCACCACTCGGGGTCCCGCCATCGCCGCACCTCCGAAATCAAAACCGTCGAGTTGCCGCCTGCGCAACACAGTTCAGGTTGCGCAACTCAATGTGCCCGCCGCGGGGATGGGGTGTCAAGGGGGCCGTGACGTCGGAGAACAGGCCGAAACACCGCCCGGAACACGGCAATGCCCGGCGGGCGGCGCGCACCTGCACGCACCGCCCGCCGGGCATGTCCGACCGGCCTGTGGCCTCGGCCTACTTGATCCAGGCGTCCACCTTGTCCTTGTTGGCGTCCACCCACTTCTTCGCCGCCGCCTCGGCGGACAGCTTGTCCTGGGCGATGTACTTGGCGACCGTGTTCTGGTCCTCGTTCGTCCAGTTGAAGTTCTTCACCAGGCCGTAGGCGGGGCTGCCCGACTTGGCGAACTTCGAGCTGACGATCTTGTCCAGGTCATAGACGGGATAGTCGCAGGCGACCTTCTCCGCGACGGCGTCACAGCCGGTCGTGTACTTCGGCAGGGAGACCTTCTTCAGCGGCACCTCGGACAGGAACCACTGCGGCTCGTAGAAGTAGCCGATCACCCACTTCTTGTTCTTCTCGGCGTCCCGGAAGGACTGGATGAGCGCGGTCTCGCTGCCCGCGTACACCACCTTGAAGTCCAGCTTCAGGTTCTTCACCAGGGCCGCGTCGTTCGTGACGTACGACGGGTCGCCGTCGAGGAGCTGTCCCTTGCCGCCCGACTCGGACGTCTTGAACTTCGACGCGTACTTGTTCAGGTTCTTGTGGTCGAGGATGTCGGGGTGCGCCTTGGCCAGCCACGGCGGCACGTACCAGCCGATGATGCCCTTGTTGCCGGTCTCGCCTGCCTCGACGGCGGTCTTCTGCTGGGTGATGTACTTCTTCTTCAGGTCGTCGTGGCCCCAGTTCTCCAGGACGGCGTCGACCTCGCCGGTGCCGAAGCCCTGCCAGGAGATCTCTTCCTTCAGGTTCTTCTTGTCGACCTTGCAGCCGAGGTTGTGCTCGGCGACGTACGCGACGACCGCCGCGTCGGCCTCGTAGCCCACCCAGGGGTTGACCGCGAGGTTGAACGTGCCGCACTTGCCCGAGCTGCCCGTGCTGTTCGAACCCGAGGAGGAGTCGCCGACCTTCGCCCCGCCGCACGCGGTGAGGGTGAGGCCGAGGACGGCCAGGCCGGCCGCGCCGGCTCGCCAGTGTCTTGCCATGGTGTCGTGCTCCTTAAGTGGCCGCGCGACGCGCCGCTGCCTGAGTGATCCGGTCGAACATGACTCCGAGCAGGACGATGGCGAACCCCGCCGCCAGCCCCTTGCCGTACAGCTCTCCCTGCGAGAATCCGGCCACGACGTCGTAGCCGAGGGCCCCTGCTCCCACCAGGCCGCCCACGACGACCATCGACAGCACGTAGATCAGGCCCTGGTTGGTCGCGAGCGTCAGGGCACTGCGCGACATCGGCAGTTGAACCTTGGTGATGATCTGCCAGGTGTTGCACCCGGCGGAGGTGGCCGCCTCCACGGTGGTCTCGGGCACGGCCCGGATCCCGTCGGCGATGATCTTCATGGCGACCGGCGCGCCGTAGACGATCGCGGCGACGATGGCCGTGAAGCGGGTGGCACCGAACAGCGCGAGGAACGGCACGAGATAGACGAACGGCGGCATGACCTGGGCCGCGTCCAGGGTGGGCCGGATCAGCCGGTCCACGAGCGTGCTGCGCCCCATCCACACGCCGAAGACGATGCCGAGCACCATCACCAGCACCGTGGCGACGAGCGTCGAGGCCAGCGTCGTCATGCCGTCCGACCACACACCCGTACCGACCAGCAGGCCCACGCACACGGCCGTGGTGACCCCGGTCTTCCAGCTGCCGAACAGCACGCCCAGTGCGACCAGCACCGTGCCGACGAGCCACCACGGGGAGTCGGTGAGCAGCGTCTGGAACGGGTTGAGCAGGCCGTTGGTGACGGCGTCGCGGAAGGCGTTGGTCAGACCCGACAGGTTGTCCTGCGCCCAGTTGGCCGCGGTGTCCGCCGCACTCGCGATGTGGTGGCCGATCGTGCCGTCGCCGGGGAAGTCCGCCGCCCACAGATAGGTGTGCGACAGGTGGACCAGGACCGCCGTGACCACGGCGCCCGCGCCCAGCAGTGGCCGCCGCCACTTCACGAAGCGGTTCCTGGAACGCCGCGCGCTCTCCTCGCGGGCGCCGGCCGCGGTCGTGACCCGGTCCAGGACGATCGCCATGACCACGATGGCGAGACCCGCGTTGAAGGCCGTGCCGACGTCGAGCGACTGCAGTGCCTGGAGGACGTTCACGCCGAGACCCGGCGCGTTGATCAGGGCCGCGACGGTCACCATGGCCAAGGCGGCCATGATGGTCTGGTTGACACCCATCACCACGGTCCGCCTGGACATCGGCAGCAGGACTTTGAGCAGGGACTGACGGCGGGTGGCGCCCAGGGACTCGGCCGCCTCGACGGCCGTCCTCGGCACGTTGCGGATGGCGTGCGCGGTGATGCGGATCGTCGGCGGGGCCGCGTAGATCACGGTGGCGATGGTGGCGGACGCTCCGCCGATGAGGAAGAACAGGGTCAGCGGTGCCAGGTAGACGAAGGCCGGCATCGTCTGCATGAAGTCCAGGAAGGGCGTCATGATCCGGTTGAACCGGTCCGACAGTCCGGCCCACACCCCGAGCGGGATCGCGAACAGCAGGGCCACGAACACCGCGGAGAGGGTCAGGGCGAGGGTGTCCATGCTCTCCTGCCACAACCCCTGCAGCCCGAAGAAGGTGAAGCCCGCCACGGCCAGCAGCGCGACCCGCCAGTTCCCCACGGCCCAGGAGACGTACCCGGCGATGCCGACGACGCCGAGCCAGCCGACCTGCGGGACCGGGCGGGCCCCGGACGGCTGGGAGATCAGGTGCTGGACGAAGGTCACCAGGTTGTCGATGACCAGCCGGATCTCGTTGAAGAAGTACAGGAAGAGCGGGTTGGAGTTGCGATCGGCGCCGATGGAGTCGTTGAAGTCGTTGATCCACCGGTGCAGACCGGTCAGATCCGCCGCCGCCAGCGGCAGGGTCTGCTTTCCGCGCAGGACGGCGAACAGCACCAGCCAGACGACGATGATCGCGCCGATCACCATGGGCCGGCTGACCTTGCGCGCGCCCTCGGCGGGCGCGGTCGGCTCCACGGCCTCTGCTTCTCCGGGTTTCCGGGATTTCTCGACGGCGACGGTCATCACGCGCCGCCTTCCTGCCCGGCGACCACCGCGAGGATCTCCTCGTCGCCGACGATGCCGAGCAGCTTGCCGTTCTCGACGACCTTGACGGGCTTGTCGGCCGTGAGCACCGTCCGGGTGGCCTCCTTCACCACGACGTCCGGGCCCAGCTCGGGGCCGTCCAGTTCGTCGCCGTCCTCCCGCGCGCGCATGATCCAGCGCAGGGTGAGTACGTCGCCGCGCGGCACGTCCTTGACGAACTCGCGTACGTAGTCGTCGGCGGGGGCGCCGACCAGCTCGTCACCGGTGCCGCACTGGACCGTTCTGCCGTCGCGCAGGATGAGGATGCGGTCACCCAGCTTGAGCGCCTCGGAGAGGTCGTGGGTGATGAACACCATCGTCTTGCCGACCTCGTGGTGCAGCCGGATGACCTCGTTCTGCATGTCCCGGCGGATCAGCGGGTCGAGAGCCGAGAACGGTTCGTCGAAGAGGAGTACGTCCGGGTCGCCGGCCAGCGCCCGGGCAAGTCCGACGCGCTGCTGCATACCGCCGGAGAGCTGGTCGGGGTAGGAGTTCTCGTAGCCGGAGAGGCCGACCAGTTCGACGACCTCGAGCGCCCGCCTGGTCCGCTCGGCCTTGCTCATGCCGCGGATCTCCAGGCCGAACGACACGTTGTCGACGACCCTTCGGTGCGGCAGCAGCCCGAAGTGCTGGAAGACCATGGAGAACTTGCGGCGGCGCAGTTCGCGCAGGCGCTTGTCGTCCGCGTCGCGGATGTCCTCGCCCTCGAAGACGATCTCCCCCGCGGTGGGTTCGATCAGCCGGGTCAGACATCGCACCAAGGTGGACTTCCCGGAGCCGGACAGGCCCATGACGACGAAGACCTCGCCGGGCGAGACCTCGAAGCTCACATCGCGTACGGCAGCGGTGCATCCGGTGCGGTCCATCAGCTCGCGACGGGTGAGCCCGCACAGCTCCTCGGAGTTCGGTACCTGGTCCGCCTTCGGCCCGAACACCTTCCACAGCTTGCGCACGGATATGACCGGAGTGGGGGCCGAGTCCTGGGGCGTGGCGCGCCGCTGCGGCACCTCAGCCTGTGCTGGGGTCACGATCGACCTCTCTTCGGCGTTCAGCCGCGGAACCAGTGCTGCGGCCGGGGTCGGATGTTCTGCCAGATGTGCTTGGGCTCTCGGTACTCGTCAAGACCGGTCGGTCCCAGCTCCCTGCCCACGCCCGAGTGCCCGAAGCCACCCCATTCCGCTTGCGGCACGTAGGGGTGGTAGTCGTTGATCCACACCGTGCCGTGGCGCAGTCGCCGGGCGACCCGCTGGGCCTTCCCGGCGTCCTGGGTCCAGACGGCTCCGGCGAGTCCGTACTCGGTGTCGTTGGCGATGCGTACGGCGTCGTCCTCGTCGGTGAAGCGCTCGACGGTCAGCACGGGTCCGAAGGACTCCTCGTGCACCACCCGCATGTCCTGGGTGCACGCGTCGAGCACGGTCGGCGGGTAGTAGTAACCGTCCGCGAGGGCGGGATCGCCCGGCCGTTCGCCGCCGCAGCGCAGTACGGCACCCTCCGCGAGGCCGGCCGCGACATACGCCTCGACCTTCTCCCGGTGCCGCGCGGAGATCAGCGCGCCGGTCTCGGCCTCGGGGTCGAAGGGCCCGCCCAGCCGGATCCGCCGGGCGCGACGGACGACCTCGTCGACCAGGGCGTCATGGACCGAGTCCTCGACGATCAGCCGGGCGCCTGCCGAGCAGACCTGGCCCGAGTGCAGGAAGACGGCCGTGAGGGCGAAGTCGACGGCCGTCTCGAAGTCGGCGTCGGCGAAGATCACGTTGGGGTTCTTGCCGCCGAGCTCCAGCGCGACCTTCTTCACGGTCGCGGCGGCGGTGGCCATGATGCGCTTGCCGGTCTCCAGGCCTCCGGTGAAGGAGACCATGTCGACGGCCGGGTCCTCGCAGAGCGGTGCGCCCGCCTCGGGGCCCGTGCCCAGGACGAGATTGGCGGCGCCGGCCGGGAGCCCGGCCTCCTCCAGTGCCCGCATCAGCAGGATCGAGGTGGAGGGGGTGAGCTCACTGGGCTTGAGGACGATCGTGTTGCCCGCGAGAAGCGCCGGGACGACCTTCCAACCGGCCTGCAGCAGAGGGTAGTTCCAAGGGGTGATGAGCCCGCACACGCCGATCGGTTCGTACACGACACGGCTGACGGCGTCATCACGACCGGTGTCGATCACCCGGCCGGCGTCCGTGCCGGCGATCCCGCCGTAGTAGCGAAAGCAGGAGACGACGTCGGCGACGTCGTACTCGCTCTCCACCAGCCGCTTGCCGGTGTCCAGCGACTCGGCGCGGGCGAACTCCTTGGCGTCGCGCTCGACGAGGTCGGCGGTGCGCAGCAGCAGCGCACCGCGCTCCCGCTCGGGAGTGTGCGGCCAGGGACCTTCGTCGAAGGCCCGGCGGGCCGCCGCGATAGCCGCCTCGGTATCGGGACGCGTCGCCTCGGACACGATCGCGGCAAGCGCACCGTCAGCGGGACAGCGGATCTCCCGGCGCCCACCGGCCACCGCGTCGCGCCATTCCCCAGCCACGTACAGGTCTGCCACTCGCCAAGCCCTTCAGCTGTTACGGCGTTGCGCATCGTGCATTCAATTGCTTGTGGTGGAACACCATGGCGAACGCCACAGACCTACGTCAAGGGGTTGGCGGATGACGATTTCGCAAGGGCCCATCGCCCCAACTCTCTTGACCGATGGCCCGATCCAGCCCCACCAAGTCGTCAGGAACTCGGGAAACGTCCTGGAGAGCCGGCAACTCGACGATCGGCTCCAGGGCCGTTTCTTCATGAGGGTTCACTTCGACGTCTCCGACCCTGACGCAAACGCGAAAACTCTGCGTTACCGATTCGACCCTGTCGCCGAAGCCGAGGCGCGCCTGCTGGAGCTGGTCCACAACCTGGAGATCGGCCTCGCGGTGCCGGCCCGCTACCGACCCCGGGGACCTGGTCACGGTCGGACGGGACGTGGAGACACAGGCACTCGCGCACGCGGTGAAGTGGCACAGCAAGAACCGCGTCATGGTGGACGGCAACCGCACGGTGGTCTTCCGCTGAGCACTGCGGCATGAGGGGGCGGGGCCGGATTCCGGCCCCGCCACCGTCGTATACGAACCCGGGCGTCCTCCTGGAGGAGGTGACCCGCTCCGGAGATCGGTTCAGTCGCTCAACCGGTCCAGCAGCGCGCGGCGCCACCGTTCGGTCTCGGCGATCTGGTTGAACGTGAACACGTGCAGGCCCGCCACCCCGGCCGAGGGCGCGGTCAGCGCCTTCCCACCGCGGGCGAGCAGCCGGTCGGGCGAGTAGCCGCCCGGGGTCGCGAACCGCAGGAACCACGAGGCGTGCTCGGTGAGGAAGCGCGTCGACTCCCCCACCCCGATCTTCGTCGCCAGGGCCAGCAGCTTCGCCCGCTGCACGGGTCCCGCCACGCCCACGTGGACGGGCAGGACGACGCCGCGACGCTGTATGCGGCCGACCCAGTCACCCAGCACGCGCGGATCGAAGCAGAGGTTGCTCACGATGTACGTGGCGTGCGCGCGCTTGTCCCACATGGCCTGGATGGTCAGGTCGTCGTGGATGAGCGGATGGCTCTCCGGATAACCGGTGATGCCGACGCGCGCGAACGGGCTGCCCCGCTCGCTCAGCCTGCGCAGCACGGGTAGCGCCCCGTCGAAGGCCCCGGCCGGAGGATCGGCGTCGCCGGCCGGGACGAAGACGTCGTCGACACCCGCCTCCCGGAGCCGGTCGACGACCTCCTTCAGATGCGCGTCGTCCCGCAGCAGCCGCGCGGGCACGTGCGGGACGACGCGGTATCCGTGCGCCGCCAGCCGGCCGACGAGGCCGAGCGTCGGCTCCAGGCCCTTGACCGGCGACGCCGTCACGGTGACGACGACGTCGCGCGGTACATGGGCGAGGACCTTGTCCTCGGTCGTCCTCGCGGGGAGCACCTCGTAGCGGACACTCGACAGCAGTGCCCGGAATCCTGTGGCGTCCGACGTCCGCCCGGCCCTACTTCCGGGCATCCCGGTACCGGTAGTAGGCGGCCTTGGAGGCGGGCAGCGGCTCCTTGCCGAGGATGAGGTCGGCCGCCTTCTCCGCGATCATCATCACCGGCGCGTAGATGTTGCCGTTGGTGACGTAGGGCATCACCGACGCGTCGACGACGCGCAGCCCCTCCACGCCGTGCACACGCATGCTGGTGGGGTCGACGACGGACATCTCGTCGGTGCCCATCTTGCAGGTGCAGGAAGGATGCAGGGCGGTCTCGCCCTCCTTGGCGACCCAGGCGAGGATCTCCTCGTCGCTCGCCACGGCCGGTCCTGGTGAGATCTCGCCGTCGTTGTACGGGGCCAGGGCCGGCCGGTTGAGGAGCTCGCGGGCGACCCGGATCGACTCGACCCACTCGCGGCGGTCCTGCTCGGTGGACAGGTAGTTGAAGCGCAGCGCCGGGTGCTCCTGCGGGTCCTTGCTCTTGATCTTCACCGAGCCGATGGCGTCGGAGTACATGGGCCCCACGTGCACTTGGTAGCCGTGGCCGCCGGCCGGCGAGGAGCCGTCGTAGCGGACCGCGACCGGCAGGAAGTGGAACATCAGGTTGGGGTAGTCCACGTCCTCGTTGCTGCGGGCGAAGCCGCCGGCCTCGAAGTGGTTGGTCGCGGCAGGGCCCTTGCGGAAGAGCCACTGCAGGGCGATGAAGGGCGCGCGCCACTTCGCCATGTACGGCTGCACGGAGACGGGCTGCTTGCAGGCGTACTGGATGTACACCTCCAGGTGGTCCTGCATGTTCTCGCCGACGCCCGGAAGGTCGTGGACGACGTCGATGCCCAGGGCGGACAGTTCGGCGGCGTTGCCGACTCCGGAGAGCTGGAGCAGCTGCGGGGAGTTGATCGCGCCGCCGCAGAGGATGACCTCGCGGGCGCGCACCTGTTGGACCTTGCCGCGGCGCCGGTACTCGACACCGACGGCCTTCTTGCCCTCGAAGAGGACGCGGGTGACCAGGGCCCGGGTGGTGACGGTGAGGTTGGGCCGCTTCTTCACGGGCTTGAGGTACGCCTTCGAGGCCGACAGCCGGCGGCCGCGGCTGACGTTGCGGTCGAACTGCGCGAAACCTTCCTGCCGGTAGCCGTTGACGTCGTCGGTGGGGGCGTGACCCGCCTCCTGGGTGGCCTTGAGGAAGGCGCCGAACAGCGGGTTCGTGGCGGGGCCGCGCTCAAGGACGAGGGGACCGTCGTGACCGCGGAACTCGTCGTCGGGTTCGGCCGCGAGACAGTTCTCCATCCGCTTGAAGTACGGCAGACAGTGCGCGTAGTCCCAGGACTCCATGCCGGCCTCGGCCGCCCAGCGCTCGTAGTCCATGGGGTTGCCACGCTGGAAGATCATGCCGTTGATACTGCTGGAACCGCCCAGCACCTTGCCGCGCGCGTGATAGATGCGTCGGCCGCCCATGTGCGGCTCGGGTTCCGACTCGTACTTCCAGTCGTAGAACCGGCTGCCGATCGGATACGTCAGCGCCGCGGGCATGTGGATGAAGACGTCCCACGGGTAGTCGGGGCGGCCCGCCTCCAGGACCAGCACCTGGTTGCCCGGGTCGGCGGAGAGCCGGTTCGCCAGTGCGCTGCCGGCGGATCCACCGCCGACGATGACGAAGTCGTATTGCAAGGGAGCCATGGTGCCTCGTCTCGCTCGCGCCGTAGATACGCGGGGCATGCTAGTACGAGTCCCGCCATACGCACCAGGTTGCGAGCAACGCAACTTGTGAGGTCCGCGTTTCCGCGCCGTTACTTGCGCCGCTGTTGTTTACTACGCGTATAGTTTCGCTATGAGCAACTACAGTCCAGACATTGAAACGACAGGTCCGCAGTCCGGCGGAGTGCAGTCCGTCGACCGCGCCATCAGCGTGCTGGAGATCCTGGCCCAGCGCGGCGAGGCCGGCGTCAGCGAGGTGGCCGCCGAGATCGATGTCCACAAGTCGACCGCGTTCCGGCTGCTCGGCGCCCTGGAGGCGCGTGGCCTGGTGGAGCAGGCGGGCGAGCGCGGCAAGTACCGCCTCGGCTTCGGCATCGTACGTCTGGCCGGCGCGGTCACGGGGCGCATCGACATCACCCAGCAGGGCCGCCAGGTCTGCGAGCGGCTCGCCGAGGAGATCGGTGAGACCGTCAACATCGCCGTGATGCAGGAGCGCTACGCGATCAACCTCTACCAGGTACGCGGCCCGGGGGCCGTCACCGCGCACAACTGGGTCGGCCAGCTGACCCCGTTGCACGCCACCTCCAGCGGCAAGGTCCTGCTGGCGCATCTGCCCGCCAAGGAGCGCACCGCGCTGCTGGCCGAGGCCGGCCTGAAGAAGGTGACCCCGCACACCCTGACCTCGAAGACGAAGCTGGAGAAGAACCTCGCCGAGGCCCGGGAGCGCGGCTACGCCTGGACCCTGGAGGAGCTGGAGGTCGGGCTCCACGCCATGGCCGCGCCGGTGCGCGACCGCGACGGCGAGGTCATCGCGGCACTCAGTGCCTCCGGACCCGCGTACCGGTTCACCGAGGAGCGCCTGCACGAACTCGCTCCGGTGCTGGTCAAGGGCGCGGAGGAGATCAGCCACCGGATGGGCTACCTGGGCTGACCCGCCCCACTACGGCCGGGCAGTGCCGAGGCGCTCGTTCACCCAGTCGTGGAAGGCGCCGATGTGGTGTTCGCTGGGCACCAGCACCCCACCCTTGGCGTACATCCGGGAGCTCATCCCGGGCTGCGTGCGCTCGCACGCGTCGAAGTCCTGGCGGTTGACCCGGTCGAAGAGCTCCACGGACCGGCTGACGTCCTTGCCGCTCTCGACGACGTGCGGAAGGTAGAGCCAGTCGCACTCGACGATCGTGCGGTCGACGGCCATCGGGTACATCCGGTGGAAGATCACGTGATCGGGGACGAGGTTGACGAAGACCTGCGGTTTGACGGTGATCGCGTAGTAGCGGCGGTCCTGGTCGTCGGACACGCCGGGTATGCGGTCCAGGCCCTCGGAGCCGTCGACGGTGAAGCCCTGGACCTCCTCGCCGAACTCGGCACCGTGGCCGACGTAGTACTGAGCGGCGTAGCCGTCGGCGAACTCGGGGAGCACCTCGGTGAGTTCGGGGTGGATCGTGGCGCAGTGGTAGCACTCCATGAAGTTCTCGACGATGAGCTTCCAGTTCGCCTTGACGTCGTAGACGATCCGCTTGCCGACCGCGAGGTTGTCGATGTCGTAGTGCTCGATCGACTCCACGTCACCGAGCCGGCCGACGACCTCGCCGATGACGTCGTCCTCGAAGGAGGGCGGGTTCTCCGCCAGGCAGACCCAGACGTAGCCGAGCCATTCGCGGGTGGTCACGCCGACCAGGCCGAACTCCGTGCGGCCGACGTCGGGCATCTTCATGAGGTTGGGCGCCGCGACGAGCTTGCCGTTCAAGTCGTAGGTCCAGGCGTGGTACGGGCACTGGAAAGCCCGCTTGACCTCACCGGACTCCTCCGTGCAGAGCTTGGCACCGCGGTGCCGGCAGACGTTGAAGAAGGCGCGTACGGAGTTGTCCCGCGCTCGCGTCACCAGGATGCTCTCGCGGCCCACCTCCACGGTCCGGAAGGCACCGGGCTTCGCCAGCTCCGAGGAACGCACGGCGCAGAACCACATCGTTTCGAAGATGCGCTCCTGCTCCTGGGCGAAGATCCCCGGATCCGTGTAGGAGGAGCCGGGGAGGGTGGCGATCAGGCTGTCCGGCAGGCTGGTCGAGGTCACGGTGCACTCCTCGGGAAACGTCGCGGAGGGGCCATTCACGCGCCAGGAGGAAAGACTCCGGGCGGTGTTGTATATGGAGCAATACTGCGCACCATGCGCAACCGCAGCATGAAAGGACTCGAGGGCAGTGTCAAGAGCTCGCGGCGGCGAGCTGCTTGCGCCGGCGGGTGAACAACCGAGGCTGGTTCATCCCGAGCACGGCGACCGGAACTCCGGCACGCCGGTAGACGGCCAGGACGTCACGGTCGTCCGCGGCACCCGCCTCGATGGTCACGCTGTCGGCGGCCGCCGCGTGACCGGCGAACTGGATCCTCACGCCGTACTGGTCGGACCAGAAGTACGGCGGCCGGGGCACGCCCGGTTCCACCGCACCGCCCGCCAGCAGTGTGGCGATGGCGGCATCGGGACGCTCGCGCGCACCGGTCCAGTGCTCGACGCGACGATGGGCGCCCGCGCGCGGGTCGTACCAGTTGGCGCAGTCGCCGACCGCGACCACGCCGGCCAGGCTGGTGCGGCCGTCGGAACCGCACTTGACGCCGTTGTCGAGGTCGACGCCGGATCCGTCCAGCCACTCGACGCACGGACGCGCGCCGACGCCGACGACGACGATGTCGGCGGGGATGCTGCGGCCGTCCTCCAGCAGGACGGCGTCCACCCTCCCCCGGACTCCGTCCGGGGGGACCCCCGTCTCGCTTCGCTCGTCCCCGCTCAGCCCCTTGACCTCCACGCCGCACAACAGCCTTACGCCGTGGTCCACATGGAGGGCGGAGACGATGCCGCCCATTCGCGCGCCGAGGGGTCCGGCCAGCGGCGTCGGGGCCGCCTCGACGACCGTCGCGTCCAGCCCGAGGGTGTACGCGGTGGAGGCGACCTCCGCACCGATGAAGCCGCCACCGATCACCACCAGCCGTCCGCCCCGGGCCAGTTCGTCCCGCAGGGCGCGGGCGTCGTCCAGGGTACGCAGGGTGTGCACTCCGGCCAGGCCTTCGGACCCCGGCAGAGTGCGCGCCGCGGCACCGGTCGCGATGACGATGCCGTCGGCGCGGACCTCCCGCCCGTCGGCGAGCCGGACGGCGCGCTCGGTGCGGTCGAGCCCGGTGGCACGAGCGCCGAGCAGCCACTCCGCCCGCAGGTCCTCGCCGTCCGTCTCCAGCGAGAGATCCGCCTCACCCAGGGTGCCGGCCAGGAACTCCTTGGACAGCGGAGGCCTGTCGTACGGGCGGTGGAGTTCGTCACCGATGACGACCAGCCGCCCGTCATAGCCCTGTCTCCGCAGCGAGCGCGCCGCCGACAGACCGGCCAGCGAGGCGCCGACCACGGCGACGGTCCTCACCCGGAACCCCCGGCGAGCCGGGCTGCGCCACAGGGCGGCAGGTTGGGGGCGGCTGCGGACAACCGGACGTGGATCACGCCGTCCTCGACGACGACCTCGTGCGTCCGGACCGGGAGCCTGGCCGGCGGAGAGTCGACCGCGCCGGTCCTCAGGTCGAACTTCGAAGCGTGCAGCGGGCATTCCACCTCGCAGCCCTCCAGCCAGCCGTCGGCGAGCGAGGCGTCCTGGTGGGTACAGGTGTCGTCGATGGCGAACAGTTCGCCGTCCTCGGTGTGGAAGACCGAGACCGGCGGATCGATGTCGAGCCGGTGAGCCTCGCCTCGCGGCAGATCCGCGAGACGGCACGCGGGAATCATCATGACACCTCGGTGCGTATAGCGAAACGAATTGCGGTAAGCGCAACAATAGTTTGAGGTCGGCCAGAACCCTTGTCAAGGCGTCCACAGGGCACTCCGAGGCGTCCCTCACGGTGCGCAACACGGAACTCGATCCATAGGGAACAACAACAGCCCGCCATATCGGCTCGCGACGGACGCGAGCCGGGAGCGGGCGGTCGAGGGGTGCGATCGGGCGTCAGAAACCGCGCCCGACCCACTCCTTGAGGTGTGGGGCCCCGGCGGCGACGGTGGTCCTTCCTCCGTGTCCGATGTGCACGACGGTGTCACCCGGCAGTTTCAGCAGCCGGTTCCGGATCGACTCGATGACGGTCGGGAAGTGGCTGTACGACCGCCCCGTCGCACCCGGCCCACCGGCGAACAGGGTGTCGCCGCCGAAGAGGGCGGTCAGGGCCGGTGCGTACGGGTGGACCGCGCCGGACGCATGGCCCGGCGTATGCGGCACGGCCGGCTCGATGCCGGCCACCGTGAGGCCTTGGCCGTCGGCCGGTTCGACGTCCGGCGCCTTGTCGGGGTGGGTCTGCTTCCACGGCGGCAGGTCGTCCGGGTGGAGCAGGATCGGGGCACCGGCGCACTCCGCGAGCGCGGGCGCGGCGTCGATGACGATCACCTCACGGTCGTCGCCGACGATCCACACACGTTGCTGTCGACGTCCCGGCTGCCGCCGCCCGGGGAGAACGTTGTGCTTGCTAAGTCACCGGGTGGTCCGGTTCGTTGATCTTCCCGAAGGGGATGTGCACGCTGGGCGTGCTGCGGGCGGTGCCGGTCAGGTGGCCGACCTGGTCGTCGAAGAAGATGTGGGGCTTGAGAACCTCCATGATCGTGCTCTTGTCTATGCCGCCGAGGAAGAAGGCGTCGTTGACGGCCACACCCCAGTCCTTCAGGCTGCGCACCGGGCGTTCGTGAGCGGGTGCGTTGCGGGCGGTGACGAGGGAGACGTGGACGCGGATCTTGTAGTCGGCGTCTTGTGCCCGTTGTTCTTCCTCACGCCGCTGGAGCCGGTTGACGCCCGCGAGGAAGTCACGCAGGGGACCCGGGTCGTGCGGGGTGGCGGCGTTCGCCGATTCGTGGAAGCGGAAGTCCTCGATGCCGCCGGCCTGGTAGACCTGCTCCGAGGCGTCGTCGGCGAGGACTCCGTCGAAGTCGAAGGCGATCCGCAGGTCCTGGTCATCGTCCTCGTCGGCCACCGCCGGGCCGAGCACGCGGCCGGCGGGCAGCCCGAGCGCGACGGCCTCGCGGACGTCGTCCTCGTTCGCGGACAGGAACAGGGACATGTTCAGGGCGGGCATGAAGTGGTAGGGCGAGCGGCCCTGCATGAAGACGGCCCGGCTGATGGGCAGTTCGTGGGACTGGATGGACCGCATGACCCGCAACCCGGTGTCGGGATCATTGCGGGACAGGATGATGACCTCGACCAGAGGGTCATCGGGTGAGAGGTCGTTCAGGGACAGCAGTCTGCGGATGAAAGGGAAGGCCGCTCCTTTGTCCAGCGTGTCGTCCAGGTGCTCCTCCTGGTAGGCGCGGTAGGCCTCCTCTCCCTGATCGCGGAAGACGGCATCCGCCTCCGCCAGGTCGAACAGTGCGCTGGAGGCGATACCGACGACCAGGCGGTTCCTGAGTTCGTAGACGGCCACGTCGTACCCCCCGGCACTCATTCACCCATACGTCCCGATCATGTTAAATCACCGCGCTCTGTGAAGGCCGCTGCCGCCGGCGGCGCGGAGGCTGTGGTGATCGACCCTGCTGGGTGCGGGCGGGCGGAGGCAGGGGTTGCCGGGAGAATCCGGTGCCGCAGGACCGTGGCAGTCGGCTGGATTCCGGCCTTCCGCATCTCGCCGGGGCGGGCAGTCGACGCGCCGGCGTTTCCTCACCAGGGGCAGGGCTGTCGCCTGGAATCGCGGCATGGGAAGGTTACGGACCTGACCAGCACGGCCTGTTCCATCTTGTTTCCGGGAGTCCTCGTTGCCCACGCGTGTCCACCCCGCACGGCCTGGTGACCCGGCCCGGATAGGCCCTTACCGGATCATCGGGCGACTCGGCTCGGGCGGCATGGGCACGGTCCACGCGGCCCTGGATCCCGATGGGCGGCGGGTCGCCGTCAAACTCATCCATCCCGCGCAGGCCGACGACGACGAGTTCCGCGCCCGGTTCAGGCGGGAAGTCGAGGTGACCCGGCGGGTCGCCGGTCCCTGTCTGGTGCCGCTGCTCGCGGCCGACACCGATGCCGCCGCCCCGTGGCTTGCCACCGAATACGTCCCCGGCCCCACCCTCGGACGGCACATCACCGTCGACGGCCCGCTCGGCGGAGCCCGGCTGTACGCTCTCGCGGCCGGAACCGCGGCCGCACTGGCAGCCGTTCACTCGGCCGGTGTGGCCCACCGCGACGTCAAGCCGGCCAATGTCATCCTCTCTCCCTCCGGACCCCGGGTACTGGACTTCGGCATCGCCCACGCCCTGGACGGCACCTCGGTGACCCGCACCGGCGTCATGACCGGCACCACCGGCTGGATCAGCCCCGAGGCCTACCGCACCGGGATCACGGGCCCCGCCGGCGACGTCTTCGCCTGGGGAGCCCTGATCGCCTACGCGGCCACCGGACGTCTGCCCTTCGGCACCGGAGCTCCCGACGCAGTCGCCTACCGCGTGATATCGGGCGAGCCCGACACCACGGGCATGCCCGACGACCTCCTGGCACTCGTGACGTCCGCACTGGCGAAAGCACCCGCCGACCGTCCCTCCGCCGCGATGCTCGCAGAAAAGTGCACGGCGCTGCTCTCCACCCAGACAACCCAGGCTCTGCACCCGGCCACGGACATCCTCACCGCCGTGAACGACCTGGTGACAGCCCAGTGGGACATGCCCGCCCTGGACGACCCGGCCTGGCGGGCTTCCGCCGGACGACGCAAGGGCCGTGGCCGTACGATCGCCGTGGTCGTCGGAGCCGCCGCCCTGAGCGGGGCGCTTGTGGGCGCTCTTCTCTTCCAGACGGGCGACAACCCCGGGACGAAGAGTTCCACGGACGACCCTGCCCTCCCCGGCCCGACCGCAGACGCGACGAACAGCGCACGGAGCGCGGCCCGGAGCCACAGCCCCGCCGGTACGGCAACGGACGATCCGGGCGAGGCGTCCCTCACCGCGTGGAAGGAATCGCGGTCGGCCAGGACCCCTGCCGAGAACGACGCCTTCGGGGCGATGGGGACGGGGGCCTGGCTGGATCCCGTCGCCTATCCCGACTTCAACCGTGCCATCACCTTCCACAGGCGAAGAGGGGAGGTGTACGTCGCGGCGAGCGGCCAGAAGCTATCCCGGGTGGCGGTGCAAGAAGTCGCCTCGACGGTGTGCCTGGGCCTGCGGGACCTCGCCAAGTCCTACCCCGACTTCCCCTACGACGACTACATCGTCGTGGACACCGCCCGTGAGGAAGGCCCGAGCATTGTGTGGGAGGACGACTTCCGCACCAACACCTCCTGCGACACATCGGTCCAGAACCGGCGCACTCCCGCCGCCGGACAGGACTCGGATTGGCAGCCCACCGAGTCCGGCCTGGAGCAGGCGCGCATCCCCAGCACGGACAAGGACGAGATCCGCGTCGCCGGACAGACGGTCGACAGCATCATCTCCGAGTGGCAGGGCAACTCCCGCATCATCAGCGATCCCAACTGGCTCGACAACGGCAACATGTCCATCGGCTTCGCCCGCGACGAGGCCGTGATGTACGTATGGGCCGACAAGCCCGCATGGGATGAGGCGACACGAGACCGGTGGGCCGCGCTCGCAGCCGACACGGCCTGCCAGGCGGTCCTCACGGAATCCCAGGCCCGCGAGGAATGGCGCTACGCGCAGTACGCGGTCACCGTCGTCGACGATGCGGGATCCAGCAGGTTCCTGCGCTGGGGCTCTGCCGGTAGCTGCGCGGCGTAGCCCGCCCCCGCGGTCCGCGGCAGGAGCAGCGGGCGGGCTCCCGGACGGCTGGAGGACCTCCCTCAAGCGTCCATCCGACGTCGGGCTCGCGCGGAACAGCGTCAACCGGGAAGATCAGGGCGGGCGGTTGGCCGTGGCAGCCCGCTGTGCACAGCCGAAGGCGTCGGGACCCTTCGGCCTTCGGCGGCAACACCATCGAGACGGGCACCGACTCCCTGCCGCCTCGCCGCCACCCGAGCACGCGCCGGACAACAGACACTCGCCCGAGCTGCGGAAGATCAGATGTGCGCACGGATCTGCTTCACCGGATGGCCCAGCCGGTCCCCCAGAGCCGTCAGCTCGTCCTCGCTGAACCAGAGGCGTTCGGGGTTCCGGACGGCGATCTCGAAACGGGCGAAACCGCAGGGCCAGTCGTAGTCCAGCACGTCCAGAAACGTCGCGACGCGATGCTATCGATCAAACGTTTCTTAGGTCGCACCACCCTGGACCCCACTCGCCAGACACGGATCAGCGGGTGCTCCCAGTCCGCATCGGGGTTGCGCCACAAGGGGGTTGCCACGGCGTAGCCCCGATCATCAGTTCTGCCGGCCGCAGGGCGAAGAGGCCGTTGGTGGGGCGGGAGTTGCTGGGTGGACAGGGGAAGTTCCCGGCGTCGATCCTCGGCTCGTAAGCGGCTGCCTCGGTGTCGTAGCGGGACATTCCTGGTACTGACCGGCACCCTGGCTGCTGCCACTATGGATGCATGTTCCACGGGGGGCGACGGCAGCGGAGGGCGTGGCGCTGGGGGCTGTCCGCCGGGACCGTCGTCGTATCGGCCGGGGTGGTCGTGTGGATCACTCGGGCCTACGAAGGCGGCCTCGGCAGCGGCGAGTTGCGCGGCGTCCTGGTGGGAGCCGTCATCGGGGTCACCGCCCTCGCCCTGTCGGCGGCCGCGCTGCGGCAACGACCCGGCACCGAGCCCGATCTCGCCGCGGCGGCGCGGCTGGCCCAGGCCGTCAAGAACGCCGAGTCGACACGGTGGCGCCATCTGCTCGGCGGCGACCGGGTCGCCATCGACGTGGGCTTCACCTTTGCGACCGGTAGTGGACCGAGGACCGCCGTCGTCGTCGGAGCGCCCGCTCCCCGGCTCACCTCCGTTGTCGAGACCTTCCGGGCGGCCCAGCCGCGCCGTCTCCTGGTCACCGGGGCAGCGGGCGCGGGCAAGACCGTCCTCGCCACCGGACTCGTACTCGAACTCATCAAGCAGCGGATCCCGGACGAGCCTGTACCGGTGCGGCTGACGCTCGCCGAGTGGGAGCCGTCGCTCCTGGCCCGCGATATCGTCGGGAACCCTCAGCCCGCGCGCGACTGGATCGTCCGGCAGCTCACCCGCGACTACGACATCCCTCCCGAGCTGGCCCGCGACCTCGTCGACAACAACGCCGTCCTGCCCGTGCTCGACGGTCTCGACGAGATGGAGGAGCGGGCCGCCGACGCGCTGGACGCCCTGGACGGCTGGGCCGACGGCACCGATCCCGTACCGCTCGTGCTCACGTGCCGCAGCGAGCGGTACGCCGAACTCACGGCCGCCGGACACCGGTTGCTGGACGCCGCCCGGATCGAGGTCTCACCGGTGACCCGGCAGGCGGCTCGGGAGTACCTGGCGGAGCGGACCGCACGACGCGAGGCGGCCTGGCAGCCACTGCTGGCCGTCCTCGAACGCGACCCCGCCGGGCCGGTCGCCCGCGCCCTGTCCACGCCGTGGCTGCTGTCACTGGCGGCGACGGTGTACGCGAGGGAGGGCGAACCGGCGGACCTGTTGCGCTGCACCACCCCGTGCCAGGTCTCGGACCTGCTGCTCGGTCAGTACGTGCGGGCGGCGATGCGGCTGAGCTCCGCTGCACCCGCCCGGTACACCCCGGAGTGCGTCCACCGCTGGCTGCGTTCCCTGGCCGTGCGCCTGGAGGGACGGACGGACATGGTGCCGGGACCGTGGCTCGCTCCCGTACGCCGGTTCGCCCTGGTGCGGGCGGCCGACATGGCGGTGACGGCCGTACTGACGGCAGCACTGGCGATCGTCGTGCTGCCCGCCCTGCTCCACCGCCCCTCCCGAAACCTGCTGTACGCCCCACCCAGTCTGCTCAGCGCCGCGGACAACGCCTTCAACAACGCGCTGATCGGCCTCGCCCTCTGTTCCGCGTGCTGGTGGGGCGCGACCCGGCCCCTCTCGTCTCAGCCGAACACCGCGGCCGCACCACTGCATCGGCTGCGGCCGTCCCACGTACGGCGCATCATCGCGGCCGAACTTCGAAACCCTGAGACCGTCGGCCTCCTCGCCACGATGGCGGCGGTGTGGACGACACTCGCCGCGCTGGGCGTACTGCACGGTCCGTCACGGGATGACGCCCTGCTCGCCACCGTCATCGCCGGCTGCGGCATCGGGTACTACATCGTCCTACGTCCCGTCCTCATGGCGCTCCGCGGCGAAGGACCCGCCGCACACCTCGCACCGGCCTTCGTCAGCCCACGGGACGTCATGCCCGCCGACTGGCTGTACGGCGTCGGGCTCAGCCTGGGCTGGCTGCCGAATCAGTTCTACGGCGGCCCGTGGGCGCCGCCCCTTGTGATCGCCCTGACCCTGTGGGCCTTCAGTCGCTCCTCGTGCCGCTATCTGCTCGCCCTCCTGCTCACGGTCGGGCACCTGCCGTTCCGCCTGGCCCTGTTCCTGCGCTGGGCCCACGGAACCGGGCTGCTGCGGATGTCGGGGCCCGCCTATCAGTTCCGCCACCGGGAATTCCAGGAGTGGCTGATCCGGCATCCGGACCCGGTACGGCAGCAGGGGTCATAGGTCCGAAGCGAGGGGTCAGAAAGAAGGCAGAGGGCTTGCCCGGGCTGGAACAGCATTCCCGTCAGGGCTCGGAGGACCTCGTCGGGGGCACACCGGGTGACGGTGGTCGAGGGCAGTGCCGGAGAGCACACGCTCCCCTGGCCGGGCCGCGAAGAGCACGCCATACGAAGCAGGGCCAGGCTGGACCCGATCCTGGCCCACGACAACAGGGGGTGGGGGCGCGGTGGCGGGCTGGCGCATCGGGGTGGGGTCAGGTCATCTGCGGCCGCATCCATGAGCACCACACGATGCGTGCGGGCCGAGGTCACGGCTCCAAGGTCGCTGGTCCACAGATCCAGCCCGGTCACGTAGCGCTCCGGGGACGCCGGGCTGACCACTACCCAGCGCCCTCTGACCGGTCGACAGCCACCTCCGCGACGCCGAGCCCGCCCTCTACCAGACGCCTGGTGACGTCGAAAACACCGCAACCTGAGCAGCGTGCCCTGGGGCAGGTGATCTTGACCGTTCACCCCTGAGCCGTGACCGATCGAGAACGCCCGCGCGTTGGCCGCTGCTCCTTGGCACCGACGTCGGCGAAGACCCTCTGGCCGACAGCCGATAGGACTGTCACATCCCGCATGTACGGTCCGCCCGAAACTCCCAGGTGGCTACCGAAGGAGCACAAGTGTCAAGAACCACCCCACCCCGGCCTGTTGACATCGCGTCCATATTCCCGGAGCTGGCGCCGTTGGCCAGGCAAGCCGTCCGCCTGCACCCCCGCGCGGGCCGACCGACCGTTCACGACAGCTCCGTCGGCGGACCACTCCTGTGGCCGGCCGACGAAGACTGGCCGACCTGCGCAAAGGAACACGGCAACGCGCACCCGCCCGTCTCCCTCGACGACATCCGCCAAGGGCGGGCGCTGCTCGACGCGGCCTGGCTTCGCCCCCGCGAGCCTCGCGAGCACCTCCTCAACCCCGACGAGCGCGCGTATTTCGCCAAGCTCCAAGCAGGGCATCCGGATCACACCGAGCCGAATGCCCTGCTGCCGGTCGCCCAGCTCTACCTCCGCGACGTCCCGGGACTCGCGGGCCCCGAGGGGGCCGACCTTCTGCAAGTCTTGTGGTGCCCCCTTGACCACCACAACGAGCTTCCCGCGGCCCGCCTCGTCTGGCGGAACGCCGCGAGCGTCGGCAAGCTGCTCACCGATCCCCCGGAACCCGCAGACGTCGAGCACTACGGCAGCTACGTTCCCGAGCCATGTGTCCTGCATCCCGAGGTCGTCACCGAGTACCCGGCACCGCACAATCACCCGGATGAGCTGATCGCTGACCGGCTCTACAACATGGGAGAAGAGCAGGAGGAGGACTCGGAGGAAGGCCTCGGCGGCACCTACTACCAGTACGAGCTCTCGGTCGCTCCCGGTTGGAAGGTCGGCGGTTGGGGCCCGTGGAACTTCTGCGACCCCAGCCCCATGCACTGCGACACCTGCAACGCCCCGTACAAACCCCTGCTCACCATCGACTCTGGCGAAGGCAACGGCCAGAACGACAGCTGGACCCCTCTGAAAGACCTCGAGGAACCGTCAGGTCCCATCGGGCTGCGCAATCCTGCCGATGCGCCGATGGTGAAGATCGGCAGGAGCTACAGCATGGAGATCTATGTCTGCCCGACATCGTTCGACCATCCGCATCTCGAAGTCATGCAGTGAGCGCGTCCGTGCGTCCCACCCCCCGGGCGAACAGTGAAAGCCACAAGCGGCAGAGCATTTTGAACCGCACCCGGCGCCCCTGGGTGGATGAACCATACGAGGGGCTCACCACATCCCGCAGAACAACGTGTCGAGTGGGTCACCATGCTCGTCGTCACCCGTGAGGGTGACCGCCGCTGCAAACTCCCGCCGCACAAACGGCCCTGGCCGCGCTGGTGTACCTGCGCAAGCACGATACCCTCGCGCAGCTCGCCGCCGGCTTCGGCATCTCGGTGGGCACCGCCCACGCCTACACCCGGGCGGTCATCGATCTCCTTGCAGCACGGGCTCCCGGCCTGCTTAAGGTGCTGCAGTGGGCTTGTGCTCCACCTCCGGTGCTGATGACACGGGCGAGGGCTGCCCTGACGGCGTCGTAATCTTCAGCGCTCAGAGCGATTTCGTCCGTCTGGCTGCCTGCCTGCCTGATCCATGCGGCGGATCCTGCTGAACTTGATGGGACGGCGCGGGTGAACTCACCTGTTGCCGGAGCTGATTGTCGCGCTCAGAGCGCGCAAGGCGTCGTCGTATTGGTGGCGGTCGAAATGGAACGGGCCGAACGCCGTGTAGTCGCGTGTTGTGCGGTGGGGCTGCTCGAAAGCGTCCCAGGTCACGAGGTCGCCTGTCGCGGTGATGCGGACCATGAGCGGCCAGCATCCCCACTCGCCGCATTCACAACCCAGAACCGGTGTCTTCGGCCCCATCGCGTTGGTGGACCGTCCGAGGAAGTGGTCCAGCAATGGGCCGAACCGGAAGAACTCCGGGATCAGACCGCCATAGGCGTCGCCTGCGGGCTTCATCCCGGCCGCGATCTCGAACCCGTCGATCAGATTCGTCAGTGGTGCTCCGTCGATGCGCGGAACGATCACGAGCGCGCCGGCATCGCCACGGTGCTGGCACTCGAACCGGATCTCATTGCTGGTCATCCAGCGATTGTCTCAGCGAAGCCGATCCCTCCTCCCCGATGGGTTGAGCAGGGGGTCTGCCTGGCATGCCGAGGTTGATCGCCGTGTCGCCGGGAGTTCGTCGGTCCATTTGAGCAAGCTTGTCTTGGGCGCCGGCCAGGCTGACCCGGAGTCCTTCGACCTCCCCGAGCCGGCCCTCGCGCTCGGCCTCGGCGATGCGGGCGACGAGGTTGTCGCGGATCTCCTCCAACCGGCCGCGCTGGGCCGGGTCCGGCCGGAGGAGAGAGCAACGAACGCAGGCGTGTTCATGAACACAAGGACTTGAAAAGGCACGAGCGCAGGTGCCGATGGAGACCTTGCGCTTCTCGAAGTGCGCGAGGAATGCGTCCCATTTCTCCTCGGTAGGGGTCCGATCGTCTGCGCATCCGCTGGGAACGGTGAGCCGACATCCACGAAGGCTTCCTCAAACTCGCCTGTTGCCTGATCACTCACCGGCAGCTCGGCGTATTGCGCTGCCGTCGATAGAGGTCATCGGGAGGCTGAGCGCTGTTGCCGCGCGGGCCTGATCCGGGAAGCGTCCAACGTCCTGTGTAATGACAATGTCATGCGGCACTTCACACCTGTCGTGCTGGAGGTGCAGCCGGCGGAGGTCTTGCAGAGCAGCGATGGGAAAGGGGTGTTGAACCCATTTCGTCAGACAGCCGTCCTCGCCGTGGACCTGCAGTACTGAGTGAGCGGCCTCCATGACGACGTGCCCTAGTACTCCAGCCGTAGATCGTGATCTCGGTGATGAGGGGCGCCGAGGCGGCAGGTGGCCAGCGTCGATCATCTCGCCCGAGATCGCCCACGCCGTCACGGGCGTCGGCTCCTTCTCCGTCTACCCGAGTTCACCGAGACGGAGGGCATCCCTTATCTCGCTGAGCTTCGCGGTCGTGGCCGGGGTCCGCTCCTGCGCTTGTTCAGCGAGTCGGAGGGCGTCGTCAATCTCGCTGAGCTTCACGGAGGACAGGACGGCCGCCCGCTCTATCAGGTCGTCCCGGAACACAGTGGTCAGCCACGTGCACGGGGTGAAACCTGGACGCGGGAACGCGAGCCGCAGCACGCCTTCGAACGGCAGTCCTTCACCGGCGCCGACCGTCACTTCGATGCCCAGACCGCTGATGTCGACGCCCGCCGGAGCGACGACCTGCATCACCCGGATCCCGGACGTGTCGTCTCCCGACAGCAGTACGACCAACCTCCGCTCGTCGAACTGGACCCACCAGACTTCGCCACGTTGCACAAGTCCTCCAGACACATGACGGCAGGCAGACGCCGCGCGGCCCTGACGCGCTGTGGAGACGGGTGCGGCCACCGTTGATCATCGGTGTGTGAAGACTGAAAATCATGCGGTGGCCGCAGATCACAGCGTAGACCCTGCCCGCTGGCAGGAGACGTTCGAGGGCCTGATGGCCCGGATCGCGGGCCGGTTCGCACGGGTCGAACCCCGACGTCGGGTCGGGCGGTTGGCGCTCGAGCTGCTGTCGGACCTGCCGCGCAAAAAACTGCTGGACCATCGCAGAGTGGGCCGGAGAGAGCACCCCGGACGGCATGCAGCACCTGCTCGGGCAGGCCAAGTGGGACGCCGACCAGGTCCGCGACGACGTACGGGCCTACGTGGTGGAGCATCTGCGGGACGACCAGGCGGTTCTGGTGGTCGACGAGACCGGCGACGTGAAGAAGGGCACCGACACCGTCGGTGCCCAGCGCCAGTACACCGGCACCGCGGGCAGGATCGCCTCCGAAGACGGTACAGCGCAGAGGCAGGCGGATCGCCTCGCATCCGACACAACCAACGGCGAAGACCTCACCAGTCAAGAGACCGAACAGTTCGCTGGGCAGCGGCGGGCCCCGCGCACCGGGTGGACGTCACGTCGCCGAGGTGCCCGGCCGCACGGCGAGGCCAGAGCACCCACAGGCACGACGCCTGGCGTACCGCCACCACCAGCGTCCTCGCAGCAGTGCGCAGCTTGTCATTCGAGCGGTGGGAGGCGAGGACGTCCGCAATGGCCAACCGGCGGCGACTGTGAAAATCGCTGTCCGATCACCGGAGCACGGTGATAGACATCCGGCGTGGAAAAGAATCTTGAGTTCCCTGACCTGTTGCGACTGATCGATGAACGGTCGACCGCCTTCCGCGCCGTGGTCGCCGCCGCGCCCGGTCTCGACGCGCAGGTGCCGACCTGCCCCGGGTGGACGCTGTTCGATCTGGTGAAGCACCTGGGTGGGGGGGACCGTTTCTGGGCCGCCATCGTCGGCGCGGGGCCTGCCGACGCTCCCCCGGCCGAGGCCGTCGCCGCGCGCGCCGCGCTGGAAGTGCCGCAGGAGCGTGAAGCCTTGCTGGCCTGGCTGGACGCGTCGACGCAGCTTCTGCTGGGCGCCCTGCGCGCGGCGGGACCGGAGAGCGGTTGCTGGACGTGGTGGCCCGCGTCGCAGTCACCGCAGACCGCCGGCGGCACCGCCCGGCACCGGGTCCAGGAGACCGCGGTGCACACTTACGACGCCCAGCTCGCCGGGGCCTCCCCGCAGCCGCTGCCGGTCGAGCTGGCACTCGACGGTGTGGAGGAGTTCCTGTTCACCGTCTGCGCAACGCCGAGTGCCTGGCCGCACAAGCCCACGGCCTTCGACTTCCACGCCGCCGAGGGCCGCTCCTGGCGCCTCACCGTCGACGGCGACGGCGCACGCATCACCCGCATCCCCGCGACCGGCGAAGACTCGGACGCAGCCGGCGCCTCCGTCCACGGCACGGCCAGTGAGCTGGTCCTCTACCTGTACGACCGGATCCAGGCCGACTCCTTGCACGTTGACGGAGACGCAGGGCTGCTCGACCTGCTCCGCGCCTGGGAGCCGGAGGAGAAGTAGGACGTAGCGGGGACGGTTGGCCGCGCCTCGAGCCGGTAGGACACGACTCTTCGCCAGGTTCGTCAGTCGCGGCACCGGGCTCAAACCCGCGAGGCGGCCTCGGGGCGTCACCAAGCCGACCGTCTACCTGGATGGCAGTGCGAATTTGTCCGTCCCAGCGATCACGAGAAGCGACGCGACTGCCGTCGTCCCGATCTCGTCGAGAAGTCAGTCGATCGGGGTGACTGCGGCGACTGCCGTGCATGAGAGCAGTGCCTCTTGGTAGCTCGAAGGGTGTCGAATCCAACGTGCGCTCCAGGAGGCCCTGTTGTCGCATTTCTACGGCAACGCGGGAGTGGGGTCCACTTCAGCCACTCTCACGTGTGACTGTCTGGATCAACGGTGCAACCTGGAAAGTCGCTGGTCAGCTGCTTTCCTGCTGGAACGCTCGCCAGCGCCTAAGGGTTGTCCCGCAACTGTCCTCATGGCCCCTGGTCTCTGTGACAGACGCCGGAAACCGGATGCAGCAGGAGATGGGCGCCTGGCATCATGGCTCCCGTGATCATGTGTCGAAAGGCCGATGCCGCGTAGACGGCCACGCGCACTGCGCGCTGAACGGCCAGTCTCTCGCGTCTGGGGGCGGACCCCGCCGTTCCGGATTCATGGACTCTCCACCAGGGTGAGCCTGGCCGTGCACCGGGTCGAGTACCTGAGCGGCAGCTTCTATATCCATCCAGGTGCAACCGACTGTGCGTTGCGGCGGTACCGCGAGTTCCTGCACCCACCGGGCAAACGTCCGCTGTATCCGCGGGAGTCGTCCTGCTCGTGCACCTGGTGCTCCTTCGACGACGTCCGGCACGCACGCGACGTGCTGGAGGAGGTCCTGGAGAGGTTGCCGGAACCAGCCCGTGCCGAGCTCGGCCGGCTCGTGAAGCCTTTGGACGCGGTGTTCTTGCGCCGTACTCTGCCGGACCCGTTCGCGCACCGGCGCCAGTGGCGGACACGGTTCTGGTGGTACCGCCGCCTGGCCGACAGGTCGGAGTGGGGGTGACGGAACCCGTGGTCGACCCGTGCCGAGGTGGGATGATCACGGCCATGGCTGGTGTGATCACGGCGTCTGAGTCGTCCTGGATAGCCCCGTTCACCGGGCTGAGTTCGCGCGACTTCCGCAAGCTGATGACGGTGATGCACCGCGAGGGCGCCGGCAACGTGCGGCCGGGTCGGCCCTGGAGTCTGCCGTTGGAGGACCGGGTCCTGCTAGTTGCGACCTACTGGCGGACGAACCTCACGCTCCGACAGCTAGCGCTGCTATTCGGTGTGTCCAAGTCTGCGGCGGACCGCATCATCGATCACATCGGCCCCCTGCTCGTGCTCAAGCCTCGGCACCGGTTCCGGAAGGGCACCGTGCTGATTGTCGATGGCACCCTCGTCCCCACTCGCGACCACACCATCGCCGAGAAGTCCAAGAACTACCGGTACTCCACCAACCACCAGGTCGTCGTCGATGCCGACAGCCGCAGGATTGTCGTGGTTGGTCGCCCTGTTCCGGGAAACCGCAACGACTGTAAGGCCTGGGCGGAGTCCGGAGTCAAGGACGCTGTCGGGAAGACGATGACCATCGCCGATGGCGGCTATCCCGGCACCGGCCTCGTCATCCCGCACCGTCGGCCCAGGGGTGGTGAACTCACCGGATGGCAGGTTGAGCACAACCGTGGGCACAAGCAGGTTCACGCCCGAGTCGAACACGTCTTCGCCCGGATGAAGGCCTGGAAGATTCTGCGAGACTGCCGACTCCGCGGCGATGGAGTCCATCACGCCATGCTCGGGATCGCCCGCCTGCACAATCTCGTTCAAGCCACGTAGTTGGGGAACCACGGTCGGCGGACCGCGAATGTTGCCTGCCAGGGCGCTTCGGCGGGTCTGCGCGAGTCATCAACGCGGTTTGCCTGTTGGACGTCTACGGCAAGACCACCTCGACGCCAATGTCCCGAAGGCTGGCAACGGTCATCGCGAAGCAATCGCTCGGGGTTCCACCCACCGGGTGGTAGGGGTACTTCATCCTTGGCGCTGCAACCTGCCAGTCGTTCCAGAGCACGGTGAACGGCGGGATCGCACCCGCCCCTCCTCTGAAGGAGTCCCAGAACCAGAAGAAGCCAGCACCGTAGTAGCCACCAGGGCCGTTGATCGCCTCACCGAAGGCTAGGTAGAAGCTGGTCAGATCGGTGATGTAGCGGCCATCGAGCTGGTAGGTCTGGTGCTGTGCGTCGGGTCCGAGCCTCCGCGGTTGCCGGCACACCAGACTCAGCCAAGCCTCGCGGCCGTTCGGTGCATACGCTGCCCAGCAATTGTTGGTCTCGGGCTTACCCAGGCGCCATCGCTCCCAGATAGGGCGGGCCGCGACCGTTGGCGCGCTCCAGAGCGTCCCCGAGACCACGACGTCGTAGGCTTCACCCGACCGTTGAGGGTCGCCCACTTCCACGCCACAGATCAGTTCCCCAGCAAGAGGTTGCCCTTGGGCGCCGAGCATCTTGATCGAGAGGTCTACTTGCTCCTTCCGCGCTTGGCTGGCGACTTCGGCGAGGGCCCGTGTCGGAGTGCACTGCCTCAGCGTGACCACCCTATGACCGGGATTGCTGCCGTAGAAGAAGCCCGTCACGTCGGCGCAGAAGGTCAGGGGCACCTCGCCCGACTCGTTGAACAACGCGAAGCGCGGCCCATCACTCATGTATCCCCCCGGTAGTTCCAGCCCTGCAGCGTAGGACGTCGGCAGGACAGCTGCCACAGAGTTCTCTTCCTCGACCCGGGATCTGACGGGCTCCCTCAACAGCAGGATGTCGTGTCGTAGTCGCCCCGAAGATCAATTACGGGACAGCCCTTAGGAAGACGACGGCACGTCCACGTGACGGTATGTGCACCGCGTTGATGCAGCTGTGCGCACTCCAGCGCGATGGAATCCCTCGGCGCGGGTAGAGCAGCCCACCTGGTACGACCGTTGTCCGTCCAACCGAGCCAACACCCACGCCCGCATCCGTACCCGCAGTGAGACCCGCCCGCCAGCGAATACCTGCGCGTCCGCTCGGAGAACGCCATCTACCTCACCCGGCACCTCCACCCGCGCCGCTCGTGCAGGGCGGCCACACCCTGCACGGTGTAGCCCTTGTGGAAGCGGCGCCCGATCAGGGTCTTGATCCGGAACAGGGTCCAGGTCCGGTCCGGCCTGCCGAGCGCCGACGGGCCCTTGAGCAGTTCCCGCTCCGGCACGGCGAACAACTCGCCGTTCAGCAGCGGCAGCGAGGCCGGGCCCTTCGCGGCCAGGGCCCTCGCCCCTCCCCGTGACCAGGCCTTGCGCCGACGCCGCACCGACCGGACGCCGACCCGCAGGTCATACGTGATGACCGTGTTCTCCTCGCCGTGCCGGAACCGTCCGGCCGCCTCCATCCGTAACTCCTCACGGAAAAAACGGCGTTCGCCGGTCAGACCGCCGCCCTGGGCCTACCTCATGCACTCCGCATACCGCAGGGACCATGGGCCGCCGCATACCTGCACACAGCAATCACTTAGCATGTGCCAATCAACAGGAGACTGCAGAGCATTGCGCAACAAGGGGAAGTCATGCGCCTGATCAGGCACTTCAAGATGATTGCCGCAGGGGTGGCGGGGGCAGCCTTGCTTGTCGGGTGCACAGGTGCACATGATTTTGCGGAGTCGGAGGAAGGCCCCGCTTCCGGGACGGAGCTGCCCGTGAAGACCGGTGCCCGGGAGGTCGTCCATACCGCCGTCGACGGGAAGACGTACGAGATCAAGCTCGCGGTCAAGAACCTGGTCCGGGGATCGGAGGAAGACCTCGACGGCATTCGCGTGAACGGCGGTCTGAAGGGCAAGATCCCCTACTACCTCACCTACGAGGTCACCAACACCGGCAAGAAGAAGATCCCCTACGCCTACGAGGTCTTCCGCAACCTCGCCCTGACCGGCACCGACTGGGTGCCCGGAACACAGGTCACCACATCCGGCGGATTCGGCACCGCGAACGCCTCGGCCCCCTGCGAGGACTCCGCGCCGGACGCTCTGGCGCCCAGCGACTCGTACACCTCTTGCGGGACGTACATGATGCCGAAGGGCGTCGGTGTGATGTCCGTGACGCACACGCTCGGGGGCGGGTTCATCAGCCCGGCCGACCAGGTCACCTTCTGGCCCGTCGACGGCGGCCTCGCCACAGCCGAGAAGGAGATGGCGGCCCAGGGCGACACCATCGCCGTCCGATGGGATGCCGGCAAGGAGCAAGGGGGCGTCCTCGAACTGCCCGCCACGCTGAAGTCCGTACGCAAGGGCAGCCCGGCCGACCTCGCCGGTCTCGAACTCGACGACGACCAGCGGCACCGCACCCCGTACTACGTGACGATCTCGTACCGCAATCCAGGGAAAACCGACCTCTACTCCGGCCAGACGAGCAGCGTCCGTGTCCTCACCGAGGGCGGCCAGCAGATCGGAGGCGCCCCGGCCCTCGTCCTCGACGGCCTGGAAATCGCGGCCTGCCCGTCCGGCGGGTCCGGTGACATGGTCCCGCCCGGCGGCAGGGTGACGCAGTGCACCGTCCACCTCCTGGCGGACGGCGACGAACCGGTCGCGGTCGGCTTCGAGGACGCGGACGAGGGCGACCTCTCCGTCTGGCGGGCGCACGTCTCCTGATCCGGCCACCGAGCGGACGCCCACTTCCGGCAACGAAGCCAGGCGTACCACCGGTTGCGCGGCTCCGGCATCGGCGTCGCACCTCCCACCGCCGCACGGCCCAGACACTGCCCAGGCTGTGGATGCCGGAACCGGATAAGCCCCGCTGACCTGCAATGACGAGAGTGCTGACGGTCGGCTCCGGTCTCGATGCCTGCTGTGCCTCGCAGTTGTACAGCAGCGACGTACGTGATGTACGACAACGCCATGACGACTCGACCGACCCAGGCGATGTGGTGGGCTGAAATGGCAATCGCCCTCGCCGTGGCAGCCGCGGCGTTCACTGCGCTCGTCGCCCTTCTCGGGTCCACGACAGCCCAGGGCCGCCACGTGACCCTGGACGGCGGGGCTTCGATCGTGCTGATCGCTCTGTCCATCGGCGCCGGCATCTTCGCGATCGGCCGGTTCCGTGCCTGGGGGCTGCGTCGGCAAGCCGCACCCCGCACGCAGTCTTGAAAACCGTCGTGGCAGCGATGTCACCGTGGGTTCCAGTGCCACACCCACCACAGACGAACGCCCCCTGACCAGCTCACTCGGTCCGGGGGCGTTCTCGTGAGCGTTGTCCGCCGGCGACCGTGACTCCCCGCTGCTTCCCGACCGAACGGGCACGAGAGGGGCACATCGTCCGGTGATCTCCATACGGCGAGCAGCCCGACGCGCAGCACAGCCGCCACCGCCGAGAAGACCCGTGGCCTCCTCCAGCCCGGTCCCGAAGCCTGGCGGTTCAGCTCCCACATGAACACCAGACCGCCGACAAGGCCCAGCGCGCGTCGTATGCCCGCTGTCCAGGAGGTACGCCGATGTCCGAGGTCGTTGATGTCAACGGTGGATGTGGTGGATGTCAGGCAGTGGTTCGATGACCGTGGCCGACGCGTGCTCGCTGGCCGCCTCGGCACCCCCTTGCTGCCCTGATGCCCCGGCCTGCGAGAGTAGCCCCGTGCTACTGGATCCTGAGAACACTCTGTTCGTCCGAGGCGCCACGCCCGTGCTCCTGCTGGCTGACGCGCCCGTCCACGATGCCCTGCCGCTCCTGACCGCGCCGGACGGAGCGGTGCCCTTGTGCGAGGGCTGGAACATCGTTCCCCGACTCACCCTGTGTGTCGTAGACGGACCTGGGGACCACGGGATCGTCGTCCCCGCTCTCGCTGCGCCGGTGGTCGGCGGAGCCGACGACGGCCCGGCATCGAGCGGCATGGGCGACTGGTGCGCGGATGCCGAGCAGGCTGGCGGAGCAGTCGTCCTGTCTTTGGACCGCCTGCCTGAAGCACTCGACTGGTCTGCCCTGCTGTCCTCGGGAACCGCCCGCGGCGGCTTCATGCCTGCGCTGGCCTGACCAGAAGAGCGTCGGACTCGCAAAACGAGCGTTACGCATGCCGGCTTCGCGAGCCTTGAACTCCGGACCTCTTCATCCTGAAGTAACTCTGGGCGGGGGCGCTGCCTCGGGCTGGTGTGTCGCTCACCTGCGCTGACGGTCCGCCGACGTCCGCCCGCGTTCGCCGGTGGTCGTCGGCGGTGTCACGCAGTTGGACACTCAGTCGGTGCTGCTCTTGCTGCCTCGTATCTCCGAAGCGGACAGCAAGGCGTCCACAGTCGCTCGGGCCTCGGCAACTCGGTAGCGCCACTCTTCGCCTCTCAGGGCCACGGTGTCCCACTCGACCACCGGTTCGGTGTAGGTCGTGCAGTAGCCGTAGACCTGGTGGGCCACCTGGTCGGTGAGGAGTTCGTCGTAGTGGAACGCCCCCTCGAAAGCTGCCCAGGCCACTGTTTGCGTGTCTGCGCAGACACGCCGAAGTACTGCTCGCGTGTACTCGCGCAGATCGAGCGAGACGTCATCGAAGTCGATGTCGTACGACACCAGACCGAGCCGCTCGATCGCTTCGGGTTGCCCCAGCAGAGGGAACGGCAGGAAGGCGTCAGGGACCATCCCGGCGAGGTGAAAAGCCTCCTCCGGCAATGGGGTGTTGCCAGAGCCCATGACGAACACGTTCACCGAGATCGGACCTCGCCAGCACAGCAAGTCATGTATCTCACCCGTCATTGTCCTTCCCCCTCTCCTCTGACGGCCTCCGAGGTGTGCAATGCCGTCGTACCATGCCGGTCACCAGCGATGTTGCCCGGCCTCGAAGCCATCATGACCAGCGTGATCACTGCCGACCACCGCTTTGGGAGTTCACTCCGGGACCGTCCGCACTACGACCAGTGCTGAGGGGCGCCCTTCACCCGAGGCCGGACGTTCTTCCGAGGCCGGACGTCGCATCCGCCGCAATCGCCACCAGCACGATGGCGGCGGCCACGCGCATTGAGCCACGGCCGCAGATTGCGACACCGAGACACCACGCGAACATGATGCTCCACGCAAGTACGCGGAGCCCCCGGCGTACGACCGCTCCGATGACCGCGACAGTCACGGAGGAGAACACGCAAGCCACGAGCAACAGCACACCGGCCCCCAGACCCTCGGCTGCGCGACGTAGCGTTGTCGCCTTCGGCCGGAAACTCGTCCGAGTACCAACGCACGCATGCCGACCACCGCGCCCTCGGGCTGAGGCCACATCGCTCCACCCCCTCGCGAAGCCGCGCTCTGACGGCCGGCAGCAGCGTGACACAGGGACGGGACGCTGAGGGCGTGGGGCCCAGCTTGGTATTGGACCGCTGGCGGCGGCTGAACATCCCTGCAGACACGCAGGCAGGTGCGCTACTTCGACAGTTGTTCTGTCAGGTCTTTGACGAGACGCCAGTCGTCCCCGTCCCGCTCGAAGACGAACCTGTGGTCGCCCATATAAGGCGGGGTCGCCTCCAGCCCTCCGCCGTACTTGTCGGACAGGTAAGGGGTGGTGATCTCAGTGACGTCTACCGTGAATTGCGCGCCCTTCCTCTCCACCTCCGTCACGTCGGCTCCGGCGTCGGCCTGGTTCCAGACCTTGCCCCGGGGCGGGGTGTACTTCCGCCAGGACGCATCAGGCGCATCCGCGCTCCGCTGGAAGACCTCCTCGACAGCCTGCTCGAGAGACTTCTGTTCCGTTTTCCGCTCGGCCGCCGAGCACCGCCACAAGCACCGCCGCAGCCGCGGCCTGTCCCACCCTGTACTTCTTGTACGCCTTGTCCCCAACTCGAGGTGCATCGACATATCGATGCAACGATCTACTGGAGAGTAGCAACGGTCAATCTTCCAGCCCAGACAAATCCGCAGGCAGGAGGCTTGATCACGCAAGCGTGGGCATTCGAGACCACGTGAGATCGGCGCAGCCTGGATGGCTCGCTCAAACCAGGGACTGCCGCCGGCTGGTCTGCGAAGTCCCCGGCCCTCTCGATGCGAACGATGGGCGGGTCGGCCGCTGGGGTCTGCTCGGCTGGTCAGACGGTCATGCGGGGCTGCTCGCGGTGGGATTCGGTCGCGATGGTTGCTGTACCTCGCTGCGGTACCGCGGGAAGGCGTGAGGTACAACTACGCCATACGGATGGGGCACGGCCCTCGCCTCGGTCCTCGATGTGCGGGGCGACCTAGTGCCCCGGCAGGCAACGTTTGCCCGTCAAGGAGCGGCGTCCGGTGCGTGCTCTCGGCGTGCCGGGTGCAAGCCCTCGTACTGGACGTACTTGGGTTTGCACCCGGTGCGGCGAGAGTGCGTGCCGGGCGCCGCGACGGGGCGAACGTTGCCTGCCGGGGCACTAGTCTGTCGCCGGACGGCGACCGGGACGGACTGAGGCACGACGGGGGCATCGGGTGGACTGGGAGCTGGGGGCGGCCGGCCTCGCGGTCGGGATG
>NZ_JBIAQM010000058.1:0-37623 GCF_042888945.1 Streptomyces sp. NPDC002698
TGAACGCGCACCGCTCCGGCACCGTCAAGGGCCTGAGCGCCGAGGTCGGCGCCTCCGTCACCTCCGGCGCCCCCATCTGCGAGATCAAGGACTGACGAACCCGCGGATCTGACGACTCCGTGAGTTCGTCGGACCCGCGGATCTGACGAACCCGTGGGTCCGACGGATCCATGGACCTGCCGAACGCTTCCGCCCGCCCGGGGACCGGGCGGGCGGAGGACGTCGGCGAGATGGGAGATGGGAGATGGGAGTTGCCGCGACCGTCGTCGCTCCGCATCGTGGTCCCGCCGTCGCGGCTCAGCGCACGCGTCCCCGCGGCTTCAGCGACAGCGGGGGCAGTTCCGGGGCGGCGAGGGGTGCGCCCTCGTAGCCCTTGACCTCGCCGAAGCGACCGCCCTCGGCCCAGTCCCGGCGGGCTTGTTCGATGTCGGCCTGGGTGCGTCCGATGAAGTTCCACCACATGATCAGCTCCTCCTCGAACGGCTCGCCGCCCAGGAGCATGAGGCCCGCGTCCGTCGTGGCGCGCAGCGGAAGTTCCGTACGGCCGCAGCCGAGGTAGAGCATGGAGCCCGGAACCACCGGCACGCCGTCGACCTGGGCCTCGCCCGACATCACGAGGACGGCGTACTCGAAGTCGGGCTCCAGCGGCAGGCGGACGTCCGCGCCGCTCGTGAGGGCCAGGTCGGCACCGACGATCGGCGTGTACGTCGTACCGGGCGAGGCCGTGCCGTCGAGCGTGCCCAGCAGGAGTGTGGCCCGCAGGCCGGGGGCGGTGACGACGGGCAGCTCGGCGTGGTGCTCGAAGTGCGGGTCGGTGTGGCGGTGGCTGTCCGGCAGCGCGACCCAGAGCTGCGCGCCGTGCAGCAGACGGGAGTGCGCGCGGGGGCTCTCCTCGGAATGGCTGATGGCGCGGCCCGAGGTCATGAGGCCGAGTTCGCGCGGGCGGATCGTCTGGAGGCTGCCCGTGGAGTCGCGGTGCAGCACCTCGCCCTCGTGCAGCCAGCTGACGGTCTGCAGGCCCATGTGCGGGTGCGGCGGGACCTGCATGCCGGGCTCGTCGGCGATGTCGTCGGGCCCGTAGTGATCGACGAAGCACCACGCGCCGACCATGCGCCGGCCCAGATTGGGCAGCAGACGGCGGACCTCGGTCGACTCGCCGAGCTTGACCCGGCGGGGGCTGAGGAGTTCGCGCACCGGCTCGGCCACCACGAACCCGCGGCCGCCGCAGGCCGCGGGAACCGCCTCCCGATCAAGATTGCTCATGGCCCACAACCTAGACCCGTCGGGGGCCGCTCGTCAGGCCATCGATACGCCCATCGAGGGGCACTTGGCTCAGAACCGGCGCGGCGCCCCGGGAGTCCGGCCCCCGGGTCCGTATGCCACGACCGGGCCGTTCGGGGGTCGAGGACGAGGTTCGCACATATAGTAGCCATGGACATAGTAGCCATGTACTGTTTCTTGCATGAGTACAGCGAAGTCGGTCTCCGAGAACGCGACCCCCGGTTTCCTCGTCTGGCGCCTGTCGATGAAGTGGCGCGTCGCCGTGGACCGGGCGGTGGGCCCGCTGGGCCTGACACACGCGCAGTACTCGCTGATCGCGTCGCTGTACAGCCTCAACCGGGGCGGGCGGCGGCCCAGTCAGCGCGAGCTCGCCGACCACACCGGACTCGAACCGCTCTACGTCTCGAAGCTGGCCCGCGCCCTGGAGACGGCCGGCCGTCTCGACCGCACCCGGGATCCGGCGGATCCCCGGGCGGTGCGGCTGACCCTCACCGACGACGGGCGCGAGATCGCCCTCCACGCCATCACCGTGGTCCAGGGCCTTCTGGAGCAGCTTCTCGAACCACTGGGCGGCCTCGGCGGCGAGCGCACACGGGCGTTCAGCCGCGAGCTGGCCGTCCTGCTCGACGTACCGCTCGATCCGCACAGCGGAGCCGGGCCGCGTTCCGGCGTGGCCCCACCGTCCTCCGAAGAGTTCTCACCCGAGGAGTAGTCATGACCACCTCTGTTCCCCCTGTCAACGGCCAGGTCATCGGCCTCGCCCACTACGCGGGCCGGGCCGCCCTGGAGCGGGTGCTGGCCCGCAGCGGCACCACCTTCGAGCAGTCGGTGGCCCTGCGCGCCGCGTCCGACAACGGCGGGACCGTCGAGCGGGCGCGGGTCGTGGGCCGGCTCACCGGCGGCCTGAAGATCGAGGAGTCGGCGGCCCGGCGGACCGTCGAGGAACTGACGGCGCTGGGACTCCTGGAGGAGCGGGCGCCCGGGCAGGTGTCCCTGACGGACGGCGGCCGGGAGCTGTTCGCGTCGATCCGCAGCGCGGGCGACGCGATCGCGGCCCGGGTGTACGCCGGGATCCCGGCCGCGGACCTGGCCACCGCCGGGCGCGTACTGGCCCTCGTGACGGAGCGGGCCAACGCGGAACTCGCCGACGCGTAACGGCCCGGAGGACTGCCGGGACCCCGGAGCCACCACCTCGGACCCTCGCGAGCTCGTGGAATATTCAACCAACTGGCACGGTTGTGGCCCGTCGAAGGAGGTCAGTGGTGGACACGACGTACTACGACCACGGGACGGCCGCGGAGCGCTGGGAGCGGGCGCGGATGTTCTTCGAGGCCAAGGACTACTCCGCGGCGGCACGCGTGCTGGACGGACTGGTCGAGGAGGTGCCGGAGCAGACAGGACCCCGGCTGCTGCTGGCGCGTTCCTACTACCACTCGGCCCAACTGCGCCGCGCCGAAGCCGAGTTGCGCACCCTCGTGGAGCTCGATCCGGTCGAGCACTACGCCCGGCTGATGCTGGGACGCACACTCCAGCGCCTCGGCCGTCCCGACGAGGCCGCGTCGCACCTGCGGATCGCGTCCGCGCTCGGTGGCGACTTCGGACAAGCCTGATCCGGCCCGGATCCGGATCCGATCCGGCCCGGCGGTCGCGGGTGCGGGGTTCCGCGCGGGAAGGCCGGTCGCCTCGGTGACCGGCCTTCCCACGTGCCGCGCGGACGGACAGGACGGCCCGCCCTCCCGCGTGCCGCGCGGGAGGACGGGCGGGCGGCCGGACCGGCACGTGACCGGAGCCACACGAGGAAAGTCGCGGGGCTCCCCCCGTGCCGCCTCGATCGCCTCGGTCCGGCTTGGCATCCTGGCGCGATGGCATCCGAGCGAGACCGCAGCGCCCCGCGCATCCCCCTGAGCGACATGGTCGAGGAACTCCTCGGCCACGAGGGTCCGTTGCCGATCGTCGCGGCCGGTGACCCCGTGCTGCGCCGGGGCACGGAGCCGTTCGACGGGCAGCTGGACCCGGCACTGCTGGCCCGGTTCGTGGCCGCCCTGCGCGCCACGATGCACGCGGCACCAGGTGTCGGTCTCGCCGCGCCGCAGGTCGGCGTGCCGCTGCGGATCGCCGTCATCGAGGACCCGGCGCCGGTCTCGGACGAGGTGCGTCTCGTCCGCGGGCGGGAGCCTCAGCCGTTCCGGGTGCTGGTCAATCCCTCGTACGAGGGGATCGGTCCGGGCCGGGCGGCGTTCTTCGAGGGCTGTCTGAGCGTTCCGGGCTGGCAGGCCGTGGTGGCCCGGCACACCGAGGTGCGGCTGACGGCGCTCGACGAACACGGGCGAGCGGTCGACGAGGTGTTCGGCGGCTGGCCCGCCCGCATCGTCCAGCACGAGACGGACCACTTGGACGGCATGCTGTACCTCGACCGCGCGGAGCTGCGCTCGCTGTCCTCGAACCAGGCGGCGGCGGAACTCTGGTCCCAGCCGACGCCGGAACGGGCGGCCGACGTCCTGGGCTTCACCCTGCCGGACTGATCACGGGGCTCCTCGTCGGACGCCCACCGAGCCGCCCGACCGGCGCGGTGCCGGACACTCACGCCGGTGCCGTGCCGCTCACGCCCGTGCCAGGCACTCGCCGGAGTGCCGTGAGCCGCTCGCCTCCGCCCGCGCCGGGCCGCCCCGGTGCCGTACGAGCCACCCATCCAGGTGCCGTGCGGACCGCTTCCCCGCCCTCTGCCGGGCCCCGGCCGTAATTCGCAGGCGCTCCGGCGGCGGTTTCGTTAGCCTGCGGGTATGTCCACGCCCCGCGTCTCTTAGCTCCAGGACCCGCTTCCACGCCACCCGTGTGTCCTTGAGCCGATTGACTTCTGGAGCGTTTTCCCATGATCACCGTTCGCGGTGTCGACGTGCGCGCCGGCGCGCGTCTGCTGCTGTCCGGCATCTCCTTCACCGTCTCCCCCGGCGACCGCATCGGCCTGGTCGGCCGTAACGGCGCCGGCAAGACCACCCTGCTCAGCACCCTCGCGGGGCTGACGCGGCCCGCCGCCGGTTCCGTCTCCCGTACCGGACCCGTCGGCCACCTCGCACAGGACCCGGCCGCCGCGGACCCCGCGGTCACGGTCGCCGCGCGGATCCTGTCGGCCCGCGGTCTCGACCGTGCCGTACGGGCCCTGCGGGCGGCCGAGACCGCGATGGCCGACGGATCCGACCGTGCGATGAACGCCTACGCGCGCGCCGAGGCCGAGTTCCAGGCGCGCGGCGGATACGCGGCCGAGGCCGAGGCGGCCCGGGTCGCCGCGGGTCTCGGTCTGCCCGCCCGGGTGATGGACCAGCCCATCGGCACCCTGTCCGGCGGACAGCGGCGGCGCGTCGAGCTCGCCCGCATCCTGTTCGCGGACGACGGCACCCTGCTCCTCGACGAGCCGACGAACCACCTGGACGCCGACTCGGTCGTCTGGCTGCGCGGGTTCCTGGCAAGCCGTCGGACAGGGCTCGTCCTCATCAGCCACGACACCTCGCTGCTGGCCGACGTGGTCAACCGCGTCTTCCACCTGGACCCGCACCGCGCCACGCTCGACGTCCACAACACCGGCTGGGCGGCCTACCTCACCCAGCGCGACGCCGACGAGCGACGGCGGGCCCGCGAGCGTGCCAACGCCGAGCGCAAGGCGGCGGCGCTGCACGCGCAGGCCGACAAGATGCGCGCCCATGTGTCGACGGCCGTGGCCGCCAGGAACATGGACCGCCGCGCCGACCGCCTGCTCGCCGGGCTGGAACCGGTCCGGCGGGCGGAGAAGGCCGCCAGGATCCGGCTGCCCGAACCGGCACCGTGCGGACGCGTGCCGCTCGGCGCGGTCGCGCTGGCCAAGTCGTACGGCGATCTGCGCGTCCTCGGCGGCGTCGACCTCGCCGTCGACCGGGGCAGCCGGCTGGTGATCCTCGGCCCGAACGGCTCGGGCAAGACCACGCTGCTGCGGCTGCTCGCCGGTCACGACGATCCGGACAGCGGGCGAGTGGTGCGCGGGCACGGGCTGCGGGTGGGCTACTTCGCGCAGGAACACGACACGCTGGACCCCGCCGGGACGGTCCGCGACCACCTCTCCGCCGCCGCGCCGCACCTCGACGACGGGGAGGTTCGGCGGGTGCTCGGCTCGTTCCTGTTCACGGGCGACGACGCCGGCAAACGGGTCGGCGTCCTCTCCGGGGGCGAGAAGACCCGGCTGGCCCTGGCGGGGCTGGTCCACTCGGGCGCGAACGTGCTGCTCCTGGACGAGCCCACCAACAACCTGGACCCCGCCTCCCGCGCCGAGGTCCTGGCCGCGGTGGCCACGTACCCGGGCGCCCTCGTCATGGTCACCCACGACGAGGGAGCCGTCGACGCCCTGCGCCCGGACCGGGTGCTGCTGCTCCCGGACGCGGACGAGGACCTGTGGAGCGAGGAGTACCGGGAACTGGTGTCCCTGGCCTGAGGCGCCGGCCGTACGACGGCACACAGGCGGCCGCGCCGTGCGGCGAGGCCCGCCTGTGTGCCACGCCCGGCTCACGCGTCCCGGTACGCCTCCAGGAGCCTCAGCCAGACCTCGCTGACCGTCGGGTAGGACGGGACGGCGTGCCACAGGCGCTCGACCGGGACCTGGCCGACGACGGCGATCGTCGCGGAGTGGATGAGCTCGCCGACGCCGGGGCCGACCAGGGTGAGACCGAGGACGATCTCGCGGTCGAGGTCGACGACCATGCGGGCCTTGCCCCGGTAGCCGTCCGCGTACAGTCCGGCGCCGGCCACCGAGGCCATGTCGACGTCCACGGCCCGGACCCGGTGACCGGCCTGCTCCGCCTCGGCCAGGGAGAGGCCCACGGCCGCGGCCTCCGGGTCGGTGAACACGCACTGCGGGACGGACGCGTGGTCGGCGGTGGCGGAGTGCGCGCCCCAGGGGTCCGTCTCCAGCAGGGGCACGCCCGCGGCACGGGCGGCGATGGCGGCACCGGCGATCCGGGCCTGGTACTTGCCCTGATGGGTGAGCAGCGCGCGGTGGTTGACGTCGCCGACCGCGTACAGCCATGCGCTGCCGATGACCCGGAGACTGTCGTCGACCTCGATCCATCCACCCGGCTCCAGGCCGACGGTGTCGAGGCCGATGTCGTCGGTGCGGGGCGCGCGGCCGGTCGCGAAGAGGATCTCGTCGGCCTCGATGCGGTCACCGGTGTCCGTGAGGGCGACCACCGTCGAGCCCTCGCGCGAGACGGCGGTCACCGAGGTGCCGGTGCGCACGTCCGCGCCCGCCTCGGCCAGCGCCTCGGCGACCAGTTCCCCGGCGAAGGGCTCCATGCGGGGCAGCAGGCCCTTGCCGCGGACCAGGAGGGTGACCTGGGAGCCGAGCGCCTGCCAGGCCGTGGCCATCTCGGCGGCGACGACACCGCCGCCCACCACGATCAGCCGTCCGGGCACCGCGTGCGCGCTGGTGGCCTCGCGGCTCGTCCACGGCTTGACCTGGGCGAGGCCCGGCAGGTCGGGGAGCTGGGCGCGGGTGCCGGTGCAGACCGCGACCGCGTGCCGGGCGGTCAGCGTGCGCCGTTCGCCGTCGGGCCCGTCGACCGTCACGGTGCGCGGTCCGGCGAGCCGGCCGTGTCCGCGGTGGAAGTCGGCGCCGATGCCGTCCAGCCAGGCGAGCTGGCCGTCGTCCTTCCAGTCGGAGGTGAACCAGTCCCGGTGGGCGAGCACCGCGGAGGCGTCGAGGGGGCCTTGTACGGCGGCTGCCAGGCCGGGTACGCGGCGGGCGTCCGCGCGGGCGATCACCGGGCGGAGGAGAGCCTTGCTGGGCATGCACGCCCAGTACGAGCACTCCCCGCCGACCAGTTCGCTCTCCACGACCGCGGTGGAGAGGCCGGCGGCGCGTGCGCGGTCGGCGACGTTCTCCCCCACGGGTCCGGCACCGAGCACCACGACGTCGTACGCGATGGATTCCGTTTCCGTCATGGGTCCAGTCTGGTTGCTGGCGTGCGCCGTGGCCACACGGGTACGGGCCCGGAATAGGCCCCAGGTGGGTTGCGTTGTGCTGACCGGCATGACCCGGACACGAGGAAGAGGGAAATGGAATGAGCAGCACCGTTGAGCTCACCAAGGAGAACTTCGACCAGACGGTCACGGACAACGAGTTCGTCCTGATCGACTTCTGGGCGGAGTGGTGCGGGCCGTGCCGTCAGTTCGCCCCGGTCTACGAGAAGGCCGCCGAGGCCAACCCCGACCTGGTCTTCGCCAAGGTCGACACGGAGGCGCAGCCGGAGCTGGCCGCGGCCTTCGAGATCCAGTCGATCCCGACCCTGATGATCGTCCGCGACCAGGTCGCGATCTTCGCCCAGCCCGGGGCACTGCCCGCCGCCGCCCTGGAGGACGTCATCGGGCAGGCCCGGAAGCTGGACATGGACGAGGTCCGCAAGTCGGTCGCGGCCCAGCAGGCCGCGGCCAGGAAGCAGGCCACCGGCGCCGAGCAGGCCAAGGACGCCCAGTAGGTCCTCGGCGGCGCCGCGCCGCCGGTTCCCCGTCGCCGTGGCCGCCGCCGGTTCTCCCTGGAAGCCGCCGGTTCCCCCTAGAAGGGGTAGCCCGCCACGTCCCCGCGCACCGTCGTCCACCGCAGGTCGGTGAAGGCGTCCAGGTTGGCCTCGCCGCCGAAGCGGGCGCCGGTGCCGGAGGCGGCGGTTCCGCCGAAGGGGGCGACGGCCTCGTCGTTGACGGTCTGGTCGTTGATGTGGGCGATGCCCGTCGGGATGCGCTCGGCGAGGTCCAGGCCGCGCGCGGTGTCCCGGGTGACGATGCCCAGGGAGAGGCCGTACGGTCCGGCGGAGGCCAGGGCCGCCGCCTCGTCGAGGGTGGTGAAGGAGCGGACCGGCGCGACCGGGCCGAAGACCTCCTCCGCGTACGCCGGGGTCGTGTCGTCGACTCCGGCGAGCACGGTGGGCCGGTAGAAGAGCCGGTCGTGCGTGCCGCCCGCCGCGAGCTTCGCGCCGTTGGCCGTGCTGGACTCCACCAGCCCGTGGATCTTGGCGAGTTGGGCGTCGTCGATGATCGGTCCGAGGTGGACCTGTTCGCGGTGCGGGTCGCCGACGGCCAGCGAGTCGGCCTTCGCGGCGAGCCGTTCGACGTACTCCTCGTAGAGCGAGGCGTGGACCAGGTGGCGGCCGGTCGTCATGCAGATCTGGCCCTGGTGGAAGAACGAGCCCCAGGCCGCCGTGGAGATGACCGCTTCGATGTCGGCGTCCGCCAGGACGACCAGGGCGGAGTTCCCGCCCAACTCCAGGTGCGCGCGCTTGAGATGACGTCCCGCCGCCTCACCGACCGCGCGTCCCGCGGCGGTCGAGCCGGTGAAGGAGATGACCGGGATCAGCGGGTCGGTGACGAGGGCGCGGCCGGCCTCGGGGCCGCCGGGAAGGACCTGGAGCAGCCCGTCGGGAAGTCCCGCCTCGGCGAAGACGGCTCCGAGCGCGAGGCCGCCGCACACGGCCGTGCGCGGGTCCGGCTTCAGGACGACGCCGTTGCCGAGCGCGAGCGCCGGAGCCACCGAGCGGATCGAGAGGATCAGCGGCGCGTTGAAGGGCGCGATCACGCCCACGACGCCGGCCGGGACGCGGCGCGTGTACGACAGGCGCGGCGCCTCCGAGGGCAGGACCTGGCCCGTCGGACGCGAGGCGAGTGCGGCCGCCTCGTAGCACTCCTGGGCGGCGACGTGCAGCTCGAAGTCCGCCTTGCCCGGGATGGAGCCGGACTCCCGCACGATCCAGTCGCGCAGCTCGTCGGCGTGCGCCGCGAAGAGGTCGCCCGCACGGCGCAGTACGGCGGCGCGGACGAAGTGCGGGGCCCTGGCCCACTCGGTCTGTGCGGCGCGGGCGGTCCGCGCGGCCGTCGCGACGTCCTCGGCGCCGGCGAGTGTGACCGCGCCGAGGCTCTCGCCGGTGGCGGGTTCGGTGACGGTGTGCTCATCGCCCGAGAGCGGGCGGGACTGCCAGGTCGTGGGGTCGAGCAGTGGCATGTCGGCTCTCCGATCGTTCACTGATCACCAGCGGGACTCGGCGGACTCCTGCGGCCGGGGGCCGAGCGGAAGTCCCGTGTAGTTCGCGGCCAGTTCGGCGGCGGCGGAACGGGATGCCGTGATCCGGCGCAGTCGCGCGAGCTGCATCCGGTCGTCGAAGGCGTCCCCATTTGGTTGAGCGTGCAACATCGTAGTCATGTCGTACGAGAAGCGCGTGGCCTGCCACACGCGTTCGAGGGCCGTCCGCGAGTACCGGTCCAGGAGTTCCGTCGATCCCGTGCGGTGCAGCGCGGCGAACGCGCGCGCCAGGACCCGTACGTCCGCCACCGCGAGGTTGAGCCCCTTGGCGCCGGTCGGCGGCACGATGTGGGCGGCGTCCCCGGCCAGGAACAGCCGTCCGTGGCGCATCGGCTCGTGGACCCAACTTCGCATGGGGGTCACCGATTTGGCGGTGATGGGTCCGCGCTCCAGCCGCCAGTCCCCGTCGACCGCGAAGCGCGCGGCCAGTTCGTCCCAGACGCGCTCGTCGGGCCAGTCACCGGCGTCGGTCCCGTTCGGGACCTGGAGGTACAGCCGGGACACCGACGGGGAGCGCATGCTGTGCAGGGCGAAGCCGGTGGCGCCCCGGGCGTAGACCAACTCCTCGCAGGAGGGCGGCACATCGGCGAGGATGCCGAGCCAGGAGTACGGGTACTCGTGCGCGTACGTGCGGCCCGTACCGGCCGGGAACGCGGCGCGCGCGACGCCGTGGCCGCCGTCGCAGCCCACCACCCAGTCGCAGTTCAGCGTGCGTTCACGCCCCTCGTGCGTGAACCGCACGACGGGTGAGGCGCTGTCCGGATCCTCCACGGCGAGCGCCTCCGCCTCGAACAACAGGGGTGGCCCGTCCGCGAGTTGGAGGGCGACGAGATCCTTCACGATCTCCGTCTGGGCGTAGATCGTGACGGTCCGGCCGCCCGTGAGCCCGGGGAAGTCGAGGTGATGGCGCTCGCCCTCGAAGCGCAGCTCGATCCCGTGGTGGACCAGACCCTCGGCGTCCAGCCGCTCGCCCGCTCCGCACGCGCGCAGGGCGTCGACCGTGCCCTGCTCCAGCATGCCGGCGCGCTGGCGGTGCTCGACGTACGCGCGCGTCCTGCTCTCCAGGACGACACAGTCGATCCCCGTCCGGTGCAGCAGCCGGGCCAGCAGGAGTCCCGCCGGGCCCGCGCCGATGACGCCGACCGTGGTCCGCATGACGCTCCTCCGGTGTCCGATGCCGCCGGGGCCGGGCTCCGGCGCGGGGACCGGCCCCGTCGCGCACGGGCCCGGGCGAACAGGCCCGGTGTCACGGGACGGCGAACCCGCCTGCTGCGGCTCCAGCCTCTCTCAGCTCGACGCGCGGTGCACCACTCGTGCGCCCAGTACCTCGTGCGTCTCCGGCTCGGCGCCCGGTTCACGGACCGCGCGGTCGACCAGTTCGGCGAGGTCGCGGCCGGAGGGCAGGTCGAGGTGCACGGTGCTCAGCCGGGGCCGGAGCAGCCGGCCGAGCATGAGGTCGTCGGCGCCGACGACGGCGGTCTCGTCCGGCACGGCGACGCCCTCGTCCTGAAGGGCGCGCATGAGGAGCATCGCGTACTCGTCGTTGTACCCGAAGACCGCGTCGAGGCCGAGGGAACGCCAGCGCGCCGCGAGGCGGGCCGCGGCCTCCTCCTCGTAGGCCAGCGGCAGCTCGGTGACCGTCGCGTCCGTGCCGCTCACGGCCCGCCGGACACCGTCGAGGCGGGGTCTGGAGAAGATCTCCAGGCCGCTCTCCTCGGGCATCACGACGCCGATGCGGCGGCGGCCGCCGGACAGCAGATGGACACCCGCGCAGTGGCCGACCCGGTCGTGGTTCATGAGCAGGGCGTGGGCGCCCTCGACCCGTTCGGGGCCCAGGGTGACCACGGCGCGGGCGCCGGCCCGCTTGAGGACCGCCACACCCGGCGGACCGAGGCCGCTGCCGGGCACCAGGACGGCGACCGGGCGCAGCTCGGCCCAGGCGCGGGCGGCCTCGTCGCCGTGCAGCCCGACGCTGCCGTACTGCACGACGGTGTAGTCGAGCCGGCCGAGCTCGGACTGGAGTTCGGCGAAGAACTGGTGGTAGAGCGGGCCCACGGGGGCGGTCGGGGCGGGCATCAGGACCATGCGGCTGTGTCCGGCGCGCAGACTGCGGGCGGCCGCGTGCGGAACGTACCCGAGTTCCTCCGCGGCCTCGCGGACCCGGCGCCGGGTGGGGTCGCTGATCCGGACGGCGCTGGTGTTGTTCAGGACGTACGAGACGGTCGCGCGCGAGACACCGGCGAGGCGTGCCACGTCGGCACTGGTCGGTACGGGTCGTCGTGCGGGCGCCGGCTGGACGGCGGACTGCTTCGGTATCTGCACCATGACGCGACGCATCCTTGCAGAGGGCCCGGACACCGCCTCGCGCCGGGGCACCCGATCGGCCCTCCGTTTTACGGAACTCCCGCCTCCGTAAAGGAGGTTGACCGCCCAGTACCGCCGCGCCGACCTAGAGGTTACCGTTCGGTAGACGATTGTTTCGGAGGTGACCGGGATGGCTCCCGACCGTGCCCCAGGACTGACGGAGAGCGCGCGTGCGCTGGCCGCGGGCGAGGTGAGTTCGCGCGAGCTGGTCGAGCGGGCGCTGGCCCGGATCGAGGCGGCCCGGTCCACGGTGAACGCCTTCCGGCTGGTGCGCGCCGAGGCCGCGCTCGCGGAGGCCGACGCGGCGGACGCGGAGCTCGCCGCGGGCGGGCGGAGGCCGCTGCTCGGAGTGCCGGTCGCGGTCAAGGACGACATGGACGTGGCGGGCCAGCCGACCGCGTTCGGCTGCCCGGGGGAGTTCCCGCCGGTGTCCGAGGACGGCGAGGCGGTCCGCCGGCTGCGCCTGGCCGGGGCCGTCGTGGTCGGCAAGACCAACACCTGCGAGCTGGGCCAGTGGCCGTTCACCGAGGGCCCCGCCTTCGGCGCGACCCGCAATCCCTGGCACCACGGGCACACCCCGGGCGGCTCGTCCGGGGGCTCCGCCGCCGCCGTGGCCGCGGGCCTGGTGCCCGCGGCGCTGGGCTCGGACGGGGCGGGCTCGGTACGCATCCCGGCCGCCTGGACCCATCTGGTCGGCATCAAGCCGCAGCGCGGCCGGATCTCGACCTGGCCGCGCCCGGAGTCCTTCCACGGCATCACGGTCAACGGCACGCTCGCCCGCACGGTCGCGGACGCGGCCCTGCTGCTGGACGCGGCGAGCGGCAGCCACGCGGGCGATCTGCACCGGCCCGCCGCGCTGCGCGTCCACGACGCCGTGGGCCGCGACCCGGGCCGGCTGCGTATCGCGCTGTCGCTGAAACCGCCCTTCACCGCGCTGCCCGCGCGGCTCGACCCCGCCGTACGGGCGAAGGTCCTCGCCCTCGCGGAGCGGCTCGCCGCGCTCGGGCACACGGTGGAGGAGGCCGATCCGCGCTACGGGCAGATCGGGCTCGCCTTCATCCCGCGCGCCACGGCCGGCATCGCGGAACACGTGCGCGACGTGCCGTTCCCCGACCTGCTCGACCGGCGCACCCACGGCGCGGCACGCCTCGGCCGGCTGCTCGGCGGCGCGCCGCTGCGGGCGGCCCGCCGGGCCGAGGCCACGCTGCAACGGCGCGTCGGCGCGCTGTTCGACACCTACGACGTGGTGCTCGCGCCGACGACCGCCGCTCCCCCGCCGCCCGTCGGCTCGATGCTCGGCCTGAGCGGCCTGCGCACCGACCGCGCCATGATCGCGGCCTGTCCCTACGCCTGGCCGTGGAACATCCTCGGCTGGCCGGGCGTCAACGTCCCCGCGGGCTTCGTGGGCGAAGGCCTCCCGGTCGGCGCGCAGTTGCTCGGCCCCGCGGACAGCGAGCCGCTGCTGGTGTCGCTGGCCGCGCAACTGGAGGCGGACCTGCGCTGGCACGAACGGTGGCCTCCGTACGAAGCCGTCGTGGACTCCCCGGCCGCGTAGGCGGGTTCCGGCTCTACCCTGTGCCCATGGACGATGCCTCGATGGTCGGTTTGATGGGACGGGTCACCGGCACGGTCGGACCCGGGCTCGTCGGCGAGGTGATCGTCAAGGTGCGCGGCGGCGCCGAGCACTTCCTCGCGTACCCGGCCGCGCCGCGGGACCGTATCGAGCGGGGCACGGTGGTGATGGTGGTGGAGTACCTGCCGCCGCGCACGGTGTACGTCTCCGCCGCGTACGACGGCTGAGAGCGCTCCGCTCCGGCCCGCGGCGGCATCGGCGACCCCGCTCGACAGCGGCGCGCCACCACGCACGGAGTCCGTCGGACGGCGCCCGAACGACCCGGCGAACTCGCGCCTTCCGTACGACAGTTGAGCTGCTCTCGTCCCAGGTGAGAACCGTATGCGTCAAGAACGCAACAAGGATTCGCGCACCTCTGTATTCCCGTGTCGGCGAGGAGCACACTCCCGTTCGTTCGGTGCCGAAAGGGCACCATCAAAAGGGGGCGTATGCCGATGGTTGTCGGCGTCGTGGCGGGGGCGGTTGTCCTCGCGCTGGTCTTCATCGTCGTGGTTTTTAAGCTCATGTGGCGCGTCGCGGAGCCCAACGAAGCGCTGATCATCTCCGGTTCGAAGCATCGGACCGAAGGTCTCGAGGAAGGCATGGGATTCCGCATCGTGACGGGGCGCGGCACGCTGGTGCTCCCCGGCGTGCAGGCGGTGCGGAAGATCTCGCTCGACCTCAACGAGACCGAGCTGCACGTGGACTGCGTGACCACCCAGGGCATTCCGCTGAAGGTGCGGGGCGTGGTCATCTTCAAGGTGGGCGACGACTTCGTGTCGATCGCCAACGCCGGGCGCCGCTTCCTCGACCAGCAGAAGATGATGGCCGAGCGGGTGCACAACGTGTTCGCCGGTCATCTGCGGTCCATCGTCGGCGGGTTGACCGTCGAGGACATGATCCGCGACCGGGAGAAGCTGACCGGCCAGACCCGGGCCGCGTGCGGCACGGAGATGGAGAAGCTCGGTCTGATCGTCGACTCGCTGCAGATCCACGAGATCGAGGACCCGACCGGATACATCAAGAACCTCGCGATGCCGCACGCCGCCGCCGTGCAGCGGGACGCGCGCATCGCGCAGGCGGAGGCGAACCGTCTCGCCACCGAGGCCGAGCAGAGGGCCGCGGCCCGGATGTCGGAGGCGACCCGGGACAGCGAGATCCAGCAGGCCGGTTACCAGGCCGAGCGGGACAAGGCGGCGGCGACGGCCCAGATGGCCGGCCCGCTCGCGGCGGCCGCCGCCCAGCAGGACGTCGTCGTCCAGGAGACACGCGTCGCCGAACTGGAGGCGCACCGCCGCGAGCAGCAGCTCCAGGCGGACGTTCGCAAGCCGGCGGACGCCAGGGCGTACGAGATCCGGGCACGGGCGGAGGCCGAGCGTGACGCGCGGATCTCGGCGGCGCAGGCCAAGGCCAGGGAGACCGAACTCGCCGCCGCGGCGGAGGCGACCCGGGTCAAGACGGCCGCCAACGCCGAGGCCGAGGCGACCAAGGCACGGGGTGCGGCCGCCGCTACGGCGACCCGCGCCACCGGTGAGGCCGAGGCCGCCGCCGCGCAGGCCAAGGGCCTCGCGGCGGCCGAGGCGACCCGGGCCCAGGGTCTCGCGGAGGCGGAGGCCATCCAGGCCCGCGCCGCCGCGCTCGCCGAGAACCAGGAAGCGGTCGTCGCCCAGCAACTCGCCGAGAACTGGCCGGAGATCGTCCAGGCGGGCGCGAGCGCGTTCGGCAACGTGGATCACATGGTGCTGCTCAACGGCGCCGACGGGATGTCGGACCTGTTCGCCAAGGCGCTCACCATGGGCGGCACCGGCCTGGGCCTGGCACGCCAGTTGCTCTCCTCGATGAACCCGGAGGGGAGCCCGGCCAAGCACCCGACGGCGGAACTCAACGGGGTCGCGGCTCCGGTCAGCGAGAAGGTGCCCGTGGAGAAGGACGAGAGGTGAGGCCGGCGCGCTGAGGCGCACAGGCACCAGCGGTTCCGGTCAGCAAGGTCCGGGCGTACGGGAGTTGGGCCACAGCCCCGTACGCCCGGCGCCGTTCCGCCGGCGCGCCGGTCGCCGTACGGCAGGAGACGTGCGGGGAGTCGGCCCACGCCCTCCGGCGCGCGCGGAGCCGTCCGGCTCCGGACCCGCCCGCCGCGACCTGGCACGTACGTTCTACGGTGGCCCGCGTGACTGCCTTTACCGATGACACCGAAGAAGACGTCCCCGGCCGCTACGGCCCGTCCGCGACCACCGAGGCCGAGCCCCGGAAGGTCGGCCCCGTGAGGACCGAGTACTCCCCCGCCCACGACGGCGACCCCGATCCCGGCGAGATCGTCTGGACGTGGGTGCCCTTCGAGGAGAACGACGGCCGGGGCAAGGACCGCCCGGTGCTGGTCGTCGCCCGGGAGGTCGCGGGCACGCTGCTCGCCGTCCAGCTCTCCAGCAAGGCGCACAACGGCGACCGCGAGTGGGTGGCGATCGGCAGCGGTCCGTGGGACCGGACCGGGCGGGACTCCTGGGTGAACGTGGACCGCGTGCTGCGACTGCACGAGGACGGGATGCGGCGGGAGGCGTGCGCGCTGGACCGGATGCGGTTCAATTCCGTGGTCCACCGGCTCCGGGAGCGGTACGGCTGGCGCTGAGCCCGCCCGTTAACGGCGGAGCGGACCGCCCGGAGCCGAGGCTCCGCCTTCCCCGGGGTACCGGGGCTCCGCCTCCCCCAAGTGCCGGGGGCTCCGCCTCCGCGGGGCGGCGAGGCACGGGCGGCAGGGCTGGCTCGGGGGGACGCCGGGCGAGCGGCCCGGACCGCCGGGCGGCGCGGGGTGTGTGGGCGCGGGGTGTGTGGGCGCGGGGTGTGTGGGCTGCGTCGGTCGGCCGCGAGGCTCGGGTTCAGACCTGGGTGCTGGGCAGTGGGGCGCGGCGCACGGGCCGCGGGGTGCCCGGACGGGCGTGAGTGCGGGCCTTCACGTTCCCAGAAGCTCGGATGCGAACACCCGATCGAACGCCTGGCGCGTGGTCCGGCCCGGTGTGCGGTCCAGGATGCCGAACACCACCTGGTCGAAGTACCCCTCCAGGCGGCCTCCAGCCAGCACTCCGCGGAAGGCCCGCGCCACCTGCCCGGGATCGTTCCGGAAGACCCCGCAGCCCCAGGCTCCGAGGACCAGGCGGCGGTAGCCGTGGGCGGCGGCCGTCTCCAGGACACGCTCGGCACGGACCGCCAGCGCGCCCGGCAGGTCGGCCGCGCGCCCCGGGGCGGTCCGCAGGACGACTCCGGCGTTCGGGGCCGCCGCGGTCAGGAAACCGGCCGGGAACGGCTCGTCGAGGAGCCGACCGCGGTCGTCCCGGAACACCGGTACGCCGGGTGAGTGAATGACACGGTCCGTGTAGAACGCGTCACGGTGGGCGCGGTGATGGTCGTAGAAACCCCGGGCCCGCAGCAGACAGGTGTACAGAGCGGAGGCCCGGCACAGGGCCTCTTCCTGGGCCTGCGCGCCGTTCAGATAGCCGCCGCCGGGATTGCGCGCCGAGGAGAAGTTCAGCACGGCGACGGGTCCCCCGCCCCCGGAGACCAGCCGGCGGGCGGCCTCCAGGCTGCTCTCGCCGGTGACCTCGAAGGAGGTCACGACCGGCGTCACCGACGGTATCCCCACCGGTTCCGGTCCGTGCAGCACCGTCCCGGCCCGTGCCGCCTCGACCGCGGCGGCGACGGACACCGCGTCCCCGGAGGGACTTCGGTAGCCGCCGGCCGCCACGATCTCCTCGGTCTCCCGGGCGATCGCACGCAGGCGCGCGCTCATGGCGCCACCCCCGTACGCGCCACGGGCGCGGCCTGCGTGTACTCCCCCGTCGTGCCCATGAACGCATCGTGAGCGATGCTGGTCGTGCGGCGCAACAGAGTTTCGCGGCCCCGCACAAGAGTGCTTCCCAGTCCCCAAAGAAATGATTTGCACCCTTGTGCGAACCGCCGAGAGGGTCTTGGGTGGAACGGTCATTGTCGGTCCGGCCCACCAGACCCCGGGCCGGCGGCATGGTGGAATCTCAGGAGGATCCCGACATGTCCGATTCGGTGAGTGACTGTACGGAGCGACGACGCTCCGCTGTCACCGAGGCCGAGGTGGAGGCACTGGTCCGTGGCATCTGCTTCAAGACCGGTCCGCCCCGCCTCCTCGGTGTCGAGGTGGAATGGCTCGTCCACGAGCTGCGCGGGCCCCGGCTCCGCGCGGCACCCGAAAGACTCGAAGCGGCCTATGCCGCGCTGCGGACCCTGCCCCTGCGTTCGGCGCTCACCGTCGAACCCGGTGGACAGCTGGAGCTCAGCTCCGCCCCCGCCGGCTCCCTGATGGAGTGCGTGGGGTCCGTCTCGGCCGACCTCGACGCCGTACGCGCCACCTTGCGCGAGGCGGGCCTCGGCCTCAGTGGTTTCGGCCAGGATCCCTGGAACCCCCCGAGCCGCTACCTCCATGAGCCCAGGTACGACGCCATGGAGCGGTACCTCGACCGCGCGGGTCCCGAGGGCCGCGCCATGATGTGCACCTCGGCCTCGGTCCAGGTGTGCGTGGACGCCGGATACGAGGAGCCGGGCCCGCTCGGGCACGGGCGCCGCTGGTGGCTCGCCCATCAGCTCGGCGCGGTCCTGGTCGCCGCGTTCGCCCACTCGCCGATGGCCCGCGGACGGCACACGGGCTGGCGGTCCACCCGCCAGTCGCTGTGGGCGTCGATGGATCCCGGACGCACCGACGCACCGCCCCTGGACGGCGATCCCCGTGCGGCCTGGGCACGGCGCGTGCTGGACGCGCCGGTGATGTGCGTACGGGCGCCCGAGGGTCCCTGGGAGGTCCCGGAGGCGCTCAGTTTCCGGGACTGGACGCGGTCCACCGCGCCACCGGACCGGGAGGACCTCGCGTACCACATGACCACGCTGTTCCCGCCGGTACGGCCGCGCGGCCATCTGGAGCTCCGCATGATCGACGCGCAGCCGGGCGAGGACGGCTGGATCGTGCCGCTCGCGGTGACGGCGGCGCTGTTCGACGACCCGGACGCCGCCGAGACCGCCTACCGGACCGTCAAGCCGCTCGCGGAGCGGGCCGGTCCGGCACCGGCGCCGCGCAACCCGCTGTGGCAGGACGCGGCGCGGTTCGGCCTCGCCGATCCGGAGCTGCGCGAGGCCGCGGCGGTCTGTTTCGCGGCCGCGTACGAGGCGCTGCCCCGGCTCGGTGCCACCACCGAAGTGCTCGACGCGGTGGCCGAGTTCACCGAACGCTACGTGGCCCGGGGCCGCTGCCCCGCCGACGACCTGGTCGGCGCGGCCGCCTCACACCACGACGGCCGGCCCGGGCGGCGCCCGGCCGGCCCCCGCCAGGGCCTGTCCGACCGGAAGGACATGAACACATGACCGGCACGACCGCTTCCGACACGACCGCCTCCGGTCCGCGCACGGATCCGGAATCGCTCCGGCACCGCGCGCTGGACGCGCTCACCACCGCCCGCGACCGCACCGCCCTGCTCACCTCCTGCGTGGAGGACCCCGATCTGACCGCGCAGCACTCGCCGTTGATGTCCCCGCTCGTATGGGACCTCGCGCACATCGGCAACCAGGAGGAACTGTGGCTGCTGCGGGCGGTCGCCGGGCGCGAGGCGATGCGGCCCGAGATAGACGGGCTGTACGACGCGTTCGAGCACGCACGCTCCGAACGGCCCTCGCTACCGCTGCTGCCGCCCGCCGAAGCCCGTACGTACGCGGCCGAGGTGCGCGGCCGGGCGCTGGACGTCCTGGAGAGCGCCCCGTTCGAGGGCACCCGGCTGACCGAGTCGGGCTTCGCGTTCGGCATGATCGCGCAGCACGAACAGCAGCACGACGAGACCATGCTGATCACCCATCAGCTCCGCCGGGGGCCCGCCGCTCTCACGGCACCCGACCCCGCGCCCGCCGCGCCGTTCACCGGGCCCGCCGAAGTCCTGGTGCCCGGGGGCCCGTTCGTGATGGGCACCTCCACCGAACCGTGGGCGCTCGACAACGAGCGTCCCGCGCACCGGCGCACGGTCCCGTCGTTCTTCATCGACACCACTCCGGTCACCAACGCCGCCTACCAGGCCTTCATCGAGGACGGCGGCTACGGCGAGGAGCGCTGGTGGACTCCCGCGGGCTGGGACCACATCCGCGCGCACGGCATCGAGGCGCCGCTGTTCTGGCGGCGCGAGGGAGGGCAGTGGCTGCGACGCCGTTTCGGGGTGACGGAGGTCGTGCCGCCCCAGGAGCCGGTGCTGCACGTGTCCTGGTACGAGGCCGACGCGTACGCGCGCTGGGCGGGGCGGCGGCTGCCCACCGAGTCCGAGTGGGAGAAGGCGGCCCGCCACGACCCGGTGTCCGGCCGTTCCACCCGCTACCCGTGGGGCGACGAGGACCCCTCGCCGGTCCACGCCAATCTGGGCCAGCGCCATCTGCGCCCGGCCCCGGCGGGCAGCTATCCGGCGGGCGCCTCGCCCCTCGGCGTACGGCAGTTGATCGGCGACGTGTGGGAGTGGACGTCGAGCGATCTGGAGCCCTACCCCGGGTTCGTCGCGTTCCCCTACCGGGAGTACTCGGAGGTGTTCTTCGGCCCTGAGTACAAGGTGTTGCGCGGCGGCTCCTTCGCGGTGGACAAGGTGGCCTGCCGGGGCACGTTCCGCAACTGGGACTATCCGATCCGGCGGCAGATCTTCTGCGGGTTCCGCACGGCCCGCGACGAGGACGTCTGATGTGCCGTCATCTGGCGTTCCTGGGAGGCGAGGAGAGGCTCGGCGCGCTCCTCGTGACACCGGAGCACAGCCTGTACCGGCAGTCGTGGGCGCCCCGGCGCCAGCGCTACGGGACCGTCAACGCCGATGGTTTCGGGGTGGGTTGGTACGCCGAGGGGGACCCGGCTCCGGCCCGCTACCGGCGTGCCGGACCGATCTGGGGCGACCAGTCGTTCGCGGACCTGGCCCGGGTGATCGGGACGCGGGCGTTGCTCGCCGCGGTGCGGGACGCGACCGTGGCGGGCTCGGACGGGGAGGCCGCGGCGGCGCCGTACACCGCGGGCCCCTGGCTGTTCAGCCACAACGGCGCCGTCCGCGGCTGGCCCGACACGCTCGCCCCGCTCGTGGCGGGCCTGCCTCCGGCCGAGTTGCTGTCGCTGGAGGCCCGGTGCGACTCGGCGTTCGTGTGGGCCCTGGTCCTGCGCCGGCTGCTCGCCGGCGACGAGGAGGGCCAGGCGCTGGCCGACACCGTCCTCGAGGTCGCCGAGGCGGCCCCCGGGTCCCGGCTCAACCTGCTGCTCACCAACGGCGAGACGATCACCGCGACCGCCTGGGGCGACACCCTCTGGTACCTGACCGAGCCCGGCCGCCGCACTGTCGTGGCCTCCGAGCCGTACGACGACGACCCGCTGTGGCGGGAGGTCCCCGACCGCACCCTTCTCACCGCGAACCGCACCGAGGTACTGCTCACCCCGCTCAAGGACATGAGCGACGACATGGCACCCGCACAGCACAAGGAGCCCCGTACGTGAGTCCGTTCCTGCTGACCCGCACCCTTCCCGAGGACGCCACGGACGCGGCGCTGCGCGCCGATGTCCTGCTCGGCCTCGGACACCTGCCCAAGACCCTGCCGCCGAAGTGGTTCTACGACGCCCACGGCAGCGCGCTGTTCGAGAAGATCACCGAACTTCCCGAGTACTACCCGACGCGCGCGGAACGCGAGATCCTGCTGGCGCGGGCCGCCGAGATCGCTGCGGCGAGCGGTGCGCGCACGCTCGTCGAACTGGGTTCGGGATCCTCGGAGAAGACCCGCCACCTGCTCGACGCGATGCCGGACCTGCACACGTACGTGCCCGTGGACGTCAGCGAGAGCGCGCTCACCCAGGCTGGTCACGCGCTGATCGCCGAGCGGCCCGGCCTCGACGTCCACGCGCTGATCGCCGACTTCACCGGCGGTCTCGCGCTCCCGGACACCCCCGGGCCGCGGCTCGTGGCCTTCCTCGGCGGCACGATCGGCAATCTGCTGCCCGCCGAGCGCGCGACGTTCCTGGCGTCCGTACGGTCACTGCTGTCGCCCGGCGACACCCTGCTGCTCGGCACCGACCTGGTCAAGGACGCGTCGGTGCTCGTCAGCGCCTACGACGACGCGGCCGGGGTCACGGCGGCGTTCAACAAAAACGTGCTGAGCGTCGTCAACCGCGAACTCGGTGCCGACTTCGACCTCGACACGTTCGATCACGTGGCGCTCTGGGACCCCGAGAACGAGTGGATCGAGATGCGGCTGCGGTCGCGCGTCACCCAGACCGTGAAGGTCCCGGCACTGGATCTGGCGGTCCACCTCACGGAAGGCGAGGAGATCCGCACCGAGATCTCGGCGAAGTTCCGCGAGGACGGTGTCCGCGGTGAACTGGCCACGGCGGGCTTCGGTCTGTCCCACTGGTGGACGGACGCGGAGGGCCGGTTCGCGCTGTCGCTGAGCGAGGCGGTGGAGAACTCGCCGTAGGGCCGCGCCTTCCCGGAACGGGACCGGCTCCCACGTCGACCACGGCCGGGCCCGGATCCCCGGTCGGCAGGTCCCGGGGGACCGCCCGGCCCAGGCCGCACGACGGGGCCGGGGCCGGGCGGTGCCGGCCCCGGCCCACGGCTCGTCCTCCGGCCACGAACCGGCCGCCCGTTCCGGCCTGATCAGCCTGCCCGGCCTCGACGGAATCGCTGTTCGAGCCGTGATCGGTATGCTCGCGCCCATGCCCATGTCCGTACCCGCGCCCTCCGGCCGGCCGGTACCGGCCCGGGCACGCGCCCGGAACGACGTCGACGGATGAGCGAGAAGACAGTGTTCGAGTACGAGAAGGACGGCGCGGCCATCTACCGCGAGTCCTTTGCCACCATCCGCGCGGAAGCGGATCTCGCGGCCCTGCCCGCCGATGTCAGCCAGGTCGCGGTCCGGATGATCCACGCCTGCGGCATGGTGGACCTCGTCCGCGACCTCGCCTACACGCCCCACGTGGTGGCCCGCGCCCGCGAAGCCCTGCGTTCGGGCGCGCCCGTCCTGTGTGACGTCTCCATGGTCGCGAGCGGGATCACGCGCAAACGGCTGCCCGCGGACAACGACGTGATCTGCACGCTCTCCGACCCGTCGGTGCCGGACCTGGCGGCGGAACTGGGCACCACGCGCAGCGCGGCCGCCCTGGAGCTGTGGCGCGACCGCCTGGACGGCGCCGTGGTGGCCGTCGGCAACGCTCCCACCGCGCTGTTCCGCCTCCTGGAGATGATCGAGGAGGGCGCGCCGCGCCCCGCAGCGGTCATCGGCGTACCCGTCGGCTTCGTCGGCGCCGCCGAGTCGAAGCAGGCTCTGAACGAACACCCCTCCGGCCTCGACCACTTGGTCGTACGGGGCCGCCGCGGGGGCAGCGCCATCGCCGCGGCCGCGATCAACGCGATCGCGAGCGAGGCGGAATAGCCGAGGGGCCCACACGCCGTCGAGGTCATATGGACGCCGCAGTCGGGGCGGACGAAGCCGGCCGGATTCGAACCGGCGTCCTCGCGATTTTGGAGACCGCGCGCGACGACCTCTGCGCTACGACTTCGCCCGACCGGGATCCTAGCCCCGCCGGCCATGTGCGAGACGTACAGGCGCTCTTCGTCGTAAACCGTTGCCGTACCGATCACGGAGTCTGTCGATCGAACGGGAGTCTCGACCGGGTGATCGCGGGCCCTGCCCGGCATGAGAGCGGGGCCCGGCGGTGTACGGGGAAAATCCAGGGGAGCGGACGGCCGCGCGCTGCTACGGTCGGGTGCCATGAGCTGGCTTCCCGACGACTTCGTCCACCCCGTCCTGGTACCGCTGCCGGGCGGTGGTCATCACCTGCGGCCGATCCGGGAGGCGGACACCCCCCTCGACTATCCGGCTGTGATGGGTTCGCGGGAGCGTCTGTGGACCGTCTTCGGCCCGGCCTGGGGCTGGCCCGCGGCCACCATGACCTACGAGGCCGACCAGGCCGACCTGTTGCGGCACGAGAAGGAGATCGCCGCACACCTGTCCTTCAACTACGCGCTGTTCGACGCGGCGGAGACGGCTCTGCTCGGCTGTGTCTACATCGACCCACCGGAGAGGGCCGGCGCGGACGGCGAGATCTCCTGGTGGGTGGTGGACGAGCTGGTGGGCAGCGAGGTCGAGCAGGCCCTCGACGCGCTGGTGCCGCAGTGGATCGCCGCCGACTGGCCGTTCGAGCGGCCGCGCTTCCTCGGCCGCGAGATCTCCTGGTCGGACTGGCTCGCCCTGCCGGAGCATCCCGGCACGTAAGCGGGTCGCCGCCCGTACCGGTCCCGAAGGGCGTCGACGCCGACGAGCCGTCCAGGAGGCCCCGCTGTCGGTCAGCCGGGATCCGGGGGCGTGCCGCCCCGGTGGAGCCGTGCCGTGATCCAGGCGGCGGCCGCCTCCGGGGCGGGCACGATCGGGACACCGGGCGGCACCGGTGGTCTGCGGACCACGACCACGGGCAGGCCGGCCTCACGGGCCGCGGTCAGTTTCGGTGCGGTGGCCTGTCCGCCGCTGTCCTTCGTCACCACCACGTCGACGGCGTGACGCCGGAGCAGTTCCCGTTCTCCCTGGAGCGTGAAGGGGCCTCGGTCCAGCAGCACCTCCATGCGGGCCGGAGCCGGAGCCCGCGGCGCGTCCACGGAGCGTACGAGGAACCACAGGTCCTCCAGAGCCGCGAAGGCGGCAAGACCCAGCCGGCCCGTGGTGAGGAACACCCTGCGGCCCAGTGAGGGCAGGAGTCCGGCGGCCTCCTCCAACGACCCGGTCTCGTGCCAGACGTCGCCCGCGACCGGCACCCAGCCGGGGCGTCGCAGGACGAGCAGGGGAACACCGGTGGCGGCCGCCGCCGCGGCCGCGTTGGAACCGATGGTTCCGGCGAACGGATGCGTGGCGTCGACGACCGCGTCCACCGCGTGCTCGCCCAGCCACCGCGCCAGCCCTTCCGCACCGCCGAAGCCGCCGACGCGCACCTCGCCGGGCGGCAGCCGGGGCGCGCCCACGCGTCCGGCCAGCGAGCTCGTCACCCTGAGGCCGGCGGGCGGCCCCGCCGCCAGGCTCTCGGCGAGACGTCGGGCCTCGGTCGTACCGCCCAGGATCAGTACGTGCACGACGTCCGGTTCCCTTCCGCGGGGTGAGGCGTGGACAGCGCGGCCGCGGGGCGGTCACAGGGCCCAACCCAAGCACACCGCGACCACCGGGGCCGGATCCGCCCCCGGTGGTCGCGCGGACGCGGGAGGGACCGCCGTGACCGGTCACGGCGTACGGGCCCGGCCGGCCTGCGGAGCCGACCCCGGACACCGCCCGAACCGTACGGTCCCCGCCGGTCCCGGACGCCCCCGCATCACCCGGGACACCCCGCCGTCTCGCGGAGCGCCACCCGGTGGGGCACCGTGGAATCACGCCTGGCACTCCCGCCACGGCGGAGAGGAGCAGCCGCATGTCCGAGCACACCTACCGGGTCACCGAGATCGTCGGGACCTCTCACGAAGGCGTCGACCAGGCCATTCGCAACGGGGTCACCCGGGCCTCGCAGACCCTGCGCAACCTCGACTGGTTCGAGGTGACGCAGGTCAGGGGCCAGATCGAGAACGGGCGGGTCGAGCACTACCAGGTCGGTCTGAAGCTCGGTTTCCGGCTGGAGGACGCCGACTGACCCGACCCGCGTCCCACGGGTCCACCGGACCCGCCGAGAACCCTCAGGTCCGCCCCTCCCGCTCCTGCGCGTCCTTCAGTGCCGCCGACGCGGCGGCCCACCGTGCCCGTACGACCGTGAAGCCGGCCCGCTCCGCCTCCTCGCACACGAACTCGTCGTCGTCGACGAGGACGCGGACCTCCCGGTCGCGGGCGAGCCGGCGAAGGATCTCCAGTTTGGTGCGGCGGGCGGGCCTGCGGTCGTCGTTGCGCCGCATCCAGATGCGTCCCTCGGGCAGGCCTTGCCCGGCCAGCCACTCCACGGTCGCCCGCCGGCACCGCTCGGGGCGGCCGGTCAGATAGACGACCTCGCACTCCCGCGCGCTGCTCAGCGCGAGCGCGACGCCCTCCGCGAGCGGCGGGTCCTCGGAGGCCGCCGCGAAGAACCCTTCCCAGTCCCGCGGCGAGCGCTCCAGGAACCGCTGCCGGTGCGCGGTGTCCGCGAGGGTGCCGTCGAGATCGAACACGGCGAGTGGTCTGCTGTTCTGATCCTTCACACGGACCAGCCTAGACAGCGGCTCCGACAACGGGCCGGCCACAACACCCCGCCCCGGGACCGCGAAGCGGCGTGAACACGCTCAACTTCCGTCTCTCCAGGCCCTGTTCACACCACTGGCAAGCCCTTACCGTAATGCCTCGCACAGCATGTCGCACAGTATTCGGTATCTCGAACCGAGTCGGCTCCGCCGACGTCCGAGCCGGACGGCGTGGCCGGCTTCCGCCTGCTGGCGGCGTCCGCGTACACACCACCCGAGCCACCGGGCCCTCGGCCCGGGTGTGTCGCGGCGCCTCGCACGAACACCGAGGAGACCGGCATGAACGACAGGCCCCTTCAGCCCTCCCGGCGGGTCGCCCTCGGGACGATGGCCGGCCTCACCGCCGCCTTCGCCCTCGGCGCCCCGGCCCGCGCCGCGGCCGGGACCGCCTACGTGATGGGGTACTTCACCGAGTCCCCGAACGGCGACGGAGCGGACTACGGCCTGCACCTGGCCGTCAGCGCCGACTCGCTCCAGTGGACACCGCTGAACCAGAACAAGCCCGTCGTCACCCCGTCCGGAGGCACCGGCGGTCTGCGCGATCCGTTCGTCCTGCGCAGACAGGACGGCACGTTCGTGGTGCTCGCCACCGACCTCAAGGGCACCGACTGGAGTCTGCAGAGCCAGTACATCCACGTCTGGGACTCCGCCGATCTGCGCTCCTTCAGCGGCTACCGGCGCCTGAAACTGCACGACATGGCCACCCACAGCTGGGCGCCCGAGGCGTACTGGGACGCGGGACGGGGGCAGTACGGGATCATCTACTCCGCCGTCGACTCCAGCGGCCACAACGTCATCATGGTCAACTACACGTCCGACTTCGTCACGGCGTCGGCCGCACAGGTCTTCTTCGACCCCGGCTACGACGTGATCGACGGCGATCTGGCCGTGGGCGTCGGCGGTGTGAACTACCTCTATTTCAAGAAGGACCAGACGCTGGTGGGCGCCAGGTCGACGTCTCTGAACCCCGGCAGCTTCACCGTGTTCAGCACACCGGTCGCCCACGGCGGCACCGAGGCCCCGATCCTCGTCAAGCCCCAGGCGCTGGGGATCTGGACTCTCTGGGGAGACACCTACACGCCCAACGGGGTCTTCTACGCCTGGCAGTCCGCCGACCTCGCGAACGGCACCTGGACGGCGGTCGACCAGCGGCTCTACACACAGCCGCTGAACTCCAAGCACGCGAGCATCCAGCCGATCACCACGACGGAGTACGACAGCCTCCTCGCCAAGTGGGGTGCCCCCGCCTGGAACCGGCTCAAGTCCTACAACTATCCGGCGCGTTACGTCCGGCACTCCAACTACGTCGGCCGGATCGACGAGTACCCCTTCGACCCGTACACGGACTCGCAGTGGACGCTCGTTCCCGGACTCGCCGACACGGCGGGCGTCTCGTTCCGCTCGGTCAACTACCCGACGCGCTATCTGCGCCACAGCGACTACCGGATGACGCTCGACGTCGACGACGGGACCACGACGTTCGCCCAGGACGCCACGTTCCACCGGACCGCGGGTCTGGCCGACACCTCGTGGTCGTCGTTCCGCTCCCACAACAACCCGGGCCGTTACCTCAGGCACGCAGACTATGTGCTGCGCATCGATCCGATCTCCACCTCCACCGACAAGGCCGACGCCACCTTCTCGGTCGGTTCTTGACGTCCCTTCGTCCCCAGGAGACACCCTCGATGTCCCCTCTCCGCAGACTTCTCGCCGGTGCCGCCGCGGCAGCCGCCGCCCTCGGCGGACTCGGCGCGGCCGCGTCCCCCGCCGCGGCCGCCGGCTCCGGCACCTTCAGTGTGCTCACCTACAACGTCGCCGGGCTGCCCGACGGCATCTCCAGCGCGCCGACACCCCGCCAGGCCGCGACCACGGCGATCGGCGGTCTCGTCGCCCCCTACGACATCGTCCATGTCCAGGAGGACTTCAACTACCACGCGGCGCTGTACGCGTCCGACACCGCGCACGCCTACCGCACCCCGACCAGCGGCGGCGCGGGCATCGGCAGCGGTCTCAACACCCTCTCGAAGATCTCGTACGACACCGACGACTTCGAGCGGGTCGGCTGGAACTCCTGCCAGATCGACTCCGGCGACTGCCTCACGCCCAAGGGCTTCACGTTCACGCGGGAGCGCCTGGCCGAGGGTGTCTACGTCGACTTCTACAACGTGCACACCAACGCGGGCACCAGTGACGGCGATCTCGCCTCCCGCGCCGACAACCTCAACCAGCTCACCGCCTTCATCGGCTCCCATTCCGCGGGCAACGCCGTCGTCGTCATGGGCGACACGAACACCCGCTACACCCGCTCCGGCGACACCATCGCGGAGTTCGCCGCCGCCAACGGGCTGTCGGACGCCTGGGTCCAGCTCGTCCGCGGCGGCACCCCGCCGGCCAAGGGAAGCGACGCCCTCGTCTGCGACCAGAGCGGCACCACCGTGCCCGACACCTGCGAGGTCGTCGACAAGATCCTCTACCGCGGCAGCAGGCTCGTCACGCTCGACGCCACGAACTACCACAACGAGCACACACGCTTCCTGACCTCCGGCGGCCTGATGCTCTCCGACCACGACCCGATCACCGCGTCGTTCACCTGGTCACGCAACAGCGGCTTCCAGCTCAGCGACCAGTTCGGCGGCCCGCACGGCGACTACTTCAACGACATCGCCCGGGTGCCGGCCGGCGCCCGCGCGTCCGTCGTGTCCCTCGGCAGCGGCGCGCGGATCGACCGGATGGGACTGACACTGAGCGACGGCACCACGCTCACGCACGGCGGCACGGGCGGCACCGCCGCCTCGCTGACCCTCGGCAGCGGCGAGTACGTCACTTCCGCGCAGCTCTGCAAGGGAGTGAAGGACGGTCATACCCGCATATTCTCGGCGAAGTTCACCACCAGCCTCGGCCGCACCCTGTCCGGAGGCACGACGACATCGGACTGCGTGACCCGCACCGCGCCGAGCGGCTGGCAGATCGCCGGCTTCCACGGCCGCGCCGGGGACGAGGTCGACAAGATCGGCTTCGTCTACACCCAGCGCTGACCGGACGGCAGGCACCAGGTCGTTCCCGCCGGGTTCCCGGACCCGGCGGGAACCCGGCGCCACCGGCCACCGGCCGACGGCGTCATCGTCTCCGTACGCCTCAAAGTCTGATCCTGGGCGGGCGGTCCCGCCGGAACCGTCGGCGATCCTGCGAACTTTTCGGTCTCCGGGGCATTCAAGAGGAGTGAAGGGGCGTGACGCGCCCCGCACAGGCGCGATGGCCTCGTACGGAGATTCGCAAGGAGTGGTGACATGTCGACCTTCCCGCGCGCGGTGGCGGCCCCGGACCGGCCCGGCACGGTGTCCGCGCACCGCGTTTCACCCACCGCCCGGCGGACCGCGCTGCTCGCGGGTGCCGCCCTGCTGAGCCTGCTGACCGCCTGCGCCAACGGCTCCCCGCAGAGTCCGCCGAAGACCCTTCCCGGTACGGCCGGACCCGCTTCCGGCGACACGAGCACGAAGGCGGGTTCCACCACGACGGCCGGCCCGGCCGCGAGTTCCCCGTCGAAGAAGCCGGGAACCGGGACGGGGAGCGGGTCCGCCTCGGCCACGGCCACCTCGGGGAGCGCCGGTGGCAGCGGGCGGTGCCACACCTCGGAACTGCGCGCCTCCGTCGGCCGCAACGACCCCGGAGCGGGGCAGGAGAACTTCCCGATCGTCCTGACGAACAAGTCCGGGCGTACCTGCACGGTGCGCGGCTACCCCGGCGCGGCCTTCGTCGGCGCCTCCGGCAAGCAGCTCGGACCCGATCCCCAGCGGTCCCCGGGCACGCCCACGACGGTCGTGCTCGCGCCCGGACGCAGCGCGTGGTCGGGCCTGACCTTCTCCAACCCGGAGATCAGCGGGGCGGACACGGCGACTCCCGCCTCCCTGACCGTCACGCCGCCCGACGAGCTGGACTCCCTCACGGTGGCGTGGACGCGGGGCGAGGTGCCCGTGTCCGGCACCGCGTCATCGGTCCGCCTGACAGCCCTCAGCCCCGGGACCGCCCCCTGACCGAACGCCCACGACGGCCGCACCGGGGCCGGTGACTTCGCCTGCGGCGACATCCGCTCCGGCGAGGCGACCGGCACCACGTCCTCCCGACGGCCCGAGGGGAGGCGGCCGCCGGAGCCCGGCACGTCACCGGCGGCCTCCCTCACCCCCGCCGCCGAACGATCCGTAGCCCCCGGAACCGGAGCCCGTGCGGTATCCGCCGTCCCGGGGCGAGCCGCCCGGACCGTCCCCCGGGCAGAGGGCGGACGCGGAGGCGCAGGTGCTGTCGGACGGCTCCGCGGACGGGGTGGCGTGGCCAGGGGTCGCGGCCGTCGCGGTGGGCGTCCGGGGACTGACGGGTGCCGTCGCGGACGGGGAGGGCTTGCCGGTGGCGGAGCCCTTCGCGTCACCCTTCGTGGAGTCCCAGTTGACGACCTCCAGCTGGAGCGAGGGCGAGGAGGTGTCGAGCGCCCAGCGCTGGATCGGTTCGTCCTTGCGGAGTTTGAGGACGAGGTCGGACTCCCCCTCGGCCGACGCGGGAACGAGGGCCAGGTCCTGGTTCCAGCGCGGCACGAGCATGCCCTGGAGGGTGAAGTCGTAGCGGATGTTCTTGCCGCCGGGCTGCGACGCGCCTGTGCAGGGGGCCAGTTGGACGGAGTAGGCGAGGTGGGAGTCGAGACACAGGTCCGGGTGGACCGCGTCGCGCAGCAGCCCGTCCGCCGTGTACGACCACTGCGTCGCCGACTCCGAGGAGCACGGGACAAGCCGGGCCTCGGCACCGCTCGCGGGCGTCGTTCCGGCGAAACCGACGCACCGGTCGGTCGCGGCGTTGCGCAGCCGGCCGCGCACGGTCCCGTCCTTCTTCTCCCCGTTCCGGGCCCACGACGGGTTCGTGTCCGGGCTCGATGCCGCCGACGTGCGACCGCGGTCGGCCGTGTCGCGCCGGCCGTCCGGGTCCGCGTCGGACGCCCACAGGACCAGCGGAACCGCGACGAGCGCGCTGAGGGTCAGCACGGCGACGGCGACGTTGCGGCGGCCCGGCGCGCGCCGGGCCGCCTTGCGCCCCGCGGCCCGCCGGGAGGCGCGGGTTCCGTCGCCGGTACGGGTCGCGCCCCGGCGGCGGGAGGCGCGCCTGCCCTCGCCGGGTTCGGGGGCGTCCTGTCCGGACGGGGTGTCCGGCCGCGGCGTGGCCCTCTCGTGGGCCGTGGGCGGGGTGCCGCCGTACCGACGGGCGTCCGGCGGGGTGCGCGGGGGAAGGCCCGGAGGGCGTACGTCGTCTGCGTCGGGCTGGAACTCGACGATCTCGGCGGTCCCGGCGGCCGGGGTGCCGGTGGCACCCGTGGCTCCGTCGGTGAAGTCCGGGCCGCTTCCGGCGACGGTCGTTCCATCCGCGTAGAACTGGCCGGTACCGTCGCCCTGTTGTTCCTGGACCGTCGCCGCGGCCGCCGCGGCCCGTGCCTGGCGGGACGCCAGATAGGTGTGCGCGCCCCAGCCGAGCACCGCTTCGGCGAGCGGGACGGCGAGTTCGCCGTTGAACCGGCTCAACTGGTCGGCCGCGTACCGGCAGTGGCCGCATTCCTCCATGTGGTTCCGCAGGTCGGGGTCGAGGTCGGTACCGCCGCGACGGAAGGAGACGTCGAGCATGCGGTGGTAGCGGCGGCACTCCTGGCTGGGGGCGAGTTCGTGGTGGATCTCCAGACAGCCCTGGCGCAGGCGTTCTCCGGCCCGCTCCAGTTCGGTGACCGCGTCCTCGGGGAGGATCCCCAGCAGGGCCGCGGGTACCTCCGGCCGTTCGGCCTCCACCTCCCCGTGCCACAACAGGCAGCGGGCCGGCTCGGGCAGCCGCTGGAACGCGCGGGAGATGAGCCGTCTGTTCTCCGGCGGAAGCAGTCGCGCCGCCGCACGGTCCGCGCGGTCCTCCCGGTCCGCTTCGGCCAGCAGTTCCGGAGCGAGCAGTTCACGCCGCTGGTCCATGAGCCACTCGGCCGCTATGCGGCGGACGGTGACGAGCAGTTGGGGTCGCCATGCGGCGCTCGGCCCGGCCTGGTGCAGCGAATCCCCGAACATCCGCGTGAATGAGGCGGTGGTGAGCATTCCCGCGGGCCGTACGCCGCCGGTGCACAGCCGCGCGTAAGAGAACACCGCCTCCCAGTGCCGGTCCAGGAGTTCCCCGACGGGATAGTTCGCGGGCGCGCCACCCTGCCTCTTCAGCTCGGCCGCGAGCCGTTCATCCGACACCTCGAACAAGCGGTCGGGGTCAGACGAATGAGACAGCGTTCCGTCATTCACGTCCGCTTTCCTTCCAAAGGCAGCGCAGCAATTGTCCATACCAATGGGTATGTAGACCACCCGTCGGAACCGGAGGGTCTACCCAGGGGTGACGTCGCGAACGACCGCCCCTGACGGCCCGTTCGGGCGAGGGGAAGCGGGCGCGCCGCACGCGTGCAGAACGAACCCATATTGTCTGCACGCCGACAACGCCCACCTTTGCACAGGGCGGCGAGCGGGAACAAGCGATCCCGGATTTTCCCTTAATGCGGCACGGCCGCGAATATTGACCAAATGTCAGCGAGCCCGCGCCAAAAGAAATTCGGAAACCCGGCGACCCGACCTTCCGTCCCGAAGTCTCCACAATGGGAGCGCTCTCATGCGCTCATCCGAGCACCTTTCCGCACGGAATTCCCGGTCGCCCGGAGCCGGTCGTCGTGGGCACGCCGGGCCACGGCGGGGGGCGCCCCGCGACGGCCGGCCCGGTCGCGGTGACCGGGGCGCCGCCGGCTCGGGGGCGGTCCGCGCCGCGGCGGCCCGTACGTGTCAGTGACCGCTGATCGCCCGGGGCGTGTACGGCTGTTCCAGCTCCTCGGTCTCCTTGTCCGAGAGCTCCAGGCCGAGCGCGGCGACCGCGTCCTCGATGTGCGCCGCCCTGCCGGCGCCGACGATGGGCGCGGTCACGGTGGGGCGCGCCAGCAGCCAGGCGAGCGCGACCGTGGCGCGCGGTACCCCCCGTCCGGCGGCGACGCGCGCGACCGCGTCGACGATCCCGCGGTCGCCGTCCTGGTACAGGTTCCGGCCGAACCGGTCGCTTCGGCTGCGTTCGGTGGACGTGTCCCAGTCACGGGTGAGCCGGCCGCGGGCCAGCGGGCTCCACGGCAGGACGCCGACGCCCTGGTCGGCGCAGAGCGGCAGCATCTCGCGCTCCTCCTCGCGGTAGAGGAGGTTGTAGTGGTTCTGCATGGAAACGAATCTGGTCCAACCGTGCAGCGTGGCCGTGTACTGGGCCTTGGAGAACTCCCACGCGTACATCGAACTCGCCCCGAGGTAACGGGCCTTGCCCGCCTTGACCACGTCGTGCAGCGCCTCCATCGTCTCCTCGACGGGCGTGCGGCGGTCGAACCGGTGGATCTGGTAGAGGTCGATGTAGTCGGTGCCGAGGCGGCGCAGACTGTTGTCGATCTCCGTCATGATCGCCTTGCGGGACAGGCCGCGGCCGTTGGGTCCCTCGTGCATCGCGCCGTTGACCTTGCTGGCGATGACGATCTCGTCGCGGCGCGCGAACTCGCCGAGCGCCCGTCCGACGATCTCCTCGCTGGTGCCGTCCGAGTACACGTTCGCCGTGTCGAAGAAGGTGATCCCGGCCTCCAGGGCCTGGCGGATCAAGGGGCGCGAGGCCTCCTCGTCGAGGGTCCACTCGTGGACGCCCCGGTCGGGCAGGCCGAAGCTCATGCAGCCAAGGCAGATCCGGGAGACGTCCAGACCCGTCGAACCGAGCTTCACGTACCGCATGCTCACTCCTGCTCTCGCTGCCGGTGGGGGTGGGGCGGGGAGATCCGAGGACACATCCCTGCCCGCCGGGACGCCCGACAGCCCTACTCCACGGGTGCTTCCAAGTCGTCGTACACCCGCGCCGACGCGATCAGGCCATCGCCGCCCCGGGCGCAGACCGCGAGGCCCGGCTGCGGCGGCAGGGCGGCGGCGCCCCAGCGGTCGACGACGTACTCGAAGGCGGTGCGGGTGCCGTCCTCGGTCACGGTGCACAGGGTGAGCGGGATGCCTCCGCCCGCGGAGAAGAAGGCGTCGTGGAGCTCGGTCAGCTCCCTGGTCCCCGTGTACCGGCGCGCGTCGGCGGCCGGCCCCCGGAAGGACCCGTCCGGAGCGAACGCGGCGACGGCGGCCGCGGTGTCCCCCGCGCCGAGGGCGGCCAGGTAGGCGCCCACCACGTCGGAGGCGTGCGCCGACGGGTCGGGCGGCGCCATCGGGCGGCGCACGACGTGCCGGCCGAGCAGCGGCAGCCGGGAGTGGTGGACCCGCACCGGCAGCGCGGAGGCGAGGTCCACCGCGGCGGCCACGGGCAGCCCCACGCGCTCGCCCTCCGCGCCCTCCAGATGGACGACCCACTCCCCCACGGCCCGCCGCTCGCCGAACGTGGTGGCGACCTCCTCGATCTCCGCCTTCCGTTCCGCCCTCCAGGTGTCCTGCACGGCCAGCCAGGCCGCCAGGACGGCGACACCGCTGATCCGGCCGGCCTCCGGGTCGTCGAGGGCGACGGGTACGGTGGCCGTCGCCGGGTCGCGCAGGGCGTCGGCGAGCTCGGCGGCGCCGAGCCGGCCGACGAGGTCGGGGATCTGCGGGATCCAGACCATCAGGACTCCTGGGGCGTGCGGAGTGGTCGACTTCGATCGTGTGCCCGCACCGGCCCCGGCGCGACCCCAGCGGGCGGGAGGACCCGTCCGTACGGCGTCGCCGGAGCACCCGCTCAGCGCTCTGTCCGAATCCCGCCGGACGCGAGGCCGCGCGGGGCGCACTGTTGAGGGTGAACACGCTGTGAGAACTCGGAAAGGACCGACCGATGACGGTCTACACGACCATGGACAGCCCGCTCGGCCGACTGCTGCTGGTGGGTGAGGAGTCGGCCACCGCCAAGGGCGGCACCGCGCTCGCCGCGCTGTCCGTGCCGGACCAGAAGTACGGCGCGGTCGTCCAGGCCGGCTGGCGGGAGGACGCGGACGCCTTCCGGGAGATCGTCTCCCAGCTGAGCTCGTACTTCGACGGCCGGCTGACCGCCTTCGACATCGAGTACGTGACGAGCGGCAGCGACTTCCAGCGGCGCGTCTGGAAGGCCCTGGAGACCATCCCGTACGGCACCACGGTCAGCTACGGGGAGGTCGCCGCGCGGATCGGCGCGTCCAGGGCCGCGGTCCGTTCCGTCGGTACGGCGATCGGGGCGAACCCGCTGCTGATCGTCCGCCCCTGCCACCGCGTGATCGGCGCGAGCGGGGCGCTCACCGGCTACGCCGGGGGCCTGGAGCGCAAGCGGCAGCTCCTGGACCTGGAGGACGTGCCGTCCTGACCGGCGCGGGCGGGTCCGTGCCCGCCGTGATGACCGGCGCGGGGCGCGTCCCTGCCGGTCGTCCGGCCGGACGGCCTTCCGGGTCCCGCCCGTCGCGCCCGGGTAGCGGGACCGGGCGCGGCCTAGAATCGTGGGGTTTGCCCTGCCCCCTGCCCCGACGGCCGGGCCGCGGCCCACCGGACCGCGCCCCGGACCGCCCCCAGGAGTCCCGCCGATGCCCAGCCCCGACGGCCACCCCCACGACTCGTACGTCCGCGTCCGCGGCGCCCGGGAGCACAATCTGCGGGGTGTGGACGTCGACATCCCGCGGGACCTCCTCGTGGTGTTCACCGGGGTGTCGGGGTCGGGGAAGTCGTCGCTGGCCTTCGGCACGATCTACGCGGAGGCGCAGCGGCGGTACTTCGAGTCGGTCGCCCCCTACGCCCGGCGGCTGATCCATCAGGTGGGGGCGCCGAAGGTCGGGGAGATCACCGGGCTGCCGCCGGCGGTGTCCCTCCAACAGCGCAGGTCGGCGCCCACCTCCCGGTCCTCCGTGGGCACGGTCACCAATCTGTCCAACTCGCTGCGGATGCTGTTCTCGCGCGCGGGCCGGTATCCGGCGGGCGCCGAGCGGCTCGACTCGGACGCGTTCTCGCCGAACACGGCCGCGGGGGCGTGCCCCGAGTGCCACGGCCTCGGCCGGATCCACCGTACGACGGAGGAGTTGCTGGTCCCCGATCCGGAGCTGTCGATCCGCGAGGGCGCTGTCGCCGCCTGGCCGGGGGCCTGGCAGGGCAAGAACCTGCGGGACATCCTCGGCGCGCTCGGCCACGACGTGGACCGGCCCTGGCGCGAACTGCCCGCCGGGGAGCGGGAGTGGATCCTGTTCACGGACGAGCAGCCGGTGGTCACCGTGCATCCGGTACGCGAGGCCGAACGGATCCAACGCCCCTACCAGGGCACGTACATGAGCGCCCGGCGCTATGTCATGAAGACCTTCTCCGACACGAAGAGCGCCACGCTGCGGGCCAAGGCGGAGCGATTCCTCGCCGCCGCTCCCTGCCCGGTGTGCGGCGGCGGCAGGCTGCGGCCCGAGGCACTGGCGGTGACGTTCGCGGGGCGCACCATCGCCGAGCTGGCCGCGCTGCCGCTGGCCGATCTCGCGAAGTCCCTCACGGCCGACTCCGAGACCGCCCGCGTCCTGACCGAGGACCTCGCCTCCCGTATCGCGCCCGTCATGGAGCTCGGACTCGGCTACCTCAGCCTCGACCGGGCCACCCCCACCCTCTCGGCGGGCGAACTGCAACGGCTGCGCCTGGCGACGCAGTTGCGCTCCGGGCTGTTCGGCGTGGTGTACGTCCTCGACGAGCCGTCCGCCGGGCTGCACCCGGCGGACACGGAGGCTCTGCTCACCGTGCTGGAGCGGCTGAAGGCGGCGGGCAACTCGGTGTTCGTCGTGGAGCACCACTTCGATGTCGTGCGCGGCGCGGACTGGCTGGTCGACGTGGGCCCGCGGGCCGGCGAGCACGGCGGGCGGGTCCTGCACAGCGGGCCGGTCGCCGCGCTGGAGGGTGTGCCGGAGTCCGCGACGGCACGCTTCCTCTTCGACCGCTCCCCCGCACCGGCGCGCCCGGTGCGCACGCCCCGGGGACAGGTGTCGGTCGGACCGGTGACGCGGCACAATCTGCGCGGGGTCACCGCCGAGTTCCCGCTCGGTGTGTTCACCGCGGTCACCGGGGTCTCCGGCTCCGGGAAGTCCACACTGATCGGCGAGTTGACCGAGGACCTGGCGGGCGTCGGACGGCTGGTCGGTGTCGACCAGAAACCCATCGGCCGTACGCCCCGCTCCAATCTCGCCACCTACACCGGGCTGTTCGACGTCGTGCGCAAGGTGTTCGCCGGGACGAAGGAGGCCACGGCGCGCGGCTACGGCGCGGGACGGTTCTCCTTCAACGTGGCCGGAGGGCGCTGCGAGACCTGTCAGGGGGAGGGCTTCGTCAGTGTGGAGCTGTTGTTCCTGCCCAGCACCTACGCCCCGTGCCCGGACTGCGGCGGCGCGCGCTACAACCCCGAGACCCTCGAAGTGACGTACCGGGGACGGAACATCGCGCAGGTCCTGGATCTCACGGTCGAGGCGGCGGCACGGTTCTTCGCCGACACGGACGCCCCGGCCGTCACGCGCAGCCTCGGCACCCTGCTCGACGTGGGCCTCGGCTATGTGCGGCTCGGCCAGCCCGCCACGGAGTTGTCGGGCGGCGAGGCCCAGCGCATCAAGCTGGCGAGCGAGTTGCAGCGGATCCGCCGGGGGCACACCTTCTATCTCCTCGACGAGCCGACGACGGGACTGCACCCGGCCGATGTCGAGGTGCTGACGGGCCAGTTGCACGGGCTCGTGGACGCCGGTCACACCGTCGTGGTGGTGGAGCACGACATGACGGTGGTGGCGGGCGCCGACTGGGTCATCGACCTGGGCCCGGGCGGGGGTGACGAGGGAGGCCGGATCGTGGCCGCCGGTCCCCCCGAGCGGGTGGCCACGGCGACCGGCCGGACGGCGCCCTACCTCGCCCGAGCACTCGGTGGGCGCCGCTAGGGCTTGTCAGACAAGCCCTAGTGACCTGAGTCAGAGATTCGGTGGCAGTAGGCGGCGACTTTGTCGAGGATCTCGTCTGCTGTTTTCGTCCAGACGAACGGTCTGGGGTGCT
>NZ_JBIAQM010000059.1:0-35068 GCF_042888945.1 Streptomyces sp. NPDC002698
CGCCAGGTCACCACGCTGGCGCTCTCCTTCGACCACCGCCTGGTCGACGGCGAGCTCGGCTCCCGGGTCCTCGCCGACACCGCCGCCGTCCTGGAACAGCCCAAGCGGCTGATCACCCGGGCGTGATGCCGCAGGACCGGCAGCGTAGCGGACATGCCGTGAGCCAGGCCCGCCCTGACCGTCATCGGCATCGGCCCGCCCGCCGGCGGCCGGGCCGGCCCCCGACGCGCGCCGGCGGGCCGGCTCCCGCGCGGGGCCGGCTCCCGCGCGCCGCGGCGGACGAGAAGCCCGGCACTGAGGACGGGTGCGGGTGCGCCGGTCACGCGTGCGAGCGTGGAGGGGGCGAAGTGGGGGAACCCAAAAGGCAGTTGTCCCGTACGGACTGTCCCCGTGGACAACGGCGGCCGCCCCGACGACCGCCTCCCCGGACAGCGGCAGTTGTTCGCCACGGACACCCGGGGACCGCCCCGCGTGGCCCGTCCCCCTCCCCCACGCACGGAGGCTCCCCCCATGCTGCGAGGCATCGACGTCAGCGCCTACCAGTCGTCCACGTACAGCACCGCCGGCCTCTCCTTCGTCTTCGTCAAGGCGACGGAAGGCCGCTCGTACGTCAATCCGAAACTCACCGCGCAGGTGAGGACCGCCCGCGACGCGGACTGCGTCGTGGGCTTCTACCACTTCCTGTGGCCCGGCAACATCACCGCCCAGGCCGCCTACTTCGTGAGCAAGGCCCCCGAGAGGGCGGGCGACCTGCTCGCCGTCGACTGGGAGACCACCGGCGAGGGCACCCACGCGAGCAACGCGGAGAAGGACCGCTTCATCCGCAAGGTGAAGGAGCTCCGCCCGGACAACCGCGTGGTGCTCTACACGAACCGGAACTTCTGGCTGAACGTCGACACCACCTCGTACGCCGGTGACGGTCTGTGGATCGCCGACTACGTGACCGCCGGCGAACCCCGCATCCAGGCGAAGTGGCGCTTCCACCAGTACACCTCCGAGCCGATGGACCGGGACGTCGCGGACTTCGACACCAAGGCCGCCCTGCGCGCGTGGGCGGACAGCGCCTAGAGGTCACCCGGTTCCTCGCCGACCGCCGATGCCGGGCGCCCCGCCCCGGGGCGCCCGGCATCCGTTTTTTCCCCCGGAACGCCGGGCCTCCAGCCGGGCTCGGACGAGCGGCGGGCGGCCGGCGGCCGGGACCGGAGTACGGTTGCCTTACCGAGCGCACCTCGCACGCCGCCATCCATCGCGGCGTCGCCCTCGGGGAACGGCAAGGCCGGAGCGCATCGCGTCCGGCAGGAAATGAGCCGCCCCACATGAGCCTGATGAGTCTCGGAGTGCTCGCCTCCTCCCGCAAGGAGAACGAGTTCCGCCTGCCCCTCCACCCTCGCCACCTCGACCGGATCGCCCCGGACGTCCGCGAGAAGATCTTCCTCGAACACGGCTACGGCCGACGGTTCGGCGTCTCCGACGACGCGCTGCGGCCCCTGGTGGCCGGACTGCGCTCCCGTGAGGAACTCATCGCCGAGTGCGACATCATGCTGCTGCCCAAGCCCCTGCACGACGACCTCGCCGAGCTGCGCGAGGGCCAGGTGCTGTGGGGATGGCCGCACTGCGTGCAGGACGAGAAGATGACCCAGATCGGCATCGACCGGCGGCTGACGCTGATCGCCTGGGAAGCCATGAACCACTGGACCTCCACGGGCGCCTTCAGCGTCCACGTGTTCCACAAGAACAACGAACTCGCCGGCTACTGCTCGGTCCTGCACGCCCTGCAGCTCGGCGGGCTGACCGGCAGCTACGGGCGCCGTCTGCGCGCGGCGGTCATCAGCTTCGGTGCCACGGCGCGCGGAGCGGTCACGGGCCTGGGCGCCATGGGGGTCTCCGACGTCACGGTGCTCACCCAGCGCGCCGCCGCGGCGGTGGCCTCACCGATGCCCTCGGTCGTGATGAGCCACTTCGAGGAGCGGCCGGACGCCCCCTCGCGCCTGCAGGCCTCCACTCCGGCCGGGCCCGTACCGCTGGCGGAGTACCTGGCCGGGTTCGACATCATCGTCAACTGCGTCCTGCAGGACACCGACGCGCCGCTCATGTTCGTCACCGACGAGGAACTCGCCCTGTTCCGGCCGGGCACGTTCTTCATCGACGTCGCCTGCGACGAGGGCATGGGCTTCGGCTGGGCCCGCCCGACCACCTTCGGCGAGCCCATGCCCACCGTCGGAGCGGGCTGCCACTACTACGCGGTGGATCACAGCCCGTCCCACCTGTGGAACTCCGCCACCTGGGAGATCAGCGAGGCGCTCCTTCCCTACCTGCGCAAGGTCATGAGCGGCCCCACCGCGTGGGACGCCGACATCACGGTCCGCAAGGCCATCGAGATCCGTGACGGCGTCGTCCAGAACCCGAAGATCCTCTCCTTCCAGCACCGGTCCGCCGTCCACCCGCACGCTCCGCAGATCCCGGCGGACGCGCTGAGCCAGGCGGTCTAGAACGCGTGCGCGGCGGGCCGGCCGCTCACCCGCGGAAGTCCGCCACGCGGGCGGACCGGCCGCTCACCCGCGGAAGTCCGCCGTGCGCTCCGGGGACGCCTCCGCCAGTGCCTTCGTCACCGCGTCGCGGCCTTCCTGGAGGCCGTAGACGGGGGTGCCGGGCTGCTGGCGCCAGGAGTCGTCCAGGCCGCCGGCGTCGACCGTGTCGAAGCCGATCTCGTCGATGAGGTCGCGTACGCGCCGCTTCGCCGCCGTGTCGTCGCCGGCCACCGGCAGCGCCATGCGGTCGGGGGCACCGGCCGGACGGGCGCGGTCCAGGATGTCCTGCGCGTAGGTGCCGTTGAACGCCTTGACGACCGTGTGGCCGATCTGCCGGGCGGTCCAGCGGCTCTCGGTGAGGCCGTCGTCCTCGATCCCGGCGATCCTGCCGTCGCGCTGCCGGGGATAGTAGTTGCCGGTGTCGATGACGGCGACGTCCTCGGCGGCTCCGTCCAGGATGCCGTCCGGCAGGTTCGGCACGGCCTTGAGCGGGATCGTGACGATCACGACGTCCGCGCCCCGCGCCGCCCGCTCGACCGTGACGGGGGTCGCCCCGGTCTCCTCGGCGAGCGCGCCGAGCGTCTGGGGACCACGGGAGTTGGCGACGGAGACGTCGTGCCCGGCCGCGGTGAGCCGCCGGGTGAGGTTGCCGCCGATGTTGCCCGCGCCGATGATGCCGATCTTCATGAGACAGACCCTTCCGGAGTCGGTGCACCTGATGGGCACACCAACTCCGGAATCGGATCCCCTATTCCGGGGACACGGCGTCCGGGTGAGCGGAACGGGAACGCCGGGGCCGTGGCGAGCGGGCCGGCGGGTGCCGTCATGCCGAAGGGGCGCCCTCCGGGAGTCCGGCGGGCGCCCCTTCGGACGGCGTCACTTGTTCAGCTGGGTCCAGAACTCGTCGAACGAGAGAACCTTGTCGCCGTTGAGGTCGCGGCTGGCGATGACGGCCTCCGCCACCGACTCGGTGACGTTCCAGTCGCCGCCCTGGGCGAGAGCGGCCTTGAACTCGGCTGCGGTGATGAACCCGTCACCGTCCGTATCGATCCGCTCGAACTGCTTGCGTGCTTCCTCGATGTCGGCCACCGACCCGCCCCTTCGTCGTGCATCACTGCGTGCGTTGCTGCCTTGTGTACGGAGGTCAGATTAACGGTCCGGGTGGGCGCGCAGTGCGGCGAGTACCCAGGCGAACTCCTCACGGTGCGCCGACAGCGGGTCCATGCCCCTGACCAGCGAGGCCAGCTCCCGGAAACGGGCCATCTCGGCGTGTGCCGCGGATTCCATCCGGGCGAGGACGGCGGCCCGGTCGGCGTCGCCGAGAAGCCGGCCGAGCACCGCGTCCGCCTCCGGCGAACCGGGCTCGACACCCTGCTCCAGCGCCTCGGCCGCGAGCCGCACCAGCCGGCTCATGAACCACAGGGACGTTCCCGCCGGCACCTCCGGTCCCCGGTCCGCCGCGTTGAACTCGATCATCTCGCGCATCCGCGCCCGGAAGCCCGGGTCCTGGATCATCTCGGCCAGCTCCACCCAGGCGTCCACCTGCGCGGGTGTCGGGTCGTCCGGCAGGTCACCGACGCCGAACCGCAGCCGGGTACGGATGTCGGGGTCCGCGGTGTCCAGGCCCCCGAAGATCTCCTCCATGAAGTCGTCGATGATCCGCCCGCGTTCGGCGGCGGACAGTCGCGCCAGTCTGTTCATGAGTGTCGTCTCCTGTGCGCTCGAACCACGTCGTGCCACGGTCGACAGCACCGCCCGGGTCACCTTCAGCGACCGGATCTGCGCGTCCAGCGCGACCACATGGGCCGCCGCGACCTCCGCGACCGTCCGCTCGCCGGCCAGCACCCTGCGCACGTCGTCCAGTCCGAGACCCAGCTCGCGCAGGGTGCGGATCAGTTCCAGGCGGGCGGCGCAGGAGGCGTCGTAGAGCCGGTAACCGCCCGCGGAGCGGGTGACGGGGGCGAGGACACCCTCGTCGGACCAGTAGCGGATGGTGCGCACGGTCAGGCCGGTGGCGCGGGCGAGCTCGCCGATGGTGAGAAGGCCGGTGCCGTCGTCGATCATGTCTGCGAGTCTGGGCCTTCCAGTGGGTGGAGACTCAAGCGGTGGGGGACGGTCATGCACGGCACTCTGCGCGACATTCTGGACGCCGCGGCCCGTGGAGTCTTCCCGCCGCCCGACGGCGCCACCACGGTCGTGCGCCCGCACTCCCCCCGCGACACCGGCGTCCTCGCCTTCACCGCGCACTCCGTCGTCTTCACCGACGAGGACGAGGGCTGGGTGCGCGCCACGCTGGAGGCCCTGGACTGCGACCCGCTCGCGGCGGCCATGAACCCGCGGTTCCTCGCCGCGCTCATGGAGCGGACGGGCCGGTCGAACGACACGGTGGACGTACTGTCCGTCGCCGCTCCTCTTCCCGGCCCGGCGGCCCTCGCGCTCACGGAGATCGACGGCCTCGCCCACCCCCGGCTCACGAGTGCCCGCCGACGGCGCGACGGCGTGCGGGCGTGGGCCGCGGACGGCGGGATCCTCGTCCTCGGGCGGGGGGTCGGGGGACGCCTGGAGGCCGCGGTGGAGGTGGACGAGGGCGTACGGCACCGGGGGCTGGGCCGGGCGCTGGCGTCGGCGGCGCGGCACCTGGCCGGCGAACCGGTCTGGGCCCAGGTGGCCGCGGGGAACGCCCGCAGCGCGCGGGCGTTCCAGGCGGCGGGCTACCGGCCGGTGGGCTCGGAGGCTCTGCTTCTGCCCCGCTGAGCGGCGCGGAGGCTCAACTCCCGCCCCGTCGGCCGGGTCAGCGGAAGATGCCGGTGTGGCCGAGCGAGTAGCGGCCGGGCTGGGGGTAGACGGCGAGGCCGTGCGGACCGCTGCCGACCGGGATACGGGCGAGCTGTTCGCCGGTGCGGGTGTCGACGGCGTACACCTCCGAGTTGTACCGGCCGGAGAGCCACAGGACCTTGCCGTCCGCCGAGACGCCGCCCATGTCGGGGCTGCCGCCGTCGGGCAGGTGCCACTTCTTGGTGAGGCGGTTCTGCGTGAAGTCGAAGATGGAGATGGTGCCTTCGCCGCGGTTGGAGATGTACATCTCGCGCGAGTCCCGGCTGACGTACAGTCCGTGGGCGCCCTTGCCCGTGTGCAGCAGGGTCGGTTCGGTGAACTTGTCGCCGTCGAGGATCCACACGCCGTTGGCCATCATGTCGGCGATGTAGAACTTCTTGCCGTCCGGGGAGATCTTCACGTCCTGCGGCATCGCCCCGTGGAACGGCAGCCTCTGCTGGCCGATCACCTCCATCCGCTCGGTGTCGACCTTCAGGAGTTCACCGCTGAACTCGCAGGAGACGACGAAGTAGCGGCCGTCCGGGGAGAAGTCGGCGTGGTTGACGCCGTAGCAGCTGACCGGCTCCGCCTTGACGGTGTTCATGGTGTGCGCGTCACGGAAGACGAGTTCGCGGTCGAGGGAGGCCATCACGATCGCGTACTTGCCGTCGGGCGTGAAGTAGAGGTTGTACGGGTCGTGCACGTCGACCGGCTTGCCCGCCTTGCCGGTCTTCGGGTCGATGGGGGTGAGGGTGTTGCCCCGGTCGTTGTTGACCCACAGGGTCTTCAGGTCCCAGGAGGGGACGACGTGCTGGGGCTGGACACCGACCGGGATCGTCTCGATGACCTTGTACGTCTTCGGGTCGATGACCGTGACCGTGTTGGAGTTGGTGTTGGGCACGTAGACGCGGGACGGGAAGTCCTTGACCACCGGGGAGAGCCGGTTCGGGCGGTCGGCGGCGTAGACGTCGGCGGGGTCCAGCAAGGGGGGCATGCCGGGCAGTCCCTGGACGACCGGCTTCTTCACCGGGGCGGGCCGGACGGCCGCCTTGGTGGTGCTGTGCGTCCGCTCGGTGTGGTCCTGGGAGGAACCGCCGCAGCCCGCGAGGAGGGCCAGCGCGGTGAGGGCGGCGCCGGCGGCCGGTACGCGGCGCGGGGAGGAGGGTGGTGTCGGCATCAGCTCAGCAGCTCCGTGGTGGTGACCGCGCCGAGGCCGCGGCGGTCGAGTTCGTGCAGAAGGCCGGGGAGGGCGGCGACCGTGCCGGCGTATCCGAAGTGCAGGCTCACGACGGAGCCGGGCCGGACCTCGGCCAGCACCTTGCGGGTGACGGCGGCGGATCCCGGCGAGGTGTAGTCGAGGGAGTCGACGTCGTAGGAGAGCGTGTGCGGGTAGCCCGCGTCGCGGGCGAGGCGCTGGACCAGGGGGGAGGCCCGGGGGCTGCGGGAGGGCCGGAACCAGGTGCCGATCGAGCCGGTGAGCCGCCTGAGGCGGTCCGCGCAGCCCCGGATCTCCGCCGCCGCCTCCGTCTCCGTCATCGCGTTGATGTCGAGATGGCGCAGGGTGTGGTTGCCGAGGTCGTGGCCGCCGTCGAGGATGCGGCGGGCGATGTCCGGGTACTCGTCCAGCCAGGTGCCGACGGCGAGGACGGTGACCCGGGCGCCCGCCTTCTCCGCTTCGCCGAGAACCGCCTTCGCCACGGCGGGGTCGCCCTGGCCGTGGAAGGTGAGGGCCACTCTGGACGGGTGGGTGCGGGGGCCGTTGGTGATCTCGGCGGGTCGGCCGGGGTAGCGGCGGGGGGCGGGGGCGGGCGCGGAGGCTCCGCGGGTCGCCGTGGGGGGCGCGCTGGGCGCGGCCGGGGGTGTCGTGAGGTCGTGGGGCCGGCTGGTTCGCGGGGCGGAGCAGCCGGCGGTCGCTCCGGCGGCGAGGGTTCCTGCGGTGAGCGCGAGTCCCGTGAGCAGGGCAGCGCGCCGGGGCGGGGCGGGGGCTGCGTGGTCTTCGGCGGACGTGGTCACCGGACCATTTAAGGATGAATCAGCCGAAAAACCGGCGATTGGTCCGACCGGGTGGTGGTGCGGGTCGCCTCGCGGCGTGCGCGTACGAGGCCGTACGAGGCCGTGGGCCACGGCTGTCGCCGGTGGCGCGGCGCGCACCCCTATTCGTCCCGCGTCACCCCGCGAGCCCCGGCTGCCACGCGGCCGGGCTCATGCGCGCCCGGGGGAACGGGCCGTCGGCCGGAAGCGGAGCGGCGGCCACGAGGGGGTCGGCCGCGGGGACGACCGGAACGGAGCAGGGCCCGGAGCGGGTCAGCGGTCGGCGACGCGCATTTCGAACCAGGTGGTCTTGCCGCGGGGCAGCAGGTCGACACCCCAGCGGTCGGAGAGCTTGTCGACGAGGAAGAGGCCCCGGCCGCTCAGGTCCAGTTCCTGGACCGGCATGAGACAGGGAAGGCCGCGGGAGGGGTCACGGACCTCGATACGGATCCAGCCGCGGCGGCGGCGCGCTCGGAGTCCGAAGACGCGGGCGCCGGTGTGCCGCACGGCGTTGCCCACGAGTTCGGAGACGAGTAAGACCGCGTCCTCGGTCATCTTCGGGGACAGGCCCCAGTGCCGCAGCACCACGACCTGGGCGAGCCGCCGCGCGGTGGCCGCGGACTCCGGGCGGGACGGCAGCAGCACCTCCGACTCGGTCGGATTGCCGAACAACTCCAGTGCCTTGAGCGCTCGTTCGTCCTCGACCGCAGGCGTCCAGCGCGCCGCGGTCGCACTTCCGTGCCGCCGCGGCTGTTCCATACCCTCCAGCCCCGCCATGCCCCCCATCATGGCCGCCCGGCGTCCGCTCCGGGGCCGTTCCGAAGGAATAGGCCCCCCGGAACGCGACATTCCACACTATTCGATCGGCATATGCCACAGGCAGTTCGGAGGCGGCGGGAGCCCGTCCGACCTGCCGGAACAGGCCGGTCGGGGGCAATCGCCGCCGCCTCTCGACAAGGTGGGCTTAAGGCTGTCTTAAGCCAGGGATAAAGCGCCCCTTCGAGGGACGCCGTCGTGACGCCGCGTCAACCGCGAGGGGGCCGGCGGTGACGCGGCGGAGGCTCAGAGGAACTTCGCCTTGCCGGGGCCCTCTTCCACGAAGCTCCGCATGCCCCGCTCGCGGTCCTCCGTCGCGAACAGGCCCGCGAACCAGTTCCGCTCGATGGTCAGCCCGGTCTCGATGTCCGTCTCCAGACCCGCGTCGACGGACTCCTTCGCCGCGCGCAGCGCGATGGCCGGCCCCTGCGCGAGCCTGGCGGCCCAGGCGTGCGCCTCGGTGTAGACGTCGGCGGCGGGAACGACCCGGTCGACCAGGCCGAGCGTGAGGGCCTCGTCGGCCTTGACCATGCGGCCGGTGAAGATGAGGTCCTTGGCCTTGGAGGGGCCGATCAGCCGGGACAGCCGCTGGGTGCCGCCGGCGCCGGGGATCAGGCCGAGCAGGATCTCGGGCTGGCCCAGCTTGGCGTTGTCCCCGGCGATGCGGTAGTCGGCGCACAGGGCCAGTTCGCAGCCGCCGCCGAGCGCGTATCCGGTGACGGCGGCGACGACGGGCTTGGGGATGCGGGCGACGGCGGTGAAGGAGTCCTGCAGGGCCCGGGACCGCACCACCATCGCGGCGTGGTCCATGGCCTGCATCTCCTTGATGTCCGCGCCCGCCGCGAACACCTTCTCCCCGCCGTACAGCACCACGGCGCGGACGTCCGGCCGGATCGTGGCCTCCTCGGCCAGCTCCTTGAGACGGTCCTGCGTCGCCACGTCCAGGGCGTTCATGGGAGGGCGGTCCAGGCGGATGGTGCCCACGCCTTCGGCCACTTCGAGATGCACAGTCATGGAAGCAGGTTAGTGGCCGTTAACGGCACCGGGCCGGGTGTGCTGGGTCACAGCACACCCGGCCCGGTGGGGAGCGGTCGGGCGACGGGGCCGGAAACGGTCACGCGAGCCGGGCGAAAGCCGTCACGCGGTCCGGTCCTCGGCCCTCACGCGGTCCTGTCCTGCGAGATCACTCGGTCCGGTACGGCGAGATCACTTGGTCCAGTCCGCCCAGGAAATGTTCCAGCCGTTGAGGCCGTTGGCCGGGTCGACCGTCGGGTCGGTGGAGTTCTTCACGACCACCACGTCACCGACCATCGAGTGGTTGAAGAACCAGGCGGCCGGCACGCCGCTGTCGTAGCCGCCGCGCACGTCCCGCAGGCCTATGCAGCCGTGGCTGGCGTTGTAGTTGCCGAAGGCGCCGCCGCCCCAGTAGTTGCCGTGCACGAAGGTGCCCGAGGCGGTCAGGCGCATGGCGTGCGGGACGTCCTTGATGTCGTACTCGCCGTCGTAGCCGACCGTGTCGCCGTTCATCCGGGTCACGGTGAACTTCTCGCTGATGACCATCTGGCCGTTCCAGGTGGCGTAGCCGGGCTTGCCGGTGGTCACCGGGATGGTCTTGACGACCTTGCCCTCCTGCATGACCTTCATCGTGTGCTTCTTGGCGTCCACGACGGACACCTGGTCGCGGCCGATGGTGAAGGAGACGGTCTTGGCCTGCTTGCCGTAGACGCCCTTGCGGCCCTCGACGCCGTCGAGGTTCAGCTTCACGGTGACCTTGGTGCCGGCCTTCCAGTACTTCTCGGGCCGGAAGTCGAGGCGGTCGTTGCCGAACCAGTGGCCCTGGACGTCGACGGCCGGCTCGGTCGTGATCTTGATGGCCTTCTCGACGTCGTCCGGCTTGGTGATGCCCCGGGTGAAGCGGACCGAGAACGGCATGCCGACGCCGACCTTGGAGCCGTCCTCGGGCGTGAAGTTGCCGGTGAAGGTGTTCTGCGGGCTCAGCGTCGTGAAGGACGAGTCCTCGGCCGCCGTGCGGCCCTCGGAGTCCTTCGCGACCGCGTGCACCTGGTACTTGGTGGACGCCGCGAGGTGCGTGGCGGGCGTCCAGCCGCCGCCGTCGGCCGATATCTCGCCGTCGATCTTCGTGCCCTCGTCGTCCTTGACGGTGACCTCGGTCAGTTTGCCCTTACTGACCGTGACCTTGAGGGTGTCGCTGGTGTCGACGTCCTTGGCGCCGGCCTTCGGCGCGATCGTGACGACGGCCACCGACTGCTTGCTCTCCGCGGTGGTGCTGCCCTTGCCGTCCTTGTCCTTCCCTCCGGACCCCGAGTCCGTTCCCCCGCCCCCGCCGCAGGCCGTGACGGCCAGCAGCGCACCGCCGACGATCACCGCCCACCGCTTGTTGCGGCCGCGTGAGCGTCCACCTGCCGACGCCCACGATGCCGGTCGCACGTTCACAGTCTTTCTCCCCTCGCAAGGCCTGATCAGGCCCCCACCCCAGCGCGTCCCACGCGATCACTGGCGCATATTAACCTCACGGTTTTGAGCTCCGTGTCAGGTCAATGTCACCGTTCCGTCGCAACTTGGACCATCGACCGCAAAGATGGTTGCACCGGGGAGCGAAGATCAGTCGACCGCGCTGCCGGCCTTCCACTCCTTCCAGCCCATGTTCCAGCCACCGAGTCCGTTGTCGGGGGCCACCTTCTTGTCCTTGCTGTGGACGACCTCGACGACGTCCCCGATGAGGCTGCGGTCGAAGAACCAGCCGGCCGGGGTGTCGGAGCTGCCGCCCTTCACGTCCCTCAGCCCCACGCAGCCGTGGCTGACGTTGGTGTTGCCGAAGGCGTCCGGCGCCCAGTAGTTGCCGTGCAGGAAGGTCCCGGAGTCGGTCAGGCGCATCGCGTGCGGGACGTCGGGGATGTCGTACTCGCCGCCGAAACCGACGGTCCGGCTGTTCATCCGGGTCACCTCGAGCATCTCGGTGACGACCATCTTCCCGTTGTACGTCGTCGTCTTCGGCGCTCCGGCCGTGATCGGCACCGTGGCCAGGAGGTCGCCTTCACGGCGTACCTCCATCGTGTGGGCGCCGGCGTCGACGAGGGACCTCTGGTCGCGGCCGACGGTGAACGAGAAGGTCCTGGACTGGAGTCCGTACACGCCGGGTGCCCCTTCGACGTCGCGCAGCCGCAGCGCCACGGTGACCTTCGTGCCCGGCTTCCAGTAGCGCTCGGGACGGAAGTCGACGCGTCCGCCGCCGAACCAGTGCGGGCGGATCTCGACCGCGGGCCGCGCCTCGACCCGGATCGCGCGCTCGACGGCGGCCCGGTTCTCGACCTCCCGGTTGAACTCCAGGGAGACGATCATCCCGGTGCCGACGACGGAGCGGTCCTCCGGGGTGACGTACCCGATGAACCGCTCGTCGGGGACGGCCGTGGTGAACGTGGTGTGCCGGGCCGAGCGGTGCCCGCGGCCGTCCAGGGCCACCGCGTCCACGGTGTACTTGGCGGCCAGGGCGAGCCGCTTCTCGTCCGGTCTCCAGGACAGGCCGTCGTCGCTGATGTGCCCCGGTACGGGTGACTCCCGGGCGTCCTGGGACTTGACCACCTTCACGGACTCCAGGCGACCGCCGGGCACCCGTACCAGCAGTGCCTCCCGCGGTCGTACGCCCTTGGTGTTGTCGTCGGGCGAGACGTGGATGACGTCCTTCGGCGCCCGTGGTCTGCCGAACGCCTCCCCGATCCCGTCCGAGATCCCGCCGGAGGTGCAGCCGGAGGCTCCGGCCAGCAGACCGGCCCAGGTCAGTACGGCGGCCAGCGCGGCCCCTGCGCGCCGCGCGCGCGTGTGTACGTGCTTCACAAGGGACCCAACGACGCCGCCCCTCCGGGGAAACGTGAGTGCGAGCCACGCTCTGGGCAGAACAGTGGGGAGGACGACGCGCCAAGGAGCCGCGGCCGGGACGCCGTGCACCCTTTTCCGTGCCGTTCCACGAGCCGTGGGAGGCTGACCGGTGTCGAGCGCACCCGAGCAGGAGGCGGTCCAGGAGGGACGCGCCGCGGGCGGCGGGCTGCCCGCGCAGACCGTCACGGACCCGGCGGGGCCGCCCGCCTCCGCACCGCCCGCCGCCGTGCCGGCGCCCGCGGACCCGGCGGTGGAGCCGGCCGCTCCCGCGCTGAACGGCTCACGGCGCCCCGCGGCGCCTCCGGTCGGCGCCTGGCCGGGTGCCCCGACCCCGCTCGGAGCACGCTTCCGGGTCGGCCCCGACGGCACCACGGGCACCAACTTCGCCCTGTGGGCGGGCGGCGCGGAGGCCGTCGACCTGTGCCTCTTCGACGAGGAGGGCGTCGAGACCCGCGTCCCGCTCACCGAACTCACCCACGAGATCTGGCACGGCTTCGTCCCCGGTGTGCTCCCCGGCCGCCGCTACGGCTTTCGGGTGCACGGCCGCTGGGACCCGTGGACCGGCGCCCGCTGGAACCCGGCGAAGCTGCTCCTGGACCCGTACGCCCGTGCCGTGGACGGCGACTTCACCCTGCCGCCCGAGGTGTACGGCCATGTCCGCGACTGGCCGCAGCAACAGGTCGCCGACACCGTGCGCGACGACCGCGACTCGGCGCCCCTCGTCCCCAAGGGCGTCGTCGTCCAGGACGACGACGACTGGTCGGACGACCACCGCCCCAAGACCCCGTGGGCGGACTCGGTCATCTACGAACTGCACGTGCGCGGATTCACCCGTCTGCACCCGGGCGTCCCCGAGGAACTGCGCGGCACGTACGCGGGCCTGGCGCACCCGGCCGCGATCGAGCACCTGGTGAACCTCGGGGTGACGGCGGTGGAGCTGCTGCCGGTGCACCAGTTCGCGCACGAGGACCACCTGCTGCGCCGGGGCCTGAAGAACTACTGGGGCTACAACTCGATCGGCTACTTCGCCCCGCACGCGGGCTACGCCGCCTCCGGCACGAGGGGCGAGCAGGTCGGCGAGTTCAAGCGGATGGTGCGCGCGCTGCACGCGGCGGGGATCGAGGTCATCCTCGACGTCGTCTACAACCACACCGCGGAGGCCGGCGAACTGGGCCCGATGCTGTCGCTGCGCGGCATCGACAACCGGGGGTACTACCGGCTCCAGTCGGACGCCCGCCGCTACGCGGACTACACGGGCTGCGGCAACACCCTGCACGTCGTGCAGCCGCAGGTGCTGCGGCTGATCACGGACTCGCTGCGGTACTGGGTCACCGAGATGGGCGTCGACGGGTTCCGCTTCGACCTGGCGGCCGCGCTCGCCCGTTCCATGCACGACGTCGACATGCTGTCGCCGTTCCTCGCCGTCATCGCCCAGGATCCGGTGCTGCGCCGGGTGAAGCTGATCGCCGAGCCGTGGGACGTGGGCTCCGGCGGCTACCAGGTGGGCGCCTTCCCGCCCCTGTGGACGGAGTGGAACGACCGCTACCGCAACGCCGTCCGGGACTTCTGGCGCGGCGCTCTGCCCGACGTACGGGATCTGGGCTACCGCCTGTCGGGGTCGAGCGACCTGTACGCGTGGGGCGGCCGGCGGCCGTACGCCTCCGTCAACTTCGTGACCGCGCACGACGGTTTCACCCTGCGCGACCTCGTGTCGTACGAGCGCAAGCACAACGAGGCGAACGGCGAGGGCAACCGGGACGGCACCGACGACAACCGGGCCTGGAACGGCGGGACGGAGGGCGAGAACGCGGACGACGGCCTGCGTGCCCTGCGACGGCGCCAGCTGAGGAACCTGCTGACGACGCTGCTGCTGTCGACGGGCGTTCCGATGCTGGTCGCCGGGGACGAGTTCGGGCGCACCCAGCGGGGCAACAACAACGCCTACTGCCAGGACAACGAGATCAGCTGGGTCGACTGGTCGCTGCTGGACGACCCCGGCTGGCGGGCACTGTTCGAACTGACGTCCCGTCTGATCGCGCTGCGCCACGCGCATCCCGTACTGCGCCGCCGGGCCTTCTTCTCCGGGCGGGCGCACTCGGCCGACGGGCTGCGGGATCTGGCCTGGTTCACCGCGCGGGGCACCGAGATGACGGAACGGGACTGGTACGCGCCCGCCGCGACCCTCGGCATGTACCTGTCCGGCCGGGACATCCCCGGACGGGACGCGCGGGGCGCCCCGGTCGTCGACGACAGCTTCCTCGCCGTACTGCACGCCGGGGACCGGCCGGCCTCCTTCGACCTGCCGGGGGCGCCCTGGGCCGCGGCGTACGAGGTGGTCGTGGACACCTCGCGCGAGGATCAGACGGCGGCGCCCGCGCTCACGCACCGGGCGGGCACGGCGATCACGGTGCCGGCGCGGTCCGTGCTGCTGCTCAGGGTCCGCTGAGGGCGCGGCCCCTCGGAGGGCGTGGGGGCGCGGCCCCTCGGAGGGCGGGCCGGGGGGGGGCGCGGCCTCGGGAGGCGGACTGGGGATGGCGCCCTACCGAGGTGACATCGGCCGATCGGCCGATGCGGCGGTACGACCCGTCGGACGCCCGCTCCGGGAGTCCGCCGGGCGTCCGCCCCCGGGAGCGCTTCGAACGATTCAGGTGCGCCCAAAAACTCGGTGGGCACTGTCAGTGGTGAAACGTAGGCTCGCTCATGATGACCACATCCGATGCAGCCGCCGCGGACCACCCCGACCGTTCGACCGTACGCAGCCTGCTGCGCCTGTGGCCGTATGTACGCCCGGTGCGGGCGCGGCTGTTCGGCGCGGCGTTCGTCGCCGTCGTCGCGTCCTGTCTCTCGCTCGTGTTCCCGCTGATCCTGAAGTGGATGGTGGACGGCCCGGTCGCCGGGCGCGACCCGGCGGGTGTCTGGCTCGGGGCGCTGTACCTGCTGCTGCTCGGCATCGCCGAAGCCGGTCTGTTCGGGCTGCGCCGCTGGCTGGTGGCCCGCCCGCTGGCCGGGGTCGAGGCGGACATGCGGGCCGGTCTGTACCGGCATCTGCAGCGCCTTCCGGTCGCCTTCCACGACCGCTGGGCGTCGGGTCAGCTGCTGTCCCGGGCGACCACCGATCTGATGCTGGTCCGCATGTTCCTGGCGTTCCCGCTGACCTTCCTGCTGGTGAACGGCGTGACGATCACCGCGGGCATCGCCATCATGCTGGCCCAGCAATGGACCCTCGGACTGGTGCTGCTCGCCCCCGCCGTCCCCGTCATGATCGTCTGCTGGTTCTTCGAGCGGCGCTACTCGGAGGTGGCGCGGCGGGCGCAGGACCAGGTCGGCGATCTGACGACGGTGATCGAGGAGAGTGTGCTCGGTATCCGGATCATCAAGGGGTTCGGGCGCCATCGCAGCCAGGCGCGCGCGTTCCGCGAGCTGTCCCGGACCCTGCGCGGCACGGAGCTGGTCAAGGCCCGGCTGCTCGCCTCCATCTGGGGCGTCATCGTCACCCTGCCCGAGTTCGCCATCGGCGCCGCCCTCGTCCTCGGCACGGTCCAGGTCGCCGACGGCCGTCTCTCCGCCGGCACGCTGGTCGCGTTCCTGTCGACCGCGCTCGCCCTGCGCTGGCCCGTCGACTCGATCGGCTTCCTCCTCGCGATGAGCCAGGAGGCCGGGACGGCCACGGAACGGTACTTCGAGGTCATGAACGCGAGGCCGGAGTCGGACGGCACGGCCGCCGCGGCCACCGCGGCCACCGCGCTCACGGCCAAAGGGAGCGAGGGCGACGGCGGACTGCGGTTCCACGGCGTCGAGTTCCGCTATCCCGACGCCCCCGCGGACGCGCCCCCGGTGCTGGCCCGCATCGACCTGCACGTCCGCCCCGGCGAGAGCATGGCGCTCGTCGGTGCCACCGGCACCGGCAAGACCACCCTCACCGCGCTCGTCCCCCGCCTGCACGAGGTGACCTCCGGCCGGATCACCCTGGACGGCCGGGACATCACCGGGATGCCCCGCGAGGAGCTGCGCGAACTCGTCGCCGTCGCCTTCGAGGAACCCACCCTCTTCTCGGCCACGGTCGGCGAGAACGTCCTGATGGGTGCCCCCGAGACCGCCGGCCGCGCGGAGCTGGACCGTGCCCTCTCCGTCGCGCAGGCCGACTTCGCGCACACGCTGCCCCAGGGCACGGGGACGCAGGTCGGCGAACAGGGCCTCAGCCTCTCCGGCGGGCAGCGGCAGCGGCTCGCGCTGGCCCGCGCGGTGGTCGGCCGGCCCCGCTTCCTCGTGCTCGACGACCCGCTGTCGGCGCTGGACGTGCACACCGAGGCGGCGGTCGAGGCCGCGCTGCGCCGGGTGCTGGCGGAGACGACCGCGCTGATCGTGGCGCACCGCCCGTCCACGGTCCTGCTGGCCGACCGGGTGGCCCTGATCTCCGACGGCCGGATCGCGGCGGTCGGCACCCACCACGAACTGCTGCGCACCCATGCCGAATACGCCCACCTGATGTCGGGTGCAGAGGAGGACGGCCGATGACGGCGGCGCCCACGACCACCGCGCCGGACAGGGAACCGAACGAGGAACCGGACGGAGGAACCGGAAGGGGTCCCGGCGACGGAACGGACAGCGGCCGAAGCGGCGGACCGGACGCGGGCCGGGACGACGGAACCGGCGGCGGCAGCCACGCCGACACCGATACCGGCACCGGCACCGGCACCGGCACCGATACTGACACCAGCACCGACCTGGACGACGGGCCGGACGGTCCGCGGCGAAAGGTCCGGGCGGCCCCGGAACCCGCGCCGTACGAGGACGCCTTCGACCACGACACCCTGCCCACTCCCCCGGGCGCGACCGCGACGCTGCTGCGCTCGCTGCTCGCCCCGCTCCGGACCCGGGTCGCCGTGACCACCGTTCTGCTGCTGCTCCAGCAGGCCGCCGTGCAGGTGGGCCCGCTGCTGGTGGCGTACGCCATCGACCGTGCCGTACCGGCCTTCCGGCAGGACGACCACGGGCCGCTGATCGCCGTGGGCGTCGCCTACCTGCTGTGCGCGGCGGCCTCCGGCGGACTCCAGTACGCCTTCATCATCGCCTCGGCCCGGGTCAACCAGGACGTGCTGCTCGATCTGCGCGGCCGGATCTTCCGGCACGCCCAGGCCCTCAGCATCGACTTCCACGAGCGCTACACCTCGGGCCGGCTGATCTCCCGCTCCACGACGGACGTCGAGTCGCTGCGCGAACTGCTCAGCGAGGGGCTCCAGGAACTCGTCACCGTCATCCTGTCCTTCGTCTACATCTCGGCGATGCTGCTCTGGCTGGACGTCGGGCTGGGCGCGGTCGCGGTGGTCTCCTTCGTGCCGCTGTATCTGCTCATCCGCCGTTACCAGCGCCGCGCGGGCCGGATCTTCGCCGTCCGTTCGACGACGATCGCCGCGGTGATCGTGAAGTTCGCGGAGACGATGAACGGCATCCGGCCGGTGCGCGCGTTCCGCCGGGAGGCCGCCAACGAGGCCGAGTTCGGGGTGCTCAACCGGCGGCACGAGAGGACGAACGGCGACGCCCTGCTGGAGATGGCCCGCTATGTCGTGGGCTCCCGGCTCGTCGCCAACACGGCGGTCGCGGGCATCGTGCTGTGGGGCGCCCACCGGGTGGCGTCGGGTTCGCTGGCGCTCGGTGTGCTCGCGGCGGCGGTCCTCTATCTGCGCCGGCTCTACGACCCCATCGACCGCCTCGGCATGTTCCTGAACTCCTACCAGTCCGCCGCGGCCTCGCTGGAGAAGATCGCCGGTCTGCTGGCCCAGACGCCGTCCGTGCCGGAGCCGTCCGTGCCCCGGCAGCTGCCCGCCCTCGCCTCCGAACACCCCGGCCGCGAGGTGGTGTTCGACGAGGTCCGCTTCGCGTACCGCACCGGCGGGGAGGTCCTGCCCTCCTTCTCGCTCACGCTGCCCGCCGGACAGACGGTGGCCGTGGTCGGCTCGACCGGCGCCGGCAAGTCGACACTGGCCAAACTCCTGGCCCGGTTCTACGACCCCACCGAGGGCCGGGTCCTGCTCGACGGCGTCGATCTGCGCGAGCTGCCGGTGCCCGAACTGCGGCGCGGGGTGGTGATGGTGACCCAGGAGGCGTTCCTGTTCTCGGGCACGGTCGCCGAGAACATCGCGATCGGCCGCCCCGAGGCGTCCCGCGAGGAGATCGAGCGGGCGGCGAAGGCGATCGGCGCGCACGACTTCATCAGCGCCCTGCCCGACGGCTACGACACGGACGTACGCAAGCGCGGCGGCCGGATCTCCGCGGGCCAGCGTCAACTCGTGGCCTTCGCGCGGGCCCTGCTCGCCGACCCGGCCGTCCTGATCCTCGACGAGGCGACCAGCTCCCTGGACATCCCGGGCGAACGGGCCGTGCAGCGCGCCATGTCGACGGTCCTGCGGGGGCGTACGGCGGTGGTCATCGCGCACCGGCTGTCGACGGTGGCGATCGCCGACCGGGTGCTGGTGATGGAGCACGGGCGGGTCGTCGAGGACGGCACACCCGCCGGACTCGTCGCGGGCACGGGCCGGTTCGCGGACCTGCACCGGGCATGGCGCGACAGCCTCGTGTAGTGGCGAACGGGCGGGAAGAGGGCGGACGAAGGGGCGGACGGAGCGCGATGATCGACACGTACGCGGCGCCGGGGACACCGGACCGCCGGGGCGGCTGGCGGTTCCTGTGGTGGCTGGTCACCCGGCAGACACACCGGTCGGTCACCGGCGCGGTGGTCTCCACCGTGTGGATGGGACTCATGGCACTGACGCCGTATCTGCTGTCCCGGGCGATCGACGACGGACTCGAGCCGCGCGACGGGGCGGCGCTGGCGGGCTGGACGGCCGCCGTGCTCGGTACCGGGGTGTTCAACGCCGGTCTGGGTGTCGTACGCCACCGCACGATGACCCAGGTCCGGATGGACGCCAACTTCCGTACGGTCAAACTCGTGGTCGAGCACGCGGCCCGGCTCGGCGCGGCCCTGTCGCGGCAGGTCGGCACGGGGGAGATCATCACGGTCGGCGTGCGCGATGTGGACACGATCAGCAGGTCGCTGACCGTCGTCGGCCCCGGTCTGGCCGCGGTCGTCACCTACGGTGTCGTGGCCGCGCTGCTGCTGCCGGTCTCGGTGCAGCTGTCGGCGGTGCTCCTGCTCGGGGTTCCGCTGACGGCCGTGCTCGTCGGGCCGTTGACGCTCCGCCTCCAGGGGACCGAGACGGGGTACCGGGAACGGCAGGCCGTCCTGACCGCGCGCATCGGCGATCTCGCGGGCGGTCTGCGCGTCCTGAACGGCCTCGGCGGCAAGGGGCTGTTCGCGGACGCGTTCCGCCGCGACGCCCGGAAGCTGCGTGAACAGGGGTACCGGGTCGGCGCGGTGACCAGCTGGATCCAGGCGCTCGGCGTGGGGCTGCCGTCCGTCCTGCTGGCCGCGGTGACCTGGCTCGCCGCCCGGCTGGCCGCCCAGGGAGACATCACCATCGGCCAGTTGGTGTCGGTGTACGGCTACGTCGCGGTCCTCGTCCTGCCGGTGTACTTCTTCATCGACTGCGGCTACGAACTCTCCCGGGGCGTGGTCGCCGCCCGGCGCGTCGTCAGGTTCCTGTCCCTGGAACCCGTCGCCTCTCCCCCGGACGCCCTCGACGCCCCGGAGTTCCCGGCCGCTCTGCACGATCCGGAGTCCGGGGTCCGGGTGGTCCCGGGCCGGCTGACCGTGCTGGCCGGAGCCCGCCCCGACCAGTCCGCGGCCGTGGTCGACCGGCTCGGCCGGTACGCCGCCTCGGACGTGACCTGGGGCGGCGTACGGCTCGACCAGGTCGCGCTGCCCCAGGTGCGCGACCGGATCCTGGTGGCCGAGCACGAGGCCGACCTGTTCGCGGGCGTCCTGCGCGACCTGGTCCGAGGGCGCCGGGACGCCGACGAGGAGACCGTCGACCGGGCCGTGCGCGCGGCCGCCGCCGACGACATCGTCCTCGGGCTGCCGGGCGGCCTCGACGCGGCCGTCGACGCGCAGGGCCGGAACCTGTCCGGCGGGCAGCGGCAGCGGGTCCGGCTGGTGCGCGCGCTCCTCGCGGATCCCGAGGTGCTGCTCGCCCTGGAGCCGACCTCGGCGCTCGACGCCCACACCGAGGCCAAGGTCGCCGCCCGGCTGCGCACCGCCCGCTCGGGCCGTACGACCCTCGTGACCAGCACGTCACCGCTCGTACTGGACCACGCGGACACGGTCTGCTTCCTCGTCGACGGCAAGGCGGCGGCCACCGGCACCCACCGTGAACTCCTGCGGAGCCAACCGGGATACCGGTCGCTGGTGGCCCGCGACACGGAGCCGGACGAGGACGCGGGTACGGGTGAGGAAGGGGACGCGGATCCGATGGCGGGCGTGGACGAGGAGGTCGTGCTGTGACGGGCCGGCTGCCGGTGGCGGGGCGCGCCGAGGTGCGGCGGGCGGCACTGCGGCTGATCCGGGCGGACGGACGGGTGTTCGCCGCCGTGCTCGCGCTCAACGCGCTGGCCGCGGGCGCCGGACTGGCCGGCCCCTGGCTGCTCGGGCGGATGATCGACGACGTACGCGACGGCGCGGGTGTGGAGGCGGTGGACGGGCCGGCGCTCGTCATCCTCGTGGCCTCACTGGTCCAGCTGCTGCTGTCGCGCTGGGCCGGGTACGTGGCGTACCGCTTCGGCGAGCGGACCCTCGCGCGGGTGCGGGAGGAGTTCGTGGAGCGGACGCTGGCGCTGCCCGCGTCGGTCGTGGAGCGCGCGGGCACCGGCGATCTGACGGCACGCGGCACCGGCGACGTCACGGTGGTGGGCAACACCCTGCGCGACGCGGGGCCCCAGCTGCTGATCTCCGGCGCGCAGGCGCTGTTCGTCCTCGTCGCCGTCTTCGCCATCGACCCGCTGCTCGGCGCCTGCGGGGTGCTCGGACTGGTCGGCATCGGATTCGCGCTGCGCTGGTATCTGCGCCGGGCGCGCGCCGCCTATCTCGCCCAGGAGGCCGCCACCTCGGAGGTCGCCGAGATCCTCGCGGCCACGGCGTCCGGCGCCCGCACGGTGGAGGCGTTCGGGCTGCGCGGGACCCGGATCCGGGCGAGCCGGGACGCGCTGGAGGTCTCCCGGGTGACGCGGATGCGGACGCTGTTCCTGCGCAGCGTGTTCTTCCCGGCCGTGGAGATCTCGTACATCGTGCCGGTCGTCGCCGTCCTCCTGGTGGGCGGCGCGCTGCACGCCCGGGGCACGCTGAGCCTCGGCACCGTGGTCGCGGCGACGCTCTATCTGCACCGGCTCGCCGACCCGCTCGACCAGATCCTGAACCAGGTCGAGCAACTGCAGAGCAGCGGCGCCTCGTTCGCCCGCGTCGAGGGTCTCGCCGGGGCGCCGCGCTCCGTGCCGGCCGACTCCCCCGTACCGGTGGACGACCGGATCGACGTCACCGGTGTGCGGTACGCGTACGACGGTGGCGGCGAGGTGCTGCGCGGGGTCGATCTGACCGTGCGGCCCGGGGAACGGCTGGCCGTCGTGGGCCCCTCGGGCGCCGGGAAGACCACGCTGAGCAGACTGCTGGCGGGGGTCGACGCTCCGGGCAGCGGGACGGTGACCGTCGGGCGGGTGCCGGTCGTCGACCTCGACCCGGAGCAGCTGCGCCGGCACGTCGTCCTCGTCACCCAGGAGCACCACGTGTTCCTCGGCACGGTCCGTGACAACCTGCTCATCGCCGAACCGGGCGCCGGGGACGCCGAGTTGTGGGCGGCACTCGCGGCCGTCGGCGCCGGCGACTGGGCCGGGGAGCTCCCCGACGGGCTGGACACCGAACTGGGGCCGGAGGCCCTGCGCGTCGACGGCTCACGGGCCCAGCAGCTGGCGCTGGCCCGGGTGGTGCTCGCGGACCCGCACACCTTGATCCTCGACGAGGCCACGGCGCTCCTCGATCCGACGACCGCCCGGCACACGGAGCGTGCGCTGGCCACCGTGCTGGAGGGCCGCACCGTCATCGCCATCGCCCACCGGCTGCACACCGCCCATGACGCCGACCGGGTGGCGGTGATGGAGGACGGCCGGCTGACCGAACTGGGCACGCACGACGAACTGGTGGCGGCCGACGGGCCCTACGCGGCGCTGTGGCACTCGTGGCACGGGGACGGGAGTCCCCCGCCCGGCTGATCCGCGCCCCCGCGCTCGCTCCCGTGCCGGTCCGTTGCATGCCGGTCCGTCCCGCGCTCCCTCCCGTGCCGGTCGCCCCACGGCGGACGGGCCGGTGCGCGGCGGGGTCTGTCCGGCCGTTCCCGCCCGGTCCCGGCGCCCGGCACCCCTACGCGGGGCCGTCTCCTTCCGCGGGCTTTCCGGGGTGCTCCCGGCCGGGCGTCCCGGCCGCCCGGCGGCGCAGCTCGGCGAGGGCCGCTTCGAGGTCGTCGTCGGCCTGTCGTCGCAGGGCCTCGGGATCGGGCCCCGGACCGGCCGGCTCTCCGGGCGCGGGCGCGGGGTCCGCGGGAGACGGTTCCCCGCCGAGGAGCCGGTCGTGGATCCACCGGCAGGCCTCACCCTCGTCGGCGAACCGCTCGAAGACCTGGCGGGTCCCCCGCTCGTGGACGCCCACGGTCCAGTCCCCGTCGTGACCGTCGAGGAAGTAGCGGTCGGCCGCGTGGTGGCGACCGGGACAGTCCGCGATCTCGTACGACGTGGCGGGGACCCCGGCCTCTTCGAGGGCCCGGCACAGCGCGAACCGGTCCATGCGCTCCGCCTTCCCCGGGCGGAGCCGGCCCGGTCGTCGCCGGGACCGGCTTCCGCGCGCGTACGTGTGCCACCGTGAGGGGGGCGGGTCAGTCGTTGGTGCGCACCAGCGTGCCGTTGCTCACGAGGTCCGCCACCGTGGTGCGGGGGATGTCCGGGCAGAACCGGCTCGACGTCACGTACTGGGTGCCGAGGCCGGGCTGCTCGAACCCGGGGGCGGTCTTGCCCGCGCAGACCGTCACGTCCTTGGCCAGCCGGTAGGTGTGGTAGTTGTACGGGTACCGCGGGTCCATGGTGTTGAGGCTCGACGGCGGGATGACGCGCTTGCCGTACTTGGTGCCCTCCGGGGCGAGGAAGCGGCCCGCCTCGCTGCCGAAGCGGTCGAGCCTCAGGCCGGCGTGGAGCACCAGCGGGGCGGCGAGCACCGCCCCGTTCCGGTGGGTGTAGCCGTCGTCCGGCGGGTAACGCCAGTCGCCCTGGCCCGAGTCGGCGGTGGGGTCCCACCACTTGTCGAGGAACTTCACGGCGGTGAGACGGCCGAGGCGTTCGTAGCGGTCGAGGATGTTCCCCAGCTCGCCCCTGGTCGGCAGCCGGCGGGGGCCCAGCCGCCAGTCACCGCAGAAGAAGAGGCGTCGCAGCCTCGGCGGGACGGGATCCGGCACGAGCCCCCGGCACACGCGCGAGGAGCCGGAGCCGCCCTGCCCGTCCGCCGGCTTCACGTGCCCGGGGGCCGGCTTCGGCCCCGGGGTGGCGGACAGGACGTGGACGGTGTCGGCCGCACGGCTGTCGCCGGGATGGGCGGCCGCCGCGGACGGGAGGGAGGCGCCGAGCATCAGAGAGCCGGTCAGGCCTCCCAGTGCCGCCAGGCTCGCACACCAATGTGACCTTCTCACCAAACCTCCTGCGGGTGTACCTGTCCGGATCGCACCGCCTCGCCCGGTCGGGGGCGCCGGGCACGGACCGGAATGTCGGGGATCACTCAAACCGCAGCGGCGGGAGGCGGGCGAGCGGACGTGCCGGAAAGCCCCCGAAAGGGTCTGGGCTTCATTCCGTTGCTGACGGCGGGCCGGTCATCTGGCGGTACGCGCCGCCGGGCCGGGGTCTCGCGCCGGGGCACCCCGAGGCGTTGGCCGAAACACCGTCACACCGCCGCACCGTCCCGCCGTTCACCCCGTTCACCCCGTTCACCCCGGGACGAACACCCGAAGGACAGTCCGTATACCGAACATGACTAACCGGACAACGAACCGTTTCCGGCCATTTTTGTGACGCGGTCCTGACAGAAAGGGTTATCTCCTGCCACTCTTCCCTCGGCAACTTCACAGCAACCTCACAGCAAACCCCGCTGTGTTGTGCCGTACGACCCCATGCACCTGGTTCCGCGTAACGCCCAGTTCTGCCCGGACGGGGTACTCCATCGTCCGGTCTCCCCTGGCCGCGCGACCCGCGGCCATGCAGAAGGAGTCAGTGTTGAGCAGCAGTTCTCCCCACAGACGCACCTCCCACATCACCAAGCGCCGCGTCGCCGGTGTCGCCCTCGTGGGCGTCACCGCCCTGCTGGCCGCGGCCGTCCAGTCGGGCGCCGCGAGCGCCTCCCCCGAGCAGGCCCCCCGGGCCGGCGGGGGCAACCCGGGCGCCGTCTCCATGAAGCTCACCGCGTCACAACGCGCCGAGCTGATACGCGACGCCGACGCGGCCAAGGCCACGACCGCCCGGGACCTGGGTCTCGGCTCCGGTGAGAACCTCGTCGCCCGTGACGTCATGAAGGACGCCGACGGCACCGTCCACACCCGCTACGAGCGGACGTACGAAGGACTGCCGGTCCTCGGCGGCGACCTGGTCGTCGACACCTCCAGGTCCGGGAAGACCGGGCACGTCTACAAGGCGACGAAGGCGTCCCTGAAGGTCGCCACCCTCAAGCCCGCGATCGCCGCCGCGACGGCGGAGAAGCAGGCGCTGTCCGCCGCCAAGGACGCCGGCTCCGCCAAGACCGCCGCCGACCAGGCCCCCCGCAAGGTGATCTGGGCCGCCAGCGGCAAGCCGACCCTCGCCTACGAGACCGTCGTCGGCGGCCTCCAGGACGACGGCACCCCCAACGAGCTGCACGTCATCACCGACGCGGCCACCGGCAAGAAGCTCTACGAGTACCAGGGCATCAAGAACGGCATCGGCAACACCCAGTACAGCGGCCAGGTGACCCTGACGACCACGCAGTCGGGCTCCACCTACACGCTGAACGACGGTGCGCGCGGCGCCCACAAGACGTACAACCTGAACCGCGGGACGTCGGGCACCGGCACGCTGTTCTCCCAGACGAGCGACACCTGGGGCAACGGCGCCGGGTCGAACGCCGCCACGGCCGGCGCAGACGCGCACTACGGCGCCGCGGAGACCTGGGACTTCTACAAGAACGTCTTCGGCCGCAGCGGCATCAAGAACAACGGCGTGGGCGCCTACTCGCGCGTCCACTACGGCAACGCGTACGTCAACGCGTTCTGGGACGACAGCTGCTTCTGCATGACCTACGGCGACGGCTCGGGCAACACACACGCGCTGACCTCGCTGGATGTCGCGGCCCACGAGATGAGCCACGGCGTCACCTCCAACACCGCGAACCTCAACTACTCCGGCGAGTCCGGCGGTCTGAACGAGGCGACGTCCGACATCTTCGCCGCCGGCGTGGAGTTCTACGCGGGCAACTCGACCGACGTGGGCGACTACCTCGTCGGCGAGAAGATCGACATCAACGGCGACGGCACCCCGCTGCGCTACATGGACAAGCCGAGCAAGGACGGCGGCTCCAAGGACTCCTGGTACTCGGGGGTCGGCAACGTCGACGTGCACTACTCGTCGGGTATCGCCAACCACTTCTTCTACCTGCTGAGCGAGGGCAGCGGCGCCAAGGTCGTCAACGGCGTCAGCTACAACTCGCCCACCTCCGACGGGCTTCCGGTCACCGGCATCGGCCGCGACAAGGCGCTGGCGATCTGGTACCGCGCGCTCACCACCAAGTTCACCTCGACCACCAACTACGCGGCGGCCCGCACCGGCACGCTCGCGGCGACGGGTGAGCTGTACGGCACGACGAGCGCCGAGTACACCGCGGTGCAGAACGCCTGGGCGGCCGTGAACGTCGGGACGCGTCCCGGCGGTGGCGGCGGTGGCGGTACGTCGTTCGAGAACACGGCCGACGTGTCGATTCCGGACAACGGCGCGGCGGTCACCTCCTCGGTCACGGTCAGCGGCCGTACCGGCAACGCCCCGTCGAACCTCGCGGTGGCCGTGGACATCGTGCACACCTGGCGCGGTGACCTGGTGATCGATCTGGTCGCCCCCGACGGCTCGACGTACCGCCTGAAGAACTTCAGCTCGTCCGACTCGGCGGACAACGTGAACGCGACCTACACGGTCAACGCGTCCTCCGAAGTCGCCAACGGCACCTGGAAACTGAAGGTCCAGGACCAGGCGGCCCAGGACACCGGCTACATCAACAGCTGGAAGCTCACCTTCCCGTAGGCCGCGGCGGAAGTCCGCACGCGAGCAGCGCGCCAGGGCGCCGCCCCGGAGGTTCGACTCCCCGGGGCGGCGCCCTCCTTTGCCCGGACGGACGTTTGCTTTGACCCGCCCTTGACGACGTCCGGTCCGGCACCGGAGAACCCAACTGTTCACCCGATCGACGATTTTCGGCCAAGGTCCTTATGGGCTCCTGACATGTACGCGCCCGGGATGGCACGCTTCACCCGCACGGCTCACTCGCACCGCAACTTCCCAACCGTTTCTTCGGCCCCCACGCCGTCGGACGCCCCCACATAAGGAGCTTGCGTGACCCCCCTCTACGCGCGTCACAAGCGCACCTCTCTGGCCATCGCCACCGCTGTCGCCGCCGGAGCCCTGCTCGCCACCGGTCTGACCACCGGTGCCGCCGCCCAGACGGCGGCTCTCCCCACCGGCAAGACCACCCCCCTCGCCGGTGCGCCCCTCCTGCTCTCCGCATCCGCGCGCACCGCACTCGTCCAGAAGGCCGACGCCTCCAAGGAGGAGACGGCCCAGCGCATAGGCCTCGGCGCCAAGGAGAAGCTGGTCGTCAGAGACGTCGTCAAGGACGTCGACGGCACGATCCACACCCGCTACGAGCGCACGTACAACGGACTTCCGGTCCTCGGCGGCGACCTCGTCGTGCACGAGAAGGCCGGCAAGAGCGAGAGCGTGACGAAGGCGACCAAGACGGCCATCAAGGTCGCCTCGCTCAAGCCGCTCGTCACCACCGCCAAGGCCGAGAAGCAGGCACTGACCGCCGCCAAGGACGCCGGCTCCGCCAAGACCGCCGCCGACCAGGCCCCCCGCAAGGTGATCTGGGCCGCCAGCGGCAAGCCGACCCTCGCCTACGAGACCGTCGTCGGCGGCCTCCAGGACGACGGCACCCCCAACGAGCTGCACGTCATCACCGACGCGGCCACCGGCAAGAAGCTCTACGAGTACCAGGGCATCGAGACCGGCACCGGCAAGACCCTCTACTCGGGCACGGTGACCCTCAACTCGACCCTGTCGGGCTCGACGTACAGCCTCACCGACGGTACCCGCGGCAGCCACAAGACGTACAACAAGTCGCACACCACGTCCTCCTCGGCGGGCACGCTGTTCACCGACGCGGACGACGTCTGGGGCACCGGCGCGGCCTCCAGCTCCACCACCGACCAGACCGCGGCCGCCGACGCCGCCTACGGCGCCCAGGTGACCTGGGACTTCTACAAGAACACCTTCGGCCGCAGCGGCATCAAGAACAACGGCGTCGCCGCGTACTCGCGCGTCCACTACGGCAACGCGTACGTCAACGCGTTCTGGGACGACAGCTGCTTCTGCATGACCTACGGCGACGGGTCGAGCAACACGCACCCGCTGACCTCGCTGGACGTGGCCGGCCACGAGATGAGCCACGGCGTCACCTCCAACACCGCGGGACTCAACTACTCGGGCGAGTCCGGCGGTCTCAACGAGGCCACCTCGGACATCTTCGGCACCGGTGTCGAGTTCTACGCGGCGAACTCCTCCGACGTGGGCGACTACCTCATCGGCGAGAAGATCAACATCAACGGCAACGGCACCCCGCTGCGCTACATGGACAAGCCCAGCAAGGACGGCGGCTCCGTGGACTACTGGTCCTCCACGGTCGGCAGCAAGGACGTGCACTACTCGTCCGGCGTCGCGAACCACTTCTTCTACCTCCTCTCGGAGGGCAGCGGTTCGAAGACGATCAACGGCGTCAGCTACAGCTCCTCGACCTACAACGGCTCGACGGTCACCGGCATCGGCCGGGCCAAGGCCCTGCAGATCTGGTACAAGGCGCTGACGACCTACATGACGTCGTCGACGAACTACAAGGGCGCCCGCACGGCCACCCTGTCGGCGGCGTCCGCGCTGTACGGCTCCAGCAGCACCGAGTACGCGACGGTGGCGGCCGCCTGGACCGCGGTCAACGTGAGCTAGTGCGACCGTAATCGAACCGAGGCGGCACCCGGCACGGTTCCGTGCCGGGTGCCGCCCTACTCTTGCCCCCATGCCCTACACGTACGAGGACGTGGGCGCGACCCGCGAGGACCGCTGCCCCCCGGGCTTCCACCGACTGCACGTCCGCTCCCGCATAGGCGAGGGCGAGGCCGTGTTCCGGCGGGCGTCCGAAGCCCTGATGACCTGGGAACTGCACCGGGCCATGGGGATCCGCATGGTCACCGAGGCCGACAAGGCGGCACCGGGCGTCGACGTCACGGTCGGCATCGGCCTGATCAAGGCCCCCTGCCGCGTGGTCTGGACCGCCGAGGAATACCGGCGCACCGCATGGGCCTACGGAACCCTGTCCGGTCATCCCGAGAGCGGCGAGGAGGCCTTCGTCGTCTCCCGCACCGGCGACGGCACCGTCTGGCTGACGATCACGGCCTTCAGCCGCGCGGCCAAGTGGTACGCCCGCGCGGGCGGCGCCGCGACACGCGGCCTCCAGCGCGCCTACGCCCAGCGTTGCGGCACGGTGATGCGACGACTGTGCGCGGGACTCGAGGAGTAGGCGTCCCGGCCCGGCCGGCGCGGTACCCCTGGCGGGGACAGCCGAGGGCTGTCCCGCCTCATACCGGCGGGAGGTCTTCGCGCAGCCACCCCAGGACGAGTCCCAGTCGGCGAACATCGGTATCAGGGCTCCAGCCCCGCTGCTCACAAGCATCGAGCAGCAGTTCCCCCTGCTTCACCACGTCGCCCGCCAAGTCGGCGCGTCCCGTGTAGCACGGAGCGAGGCCGACAGCCCCTTCCGGCACGATCGCCACGATCTGGATCCTTGCCCCCATGGGCAGCATTTCGACCGCAAGCGGACCGTCGAAGAAGTCCACCTCGGCCTTCCCGCCGGACAGGGCCTCGCGGACCCCCTCCGCCAGGGCGGTCACGTACGGCACGATCATGTCGTTCCATCCCCGGTGCGGAAAATGCAAACCGTCCATCTCGTGCCAGACATTCCCCCAGATCGTGCCGGAGCTCGCCCGCTCCAAAGAATCCGTCTCGATGAACGTGCGGAACATCGCCCCTCCGGCCACCCTGTTTCCGACCAGTCAATCGCAAGAAGAAAGCCGGCGCCGACCATATGGGCGGTCGGCGCCGACAGATCCCGTCACGGGGCGTCCGTCACCGCATCAGCAGGCCCGCGCCCTCTCCCGTCCCCTCCGAGGGCACCGCCAGCAGGCCCATTTCCGCGCCGGAGGCCAGCAGGCGGTGCGACGGCAGGATGCGGACCGTGTAGCCGAAGGGGCCCGTGCGGTCGAGGGACAACGGACCCTCGTACGCCCAACGACCTTCCAGGTCCGGGCCGTTGGTCGGCTTCAGCGGGACACAGACCGCGTCCGCGATGCGGTCGTCCCCGTCGACCCGGCCCGCGACCGCCTGGACCTCCACGTCGTCGGGGACGAGGTCGCCGAGGCCCACGCGAACGCGCAGCGACAGCGTGGTGCCCAGTTCGGCGGTCGTGGTGGCCGAGGACGCCTCGACGTGATCGACGGTGACCCGCGGCCAGGCGGCGCGGACCCGCGACTTCCAGGCGGCCAGCTCGCCGGCCGTCTCGGCGGTGAGGGAACGGTGGGCCTGGGCCGCGGGGGCGTACAGGCGCTCCACGTACTCACGCACCATCCGGCCCGCCAGGACCTTCGGGCCGAGGTGGGTCAGCGTCCGGCGGACCATCTCGATCCACCGGTCGGGCAGACCCTCCTGTCCGCGCTCGTAGAAGCGGGGGGCCACCCGCTGCTCCAGGAGGTCGTACAGGGCCCCGGCCTCCAGCTCGTCCCGCCGGTCGTCGTCGGTCGCGGTGCCGTCCGCGGTCGGGATCGCCCAGCCGAAGTCGGGCTGGAACCACTCGTCCCACCAGCCGTCCAGGACGGAGAGGTTGAGACAGCCGTTGAGCGCGGCCTTCATCCCGCTCGTGCCGCACGCCTCCAGCGGGCGCAGCGGGTTGTTGAGCCAGATGTCGCAGCCCGGGTAGAGCTTCTGCGCCATCGCCATGCCGTAGTCGGGCAGGAAGACGATCCGGTGGCGCACCCGGGGGTCGTCCGCGAACCGGACGAGTTCCTGGATCAGCCGCTTCCCGCCGTCGTCCGCGGGGTGCGCCTTGCCCGCGACGACGATCTGGACCGGCCGCTCGGAGTGCAGCATCAGGTCCATGAGCCGGTCGCGGTCGCGCAGCATGAGGGTCAGCCGTTTGTACGAGGGGACCCGGCGCGCGAAGCCGATGGTGAGGACGTCGGGGTCGAGCACGCCGTCGATCCAGCCGAGTTCGGCCGTTCCGGCGCCGCGCTGGCGCCAGGACGCCCGCAGCCGGTCCCGTACCTCCAGCACGAGCTGTTCCCGCAGCACCCTGCGCAGGTCCCAGATCTCCTGGTCGGCGATCTCGGCCACCGCGTCCCAGCGGTCGGTGCCGCCGACGGTCAGCGCGTCCTCGGTGCGCTGCGCGCCGACCTGCCGGGCGCCGAGGCGGAAGACCTCGGGCGCCACCCAGGTCGGCGCGTGGACGCCGTTGGTGACGGAGGTGATCGGCACCTCCTCGGGGTCGAAGCCCGGCCAGAGCCCGGAGAACATCTCCCGGCTGACCTGGCCGTGCAGCAGGGAGACCCCGTTCGCCCGCTGGCCCAGACGCAGCCCCATCACGGCCATGTTGAAGAGGTTCGGCTCGCCTCCGGGATAGGTCTCCATGCCGAGGGCGAGGATGCGCTGGACGTCGATGCGCGGGAGTTCGGCGTCGGGGCCGAAGTGGCGGGCGACCGCCTCCCGGTCGAAGCGGTCGATGCCGGCGGGCACCGGGGTGTGGGTGGTGAACACCGTGCCGGCCCTGACCGCCTCCAGCGCGGACGCGAAGTCCAGCCCCTCGTCGGCGAGTTCGGCGATCCGCTCCAGACCGAGGAACCCGGCGTGCCCCTCGTTGGTGTGGAACACCTCGGGCTGCGGGTGCCCGGTCAGGCGGCAGTACGTCCGGACCGCCCGCACACCTCCTATACCGAGCAGCATCTCCTGGAGCAGCCGGTGCTCGCTGCCGCCGCCGTAGAGCCGGTCGGTGACCCCCCGTTCGCCGGCGCCGTTCTCCTCGACGTCGGAGTCGAGCATGAGCAGCGGGACGCGGCCGACCTGGGCCAGCCAGATCCGGGCGCGCAGCGCGCGGCCGCCGGGCAGCGCGAGGGACACCAGGGCGGGCGTGCCGTCCTCCTCGCTCAGGGGCACCAGGGGCAGTTCGTTGGGGTCGAGGACCGGATAGTGCTCCTGCTGCCAGCCCTCGCGGGACAGGGACTGGCGGAAGTAGCCGTGCCGGTAGAGCAGGCCCACGCCGATCAGCGGGACGCCCAGGTCGCTGGCGGCCTTGAGATGGTCGCCCGCGAGGATGCCGAGGCCCCCGGAGTACTGCGGCAGGGCGGCGGTGACGCCGAACTCGGGCGAGAAGTAGGCGATGGCGGCGGGCAGGTCGGAGGTCTGCGTCTGGTACCAGCGGTCGCCGCCGACGTACTCGCGCAGGTCGTCACGGACCGCGGCGAGACGGCGCAGGAAGCGGCTGTCCTCGGTGAGCTCCGCGAGCCGTCCGCCCGGCACGCTGCCGAGCAGTCGTACGGGGTCGCCGCCGCACTCGGCCCAGCGCTCGGGGTCGACGGACTGGAAGAGGTCGCGGGTCTCGGCGTGCCAGGACCAGCGGAGGTTGCGGGCCAGGTCACTGAGCGGGTGAAGGGCTTCGGGGAGAACGGGTCGGACGGTGAATCTGCGGATCGCCTTCACGAATTCCACCTTCACGGAGGACGTACGCGGCTGAGGGACGCACGGCGTTGTGCGGCCTTCGTCACCACGACGTTAGCGGTGAGGGTGCCTTCGCGACACGGCGCATCGCGGCACGGCCCCCGATCGGGGCCGACCGTGTGACATCGGCGTGAAATCGACGCAACCTTCACGAACACCCCGCCGACGGGTTGGCCGATTCCACCCGCATGGGCGGTCTTGTGGTGCTTCGCGCCGCACGAGAGGCTCACCGGGTGGCGTACGGCCGGACCCCGTCCCGAGCGGCCGGACCCGGCCTCGGTACGTCGCGTCGAGGAGGGGAACTCAGGTCATGGCACGGACGAGGAAGTGGCGTCTGCGCTGGGCGGCGGGTCTCACCGCGGTCACGACGGCCGCGGTGCTTTCGGCCAACGCCCCGCCCGCGCAGGCGGCTCCGGCGGGGCGGGTGTCCGGCGTGGGGGAGACCGGATCCGTCAGCGGCAGCTACATCGTGACGCTCAAGGGGGGTACGCGGGCTCCGTCATCGGCCGGCGCGGCCGTCGCGGGGCGGTACGGAGTGAGAATCAGCCATACCTACGGCGCGGCCCTCAACGGCTTCGCCGTGCGGGCCGACGCGAGACGGGCCCGGCGGCTCGCCGCGGATCCCCGCGTGGCCTCCGTCGTCCAGGACACCCGGGTGACGTTCGACGGGGTCCGGGTGGCCGGTGCGGCGTCCGGCCGTGTCCAGCGGAACCCTCCCTCGTGGGGCCTGGACCGGATCGACCAGACGGGCCGGCCGCTCGACGGGCGGTACACGGCACCCGCGTCGGCGGGTTCGGGGGTGACCGTCTACGTCATCGACACCGGCGTCCGCATCACGCACCGGGACTTCGGGGGCCGGGCGAGCTACGGCTGGGACTTCGTCGACGACGACGGGACGGCACAGGACGGCAACGGTCACGGCACCCATGTCGCCGGAACGGTCGCCGGAACCGGGTACGGCGTGGCCAAGAGGGCCAGGATCGTCGCCGTCCGCGTCCTCGACGACAGGGGGGCCGGTTCCACCGCCCAGGTGATCGCGGGCATCGACTGGGTCACCCGGCACGCGAGGAAGCCGGCCGTGGCCAATCTCAGCCTGGGCGGGTACGCCAACGCCCAGCTCGACGCGGCCGTCCGCAACTCCATAGCCTCCGGCGTGACGTACACGGTCGCGGCCGGCAACTCCGGGATGCCGGCCTCGCTCTTCTCCCCGGCCCGGGTCGCCGGGGCGCTCACGGTCGGCGCGACCGGCCGGACCGACGCGCGGGCGGGCTTCTCGAACACCGGATCCTCGCTCGACCTCTTCGCGCCGGGGGTGGACATCACGTCGACTTCGTACACCGGCGACAGGGCGAGAGCCACGAGCTCCGGTACGTCGATGGCGAGCCCGCACGCCGCCGGCGCGGCCGCGCTGTATCTGGCGGACCATCCCCGGGCCGCGCCCGCGCAGGTGGTGAAGGCGCTGGTGAGACGGGCGGTCCCGGGAAAGGTGTCGGGAGCGGGAACGGGTTCGCCGAACAGACTCCTGCGTGTCGGATGAGTCCGGTGGGGCGCTGGTACAACCAGGGTGATTCGGCCACACCGCACCGGCCTCGCCTGCCCGGGACGAGGCCGGTCTTGTGTGTAGACATACGCGTGAGTAGTTAACAAAGTGCCGGAATGCCCACCCGCATAGGGTGGGAAGGCTCCTCCGGTACGCCCGCAGGCCCCACCTCCCCACACCCCATCCGCCCACCCACGTTGACGCGGACAGGAGCGGTCATGCCCGCCACGCACCACACGTCGCCACCCCCGACGACCACCCCCGAGACACCCCGAACACGCACGGCCGAGGCCGGGCCCCGTCCGCCTGCCCCACCCGTCGCACCCGAGAAACCGTCGGCCGCCCCCGGCGCGCCCGGCTCCGGCGCGCGCCCGACGAGCGCCGTCTCCACCACCGGCGCCGGCGACCCGGACACCGGTACCTCCTCCGGGGCATCCGCCACCGCCCCGGAGACGTCGTCCCCCGACGCGTCCACTCCGGGAACGTCCGCCCGTCGCGGTACCGCCCCCAGGTCCAAGACGGCCAAGACCGCTCCCAGGACGGCCAAGTCGTCCGTTCCGAAAGCGGCCAAGCCGTCCGTTCCCGGGACGGGGAAGACCGCGTCGAAGGAGGTCAAGACCGCTCCGAAGGCGGGCAAGGTCACTCCGAAGGAGGTCAAGGCCGCCCCGAAGACGGGCAAGGTCACTCCGAAGGCGGGCAGGACCGTCGTCCCCGCCACCCGTACCCCCGGCTCCCCCGGCACCCCCCTCGCCCCGGCCGTCGCCCCGGCGACGGCCGTCGGACGCATCCCCGTCCTCGATGTGCGCCCGGTCGTGCAGCACGGGCGCCGTCCGGCCAAGGCGGTGGTGGGCGAGGAGTTCGAGGTGTCGGCCACGGTCTTCCGCGAGGGGCACGACGCCGTCGCCGCGAATGTCGTCCTGCGCGGCCCGGACGGCCGTCCCGGGCCGTGGACGCCGATGCGCGAACTGGCCCCGGGCACCGACCGCTGGGGTGCCCGGGTGAGTGTCGGCACGGAGGGCCGCTGGACGTACACGGTGGAGGCGTGGGGGGACCCGGTCACCACCTGGCGGCATCACGCGGGGATCAAGATCCCGGCCGGGCTGGACACCGAGCTGGTGCTGGAGGAGGGCGCGCTGCTGTACGAGCGGGCGGTCGCCGCCCTGCCGAAGGGGACCAAGGGCAGGAAGAGCAGGGACACGCTCCTCGGGGCCGTGGACGCGCTGCGCGACACCACTCGTCCCGTGGCCTCCCGTCTCGCCGCCGCGCTCACCCCGCAGGTGGACGCCGTCCTCGCGGAGCACCCGCTGCGCGATCTGGTGACGTCGTCCGAGCCCTTGCCGTTGCTGGTGGAGCGGGAGCGGGCGCTGTACGGGGCGTGGTACGAGTTCTTCCCGCGTTCGGAGAGCGGGCAGGTCGATCCGCCGGTGCA
>NZ_JBIAQM010000060.1:0-32483 GCF_042888945.1 Streptomyces sp. NPDC002698
CACCCCAGACCGTTCGTCTGGACGAAAACAGCAGACGAGATCCTCGACAAAGTCGCCGCCTACTGCCACCGAATCTCTGACTCAGGTCACTAGGGTCCGTCTTCAAACGGATCTTGCCCAGAGTAGGAATGACGCGAGATTGACCGCTGCCTCGTATGAGGTGGCGGTTTTGTCGTATCTGGTGGCGATGCCGCGGAAGCCCTTGAGTCGGTTGAAGCAGCGCTCGACGACGTTGCGCCGACGGTAGATCTGGCGGTCGAAAGCGGGTGGCCGGCCTCCTCGGTGGCCGCGGTTGTGGCGGTGACGCTTCTGGTCGGTCTTTTCCGCGACGGTGCAGGCAATTCCGCGTTTGCGCAGGTAGGTGCGGAAACCTCGAGAGCTGTAAGCCTTGTCGGCGACGACCTGGTCGGGTCTGCAACGGGGTCGGCCACGTCCGATGCGCGGGACGCGAATGCGTTCCAGGAGGGGACGCGCGCAGATGCTGTCGTGGCGTTGGCCGGGTGTCGGCAGGACGGCCAGGGGCCTGCCGCGGCCGTCGCAGGCGAGGTGGATTTTGGTGGTCAGTCCGCCTCGGGATCGGCCGAGGGCGTGATCGTCCGGTTCGTCCGGCCGGTGGATCCCCCTTTCCGGCCGGTGGCGGCCGAGTGCTGGTGGGCGCGGACGATGGTGGAGTCGATCTGGACGAGCCAGTCGATGTCGCCGACAGCGTCTGCGCCGGCCTGGATCTGCTGGAGTGCCCGGGTGAACACGCCGTCCAGCGCATAGCGGCGAAAGCGGGTGTAGACCGTCTGCCACGGCCCGTAGCGTTCCGGCAGGTCACGCCAGGAGATTCCGGTCCGGATCTTGTAGACCATCCCGTTGATGACCTGCCGGTCTGGCACTCGCGGTCGTCCCGTCGCGGCACGCGGTATGAGCGGAGCAAGTAACTCCCACTCCAGGTCGGTGAGTTCATGGCGGCGTATCACCCGACCATGATCCACCACCTGATGATCTTTGAAGACGGACCCTAGTGCCGTAGCAGGCAACGTTTGCCCTGTTGTGATGTGACGCGCCGTCCCGGTGCTGTGCCGGGTGGCGCGTGGCCATCACCCTGTCCGGGTGGCAGAACGAGTACGTGTACGCGTGATCGACGATGACGAAGGCAGACGGCTGCTTCGGATCATCCGCCGGGGAACCGGGTCGGTAGTGACCTGGCGGCGGGCCCAGATGGTCCTGCTGTCCGCGCAGGGCATGCCGGTGGTGAGGATTGCCGAGGTGACGTTCACCAGCGCGGACCGTGTCCGGGATGTGATCCACAACTTCAACGCCGACGGCTTCGACTCCCTGTATCCGAAGTACAAGGGCGGCCGGCCCAGGACGTTCGCCCTGCCCGAGCGGCGCGAGATCAAGAAGATCGCGAAGTCCAAGCCGACCGAACACGACCTGCCCTTTTCGACATGGAGCCTGACCAAGCTGGCGGACTTCCTGGTCGCCGAGGGGGTGGTCGACGACATCAGCCACGAGGGCCTGCGCATGCTGCTCCGCGAGGAAGGCGTCTCCTTTCAACGCTTGAAGACCTGGAAGACCTCCCGCGACCCCGACTACGCGGCCAAGAAGGCCCGCGTCGAACACCTCTACGCGATCGCCGACGGCGAGGTCATACCCGAGGAGGGCGAGCCCGAAGTCGTCTTATGTATGGACGAGTTCGAGCCGCTCAACCTGATGCCCCACCCGGGCCGGCAGTGGGCCGAACGCTCCGGCAAACACAAGAACCCCAACCGCGAACCCCGCCGCAGGCGGCGGGCGACCTACAACCGCTACGGCGGAGTACGGCACCTGTTCGCCGCCCTGGACCTGGCCAAGGACAAGCTCTACGGCCACAACAAGCCGGTCAAGAATCGCACCCAGTTCCTGGAGTTCTGCCGCCACCTGCGCACCCTCTACCCGCGAGAGATCCGAATCGCGATCGTCAGTGACAACTTCTCCCCGCACCTGACCACGAAGAAGTGCCAGCGCGTCGGCACCTGGGCCGCGGCGAACAACGTCGAGATCGCCTACACCCCTGCAAACAACTCCTGGCTCAACCGCATAGAAGCCCAGTTCACCGCCCTGCGGTACTTCACCCTCGATGGCACCGACCACGTCAGCCACAAGGAGCAGGGCAGCATGATCCGCCGCTACATCATCTGGCGAAATCGCCACGCCGACGACCGGCGCCTACGCTCCGTCGTCGACAGGGCCAACGTCGCTTAATGGCACGGCAGTAGCTACACCTTGGACGGGCTATGGACAGCCGCTATTACGGCACGTTCCACCCGAGTACGACCGGCAGCTTGTACTCGTAACCCAGCGTGTTGATCGTCCCCGGATGCGGGTGCCCGAACTGCCGCGCGGCCGACGCGTCGAGCCCGAGCCAGCGCGCGGTGAGGATGCGTGACAGGTGGCCGTGCGCAACGACGGCCACGTCGCCCTTGTCCAGCAACGGCCGGACCCGGCCGAGGAAGGCGTCGATCCGCACCGTCACGTGCCCGAGGTCCTCGCCAGCGTCGACGCCGTCGCGCCACAGCTCCCAGCCGGGCTTGAGCTCCTGGATCTGCTCGGCGGTCAGCCCCTCGTAGCGGCCGTAGTCCCACTCGATCAGGTCGGTGTCGGGCTCCGCGCCGCTCAGCCCCGCCAGTTCGGCGGTCCGCACGGCGCGAGTCAGCGGGCTGCTGTAGACGGCGGCGAACTCCCGTACGGCCAGCCGAGGTGCGAGCGCACGCGCCGCGTCCTCCCCCGCCTCGGTCAGCGGCAGGTCGGTGCGGCCAGCATGCTGGCCGGTCCGGCTCCATGCGGTCTCGCCGTGCCTGATCAACACCAATTGGCCCATGGCTGAGGACCGTATCTCACATCGAACACAGGGCGAACGTTGCCTGATGCGGCACTAGCAGGGATACGACCGCGAACCGGACCAGGCCGAGACCGAGTTGATGCGCATCTGCACCGTCACCGACGCCGCCACCATCGTCGTCACCGCCATCGCCCGGGAACAGCACGCCTTCGCCAGGGAGGCCCGCAGCATCCTGACCGCCGCCGTGGGCTACTGGCCCGACCCGCCGCCGGGAACCACCACCCCGCACGGACGGAGACCCTTTTGACACCCCACAGCTGGTATTGGCGGAGCTGGAGCGCGACCGTCCCGCCCAGCGTCTGCGGAAGGACCGCGCAAGCCCCTGATCGGGTGCCACACGTCGTCAACCACTCGAACGTGTGAGTTCAAAAGCGACCAGGCAGGCAGCTCTTGCCCCAGAGACCAGGTCCGTATTCACGTTCGAGAGATTCGCCCGTCCGGGGCCGTTACGACCCCAGATCCCTCGCGTTCTTAGAGCACCAGTACCACCGGCCGCCCAGACGGAGGACGCCATGAACACTGAGCCCGCTCCCGCCCATCGCCCCGGATTCGAACAGCGGCGACGGTCCCCGCTCGCCTCCCCGACCTGCGGACCGCAGCAGTCCGACGTCTACGCGCGCTGCTCAGCACGACTGGATACGAGGTGGGGGGCATGAGCACCGGTGGCGACGCAGACGGCATCCGCCAGGGCGCGGTGCCCGGCCCACGCGGTGCGGAACTTCCGCTACCGCCCGCCGCCGTGCCGGGCGGGCCGCACGACGGTGACATCGCCGATGGCCTGACGGAGGCGTACTGGTCCGTGTACGACGGCGCCGCGTCCAAGGCCACTGTGGGACAGATCCTCGCGCGACTGCCACGGATCGTGCGCCAGATCGGCCGACTGGCCTGGAATACGGACCGAACCGCGACCATCGCGGTCGTGGTCCTGCAGCTGGCATCGGCCGCGATGACGGCGTTCGGGCTCATGGCCTCGGTGGCGGTGCTGCGGGAACTGTTCGCCGAGGGGCCCACCCCGGACCGGGTGCGCGCGGCCATCCCCCAACTCCTGGTCGTCGTCGGCTTCCTGTCCGCCCGGGCGCTCCTGGAGGCGGGCGTAGCCGTCGCGCAGGCCAGGGTGACACCAAAGATCCGCACCGCGCTGGAATGTGAGTTCCTCACCCTGACCGCCCACGTGCGACTGGAGGTCGTCGACGACGCGGACTGGCACGACGAGGCCTACCGAGCCAACGACCGCGGACTGTTCTACGCCCGGCAGATCGTCGGCCAGGTCGTCTCCCTGGCCGCGGCACTCCTCGGGCTCGTGGGCACTGCCGGCGTCCTGGGCGTCCTCCACCCCGCCTTGCTGCCGCTGCTCCTGCTGTCCGTGCTGCCGGTCGGCGCGGCGGCCGTTCGTAGCGCCCGGGCCCGCTTCCACTCCTTCAAGCGGTGGAACACCCTGCAGCGCAGGGTGCGCGTCTTCTCCTGGCTGCTGCTGGAGCGGGACGCCGCCGCCGAGCTCCGCTCGGACACCGCCCAGGGCGCGCTGCTGGAGGAGCACTACCGGCTGACGACACGGATCGCCGAGGAGGACACCCACCTGGGAGTGAGCTCGGCCGGACTGACCCTGGCGGGCCGGGCCGTCGGCGGGATCGGTACCGGCATCACGTACACGGCGCTCGGCGCCATGCTGATCGCGAGCTGGCTGCCCCTGGCCGCCGGGGCGGGCGCGGTCCTCGCCATCCAGGCCGCCCAGTCCTCGCTGACCCGGCTCGTCGACGTCTCCCACCTGGTCTACGAGCACGCCATGTGGGTGGATGACCTGCTGGCCTTCCAGGAACGCTGCCGCGACCTCCAGCCGCGCCGCAGTGGGCTGCCCGCCCCCGAGACGGTGAAGACCATCACGCTCGACGACGTGTCCATCACCTATCCGGGCAAGGACACCCCGGCGCTCAACGGCATCTCCATGACGCTGCGCGCCGGACAGACGGTGGCGTTCGTCGGCGTCAACGGCTCCGGCAAGTCCACCTGCGCACGGCTCCTCGCCGGGCTGTACGAGCCCCAGGACGGGGGCACGGTCTGCTGGGACGGTGTGAACGTGCTGGACATGGACGCCGAGTCTTTGCAGGCCCGGGTGGGGTGCGTGCTCCAGGACCCCGTCCGTTTCCCTTTCAGCGCGCTGGCCAACCTGACGGTCTCCCGGGGGACCCTCACCGAGGCCGATCCCCAGCGGGCGCTGGACGCCGCGCGGGCCTCCGGCGCCGAGCAGGTCATCGCCGGGCTGCCGGGCCGGTGGGAGGCGTTGCTGTCCAAGCGGTTCCACGGCGGTCAGGAACTGTCCGCCGGCCAGTGGGCGAAGGTCGCCGTCGCCCGCGGCCTGTACAAGAACGCCCCTGTCCTGTTGCTGGACGAGCCGACCGCCAGCATGGACCCCCGCGCCGAGCACGCTGTGTACGAGGCGGTACTGCGGGACAACCCGCGCCCCGATCAGATCACGGTGCTGATCTCCCACCGCCTGGCGAGCGTCGTCGCCTGCGACCGCATCTTCGTCTTCGACGGCGGCCGCATCACCGAGAACGGCACCCACCAGGAGCTGATGGACCTCGGCGGCGAATACGCCGCCATGTTCACCCTCCAGGCCGCCGGATACCGCGCCGAGGCAGGGGAGGCGGCGTGATGCCCGACCACGCGCAGCCCCGTCCCGTGCCCGTGCCGTCCGGCGCCTGGCCGGAGGACTTCACCGACCACCGCTACGGCACCGACTGTCCGATGTGTGCGAACGACTTCGCCGCCGACGACATCGGCTGGGGCCTCCTTGTCCGGCGCGGGGAGGTCAGCAACGCCTACCTGTGGCGCAGCGGTCAGGTCCGCGGGTACGCCGTCGTGATCTACACCGGGCGTCATGTCGCCGAGCCCACTGAACTGCACGAGGGGGAGGCGGCCGCGTTCTGGCGCGACGTCCTCGCCCTGGGCCGGGCTGTGGAGGCGCTCTACGAGCCGCTGAAGATGAACTACCTGCTGCTGGGGAACCAGATCCCGCACGCCCACTGGCACTGCGTTCCACGACGCGAAGCCGGAACGGACCCGGCTCCGGGCGGGCCGCTGCCCTTCGAGGTGCTCGATCTCGGGCGCCAGGACGAGGAGCAGCTGCAGGCGGATGCCCGAGCACTGCGCCAGCTGCTGAACTCCACCGGCCGGTCGGGGGTACGGCGATGAACGGCGCCGAGTCGAACGTGATGGTCGTGGCGGGGATCCTGCCGCTGTTCTACCGGATCATCCCCACCGCGGTCGACGAAGGTCCTGCGGGGACCGCGACCCGCAACTACGTGGCCCGGGACGGTGACGGAGCCCGGTGGTTCGTGAAGGCCTACCCGGCGGGCACCGATCTGGACGCGGAGCGCCGGGCGCTGGAGCTCGGCCAGTTCGCGAGGCTCGGCGGCCTGCCGGTGCCGGTGGTGCGGCAAGCCCTGAACGGTGACCTCATCGCGGCCACCGACGGGATGGCGGTGTCGGTCGCGGCGTACGTCGAGAACGCGGAGACAGCGGAGGGCCGCCTGTCCGGCGACCGGTGGGCCGCGGTGGGCGAGACGGTCGGACGGTTGCATCGGACCTTGGCCCGGCACCCGGCCGGGCCTCCGCGCCGCGTGCCCGTCCGGGAAGTCTGCGATGTGAAACGGGCCCGGCAGCGCCTCGACCAGTTGTTCGCCCTCTTCGCCAAGAGGCCGCCCGCCTCGGGGTTTCCCGCCTGGGCACGCGAGACCGCCACCCGGCGGCTCGACGCTCTGCCCGCCGTGGCCGCCATGGTCAAAGAGCTGCCGACGTCCTTGACAGCGCAGACTGTCCACGGCGACCTGGCCTCGCCCAACGTGCTCCTGCGCGGACAGCAGGTGGCGGCATTGATCGACTTCCGGCCGCCCGGTCACCGCAGCCCCGCCTGGGAGCTCGGGCGGATCGTCCTGGACCCGCGCACGGTCCTGGCAGAGCCGCAGTGGCCCACCGGCCTGGCCGAAGCGATCGCCGCCTACCGGGCAGCCAACCCAGCGCTGCCGGCCGAAGAACTCCTCGCCGTACCCCGCCTCGCCGCCGGATACATGGCCTGCTCGGTATATCCCCTGTCCGAGGCCGTCGACGACCCGGCCGCCGTCACCCCCGAACTCGCGGCGTACGGCCGGAACCGGCATGCGGCCATGGCCGAACTGTGCGAGCGCCTGACGGAAGCCGAGGAGGTGCTCCATGACCTCCTGCACTGACCCCTCCTCCTCCGGCGCCCGGCCGTCGCTCTGGCGGCACCGCGACTTCCGGCGCTACCTGACCGGGCAGGCAGCGAGCGTGACCGGCAGCTCGATCAGCACCATGGTGATCCCCGTGCTGGCGGTGCTCGAACTGGACGCCACCATCGCCGAGGTCGCCTGGTTGACGTTCCTGGGTCAACTGCCTCCCGCACTGCTGGCGTTGCACGCCGGGGCCCTCGCCGACCGTCATTCCAAGCGGAAGCAGATGATCACCGGCGACCTGGTCAGTGCCGCCGTGCTGGCCAGCGTGCCAGTGGCGGCCGCACTGGACCGGCTGTCCCTGACCCAGCTGATGGTGGTCGCGACTGTGCAGGGCGCGGCGGGCGTGCTGCACGATGCCGCCGCGATCAGTCTCCTGCCCAGCCTGGTCGACCGGTCCCTGCTCCAGCGGAGCAACAGCCGCACCGGCGGGCTCTTCGCGGTCGCCGCCACCGCGGGCAGCAGCCTCGGCGCCGCCCTGACCGCGCTCCTCGGCCCGGCCCGGGCGCTTCTCGGGGATGTCCTGTCCTACCTCGTCAGCGCCTGGTGCACCGCCCGCATCCAGGCCCCCGGCAGCCCCCGGCCAGCAGCGGAAGGCCGTCGGCTGCACACCGAGATCGGGGAGGGCCTGCGCTACGTGCACGGCGACCACCGGCTGCGCACACTGACCCTCGTCAACGCGACGACGTCGTTCGCCCTGGCGCTCCTCAACACCCTGTGGGCGCTGTACCTGCTTGTTCCCGCTTAACGACAGTGTTGCTTACCGACTGATACCACGGCTGACCTGCTCGTTTGTGTGTTGCACTCAGTCGGGTTGCATTGATACTCATCGGCCATGCACCAATCGACGTACTCATCAGCAGGCTGGGAGTGCTGGGGACTTGCGTTCAGGCCGGCGATCCCGGAGGGGATGCCGTTGCTGTTCAATGACGACCTTCTCTTCGAAGACAGCAACGGCGTCCGTCCCACCACCGTGATCAACTGCTGGGCCTGCGAGCTGCCAGCTAATGGATGTCCCTCGCCGAATTCGTGGCCCTACTACGTGCGTACGGTGCGTGAGTGGCTTGAGTTCATTTCCGAGCACGGAGTCGCCCTGTTCGACACGCGGCGTCGTCTGAAGGCGGCGTTGGGCGCGTACTCCGTCTATCGAGCTCAGGGGCCCATCAAGCATCGCTTCGAGGCGTCCACGTGGAACCAGAACATGGGGATTTTGGCGGGGTTCTACAAGTGGGCGAAGGATGAGGAGTACGCAGACTCCGAGCCGTTCACGTACCGGCAGGCGGTCTGGGCCTTCAAGGGGCAAGTCCGTCGCGGGCGGGTCAACCAGTCACGGCGGCGCCAGGCCGAGCCTCATGTGACGATCAAGTATCTCGACGACGACTTCACGGACATGTTCCTGAAGGGGTTGGCGGGTCTGAGCCCCGACGGGGAGCGGGATCTACGCTACCGAGGACGGGAGTTGGCCCGGAACTCGGCGGTCGGCCGAATGATCGTCTCCAGCGGACTGCGCAGCCAGGAGTACACGTATCTGCTGGTCTGCGAGGTGCCCCTGCTTCCCTCGCGACGGACTGCGGTGCCGGTCTCTTTCCCGGTCCCGTCCGGGGTCACCAAGGGAAGCAAGTACCGCGAGTCGTGGATCGACTACGGCTCACTGGCTGAGTTGCACTCCTACATTGCCCTCGACCGGGCAGCGGGGACGTTCGGATCGTCGTGGCGTCCGCCGGCCCGCTGGGGAGAGCCGCTGGTCGTGACGGACGCCGACCAGCGGGGCGGACGCGTCAACGGGGTCCGCGTCCAGTGGAGCTCGCTCGGCCCTGCCGAGCGGCGGCGTCTGGTCGCCCCGGAGGGGGGTTCGATGCTGCTGTCAGTGTGGGGCCAGGGACGCCCCTTCACCGGATGGGCCACGGTCTTCGCCAGGACCTCCGACCGCATCCGCGAGCGCTACGAGCCGCGATTCCCGCACGTCAATCCGCACCGGCTGCGTCACACCATGGCCATGGCGACCATGGCACGGCTGATGCGCGGCTGGTACGAGCAGGCTGCTCGGCAGGTCCGCGACACCGATGACGATGCCGCCCTGGCGCACTACCTGCGGACCCAGGAACCGCTGCTGATTCTGCGCGATCTGCTCGGACATACCAGTTCACTGACCACGGAAGCCTACCTCCACCGCCTGGACGTGCTCCGCCTGTTCACATCCCTGTATCGGCGGGTCGGCAAGGAGTACGGCCTGCTGGATGAAGAGGCCGAGCTGGAGCTCGAGACTGAGTTCGACGATGAACCAGCGGTGGTCTGATGCCGGCCACCGTCACCCCTGACCCGCTGGGGGTGCACTGCATCTTCAGCGACGGGTCGGAGTACCGCCGTCGCCTACGCGTGCGGCGGCCAGTGGAGCTCCCGGGGCTGGCACGCACTCTGCTGGAAGGCGCTACAGATCTTGTCCATCCGCACGGACAGGTCGACAGCGCGGGAGGCTTCGACCTCTACCTCACGGCCGTGCGCGGCTTCACCGACTGGCTGGTCGAGTTCGGGTTCTCCGGCGGGGCATCCGACCTGACGCGCGCGCTCCTCGCCCGGTACTGGCGGCAAGGGGTGCGATCCTCCCAGGAGAGCGCGCTGCGGGCGATGTTGCGCTGCGCGGATGACCAGGATCAGATTCTGGCGCCGGATGTGCGCGCGTTCGTCGATGGCCGGCTGTTCAACACGGGCGAGCGGTACGGCTCGCACCAGCCGTACAGCGAGGCCGAATGGGCTCGGCTCATCCGGTACCTGCCGGGACGAGGTCGATGGCGCCTTCCGCGCGTTCTGCGCGGCCCGTGAGCAGGCTTCGTCAGCTGACGGTCCAGGGGCTTCGCTCCGTGAGCGCACTGCCCATCACTGGCTGGTGCTTCACGACGGGCCCGACCCGCTCGTCAGCGAGATGGCAGACCGCGGCTCCTTCCCCTTCCGGCAGAGATACGGGGTCGGTCTTCGCGCGGTGCTGGATCCGCTGATCCCGACCCTGGATGTGGTCATCGCCTATCAGCTGCTGTTCGGCGCCTACACCGGGGTCGTGCCGGACGGGATCGCGGACCTGGGACTCGAAGACATCGAGTGGGCGGGTGACGAGAAGATCCTCCTCAGCTACGTCAAGGGCCGCACGGCGGCGGAGAGCCTTGCTCTGTCACGTCAGGCCACTCGCCTGCTGGAACAGTGGCTCGATCACTCGTCGGTGGCCCGCCGCTTCGCGCCCGAGGAACTGCGCTCCGAGCTCTGGGTGCGTTTCACGCCGAGCGGCACATGGTCGGGGGAGCGATGGCTGGCCAAGCCGGCGACGCGCCTGTCCATATGCGCCTGGGTGGAGCGGCGCCAGGCCGTCGACGAGGACGGGCGCCCCACGCAGATGACTGGTGACGACGGTCTGCCCCTGGCCCTTCACCTGCACCGCATCCGCACTACGCACGACGCGCTGAAAGACCGGTCGCACTGGCGCGGCAGCCGCCGGTCCACTCTGGATCCGAACCGGTCCCCCGGCGTCGAGGGGGACCACTACCTGACGAACACGACGCCGGCTCAGCGCGATGCGGCGGAGGACATCATCGCCCAGGCGCAGGAGGACCTCGTTCGCCGGGCGCTGCCGCCCCTGGTGCTGGCCACCGCTGAAATGGCCGACCTGGTGGAGAACTATCCCGAGCACATGAAGCGGCTCGGCCTGGATGACAACGCCTTGGCGCAGCTCCTGTCCGGGGAACGCGACGTATTCACCGCGGCATGTGGAGATCAGCTGTCGGGGCTCCACGGGCCGAAGGGCAAGCCCTGTCCGGCACGCCCGTGGGTGTGCCTGCTGTGCCCGCTGGCCTTGTTCGCCCCCCGCCATCTGCCGAACCTGCTGCGACTGCGGGCTTTCTTCTCCCGCCAGTGGCAGCAGATGACCACCGCCGAGTTCATCCCCGTCTTCGGCCCGTACGCCCACCGTCTCGACGAGATCCTGACCCCCGACCGGTATTTCTCCGAGCACGCGCTGCGGGCAGCCGCTGCCGAGGTCACCGACTCCGACGTCGAGCTTCCCCTGCGACCTGAGGAGCAGACCGTATGACCACCCTGCACCGGCCCACCGGCCTCGCGGCTGCCTTTTCGCGTTCCGTCTTTCGAGGTGAAGACGTGTGCGCCGCGGCCGGTCTGCCGGTCCACGGCGCGGGGCCGCATCCTCACTTCGACGACGCAATCTGGGACTTCACCGGCGTCATCGGGCTGCCGCGGCACCTTGCGCGGTACGCGCGGATCTTGTCCTTCACCGAGATCCTCAATCCTCAGTGGAGGGAACTCGCGAAGGAGTTCATCTTCGCCCGGCTCGCACCGGACCACCCCGCGGTGCGGGAACTTGCCCACGCCTACCGAACGCCGGTGCTGATTGCCACGGTGCATGGGCGGCTGACCGTGCTGACCGGCTGGCTGAACTGGCTCACCGAACAGGGCGTGGACAATCTTGGGGAGGTCACCCAGCAGCACTGCGCTGCCTACCTGGAGCTTCGCAAGAAGGTACGGGACAAGCACGGCGTCGTGATCCGCGATAGCAGCCCCGGCTACCGCATGGACGTTGTGGCGGTCATCCAGGAGCTGGGCTACTACAAGGAGCTGTTCTCGGCCGACGGCTACGTGTCGGCCTTCCGTCCGTGGGGGCGACGCACGGCGTACTCCGTCGCCGGGATGGTCCGCCGGACGGGCAACACGACACCGCCGTTGAGCAACGACGTCTTCCAACCGCTCGTCGCGGCGGCCCTGTACGTGGTGGAGGTGCTGGCACCGCACGTCATGGAGCTGCAGCAACAGTTGCAGGAGATGGTGCCGAACCGGCCGGGCCGCAACAACCGTGAGCGTCCGGACTGGAGGGTCGAGGTCGCGCAGGCCATCGACCGCCACATACAGGAGGCTGATCCGTTCGATGTCGCCCTCGATCACGTCGTAGCCGAGCGGCTGGCGGACGGCTGGGATCCGGACGATCCGCTGCTACGGGTGAACCTGATCTCCCTCGCCCACGAGACCGGACGGCACGCCTTCCACTACACGTGGCTGCCCACGCTGCGCGGCCACCTTGAGAAGGCCGTCAGGGAAGTCGGCCTGTCCAAACGCTGGGGCCGGACGGCCGCCTTGGTGGAGCGCGCGGACGGACGGGGCAGTGTCCCCTGGACCTTGCCGATGAACACCACCGAGGCCCGAATGCAGCTCTCGCGGGCCCGCACCGCCTGCCTGATCGCGCTCGCCGCACTGACCGGCATGCGGAAGAGTGAACTGGCTGAGCTGACCGACGGCTGCCGCCTGCCTCCCGAGCAGCTCGGCGAGGGCCGCGTCCGGTACCGCCTGAAGGGCAAGGTCATTAAGGGCCGGAAGCTGGGTGGTGAACACGATCAGTGGGTGACCATCAAGCAGGCGTACGACACCGCCGGCGTAGCCGCCTCCCTCGCTGACCCGGTGAAGAGCGACGGTCACCTGTTCAAGTCGCTCTCCTTCTTCACTCCGTACGAATGGTTCCTGACCTGGGTCAATGGCTCAGACGGCCGTCGACTTGGGCTGGCGCCGATCCCCGAGGTGCCGGTCAGTCTGAGGATGCTACGGAGAACCCTCGCGGTGGAAATGGCGCACCGACCCGGTGGTCTGCTGGCCGCCAAGATCCATCTCAAGCACATTTCCGTGGTCACCACCGAGGGCTATGCGGACCGCCCCGGTGGGGCCCAGTCGGTGCTGATGGCCGAGTTCGGCCAAGAGGAGCGAGAGCACAAGATGCGCGTCGCCCTGGACGCATTCCACGACTACCGGAACGGTATCCGGCCTGCGGGGCCTGGCGCCAGCGACCTCCTGGACTTCTTCGCGTTCGTCGACGAACAGCTGGATTCCTCCGGGGCGCCGAACATCAAGCGCAGCGACCAGGAGGTGACGAACCTGCTCGCCAAGCGGGCCAAGGCCCTGCACCTGGGGCCAGCGAACTACTGCTGGTTCCTCGATCCGTCCAAGGCGCTGTGTCTCAAGCTCGCAGGGACCCACGCCCGTGGGGCGACAGAGCCCTTGATCGGCATGTGCGATTCAGCGCGGTGTCCCCAGGCCACTCACCATGCCGGGCACCGCCCGGTTTGGGCGGCCAGCGCCGACAGCAAGAAGGTCTTCATCGCCACCATCGGACGCGCACAGCGGACGGAGAAGACCCGGCTGCGTACGGAACTCGCCCGCGATGAACGGGTGCTGGCCGAGATCGACGCCCTCTCCGGAACGGGGGCATGACGTGGCCCGCATCAGCGACGAGACCCGGCGGAACAACGAGACGGCCATCAGGCATGTCATGGAACGGCTCCTTGCCGGTGACGTTCCCCCGGGCGGCAAGTGCGACATCAAAACCCTCGCGACCCAGGCCAGGGTCGCCCGCACCGGCTTCTATCCCAAGAAGAACCGAGACGGCTCGCCGCGGCCTGGCCCCTACCAACACCTGGCGGAGGAGTTCGAACGCCGGTTGACCGAGCTTCGGGAAACGGGCGTGATTCCGGACCCGCGGGCTGCACAGATCGAGCGCCTCAAGGAACAGGTATCCAGACTGAAGGAACGCCTCGCCGCGAGTGACGCGCAGATCGAGGGGCTCGCTGACTTCAGGGAGCGGGCTCTGTCGCAGATCGCCGCCCAGCGGATGGAGATCGAGCGGCTTCGCGATGTCTTGGCCACGCCGTCGAATGTTCGTGCTCTGCCGAACAGTTCAGGTGCGAATGCACCGTACGGATCGTGTAGCTGAGCGTAATGGTATGCAGGGGGCGGCTGCCTGGCCGATGTATGCCGGGCAACCGCCTCTGGTGTGCTCTGGGAATCTACTCGTCTGCACGAGGACGCGCGCTGTCGCCTACCGCGTCCAGGTCGTCACCAGCCGCCTCTCCTGGCTCCAACGCCGCAGGAGGTCGTTGATCTGGCCGAGCCGTTTGCTGCTGTCGGGTGGCCGCCGTCGTACAGGCCCACCCCGGCCCGGCGGAGGGCGAGGTCGGCCAGGCCGAGGGTGCGGGCGGAGGAGCCGATGTCAGCTGTCGGTGTGGAGGTGGGCTCGCACGGCGTCGACGAACTCGTCGACGTGTTGGAAGACGCCGCCGTGCCCGGCCCCTGGGTAGATGATCAGCGTGCTGCCGGGAATGCGGGCGTGCATGTCGTGGGACAGCTCGGTGGGGACCATGCGGTCGTGGTCGCCGTTGGCGATGAGCGTCGGGGCGCCGATGCGGGAGAGGTCCTGCGGCTCAGCCCGGCCCCAGCCCCGGATGGTGGTGATCTGGCGGTGAAAGGACGACAGTGTAATGGGGGTGTCACGGTCCATCACGCGCTCGCGCAAGCGCGCGAGGTAAGCCTTGGCTGCCGCCTTGCCCGCTGGAGTGCGGGGAAAGAACAGGAACTCCTTGGCATCGGTGCGGGCCATCGCGGCACGAGCCATGTCCCAGTAGACGTAGGCTCCACCTGTCGGACGGTCGATGCCAGTGCCCCCGGCGGGGCCGGTTCCGGCCAGGACGAGGCGGCGCACGAGCCCCGGCGCATCGAGGGCCACCTGCTGGGCGACGAAGCCGCCGAGCGAGAATCCGAGCAGGTCCATCTGGGTCAGGCCGAGGGCGGCTACGAACCCCTCCGCCGCACGCGCCATCGCGGCGACGGTGCCTGGGACACGGCCGGTGGATCCGCCGACCCCGGGGAGGTCGAGCGCGACGATGCGGCGGTCGCGGGCGAGCGCGTCGACAAATCGGGGATCCCACTCGTCGAGCGTGGCGCCCAGGTGAGTGAGCAGGACCAGCGGGACGCCGTTCTCGGGGCCGAGGTCGCGGTATACGAGCGTGTTCGAACCTACGACGATGCGGCGGTTGGGCGCCGTGGCCCACGTGGTCGGGCGGGGACGGACGTTGGACTCAGCCACGGTTGGTCACCGCCTTCGGGTCGGTGGTGACCAGGACCTTGCCGCGTGTGCCGCCGGCGAGCGCCTCGTCGAGAGCTCGCGGGGTCTGGTCGAATGGGAGCGCCCGGTCGATGATCGGGCGCAGCACCCCGTCGTCGACCAGCCCGGCGACCTGGCGCAGCGCGGCGCTATCGGGTGTGATGAACAGGAAGCGGTAGGTGACCCCGAGCGCGCGTGCCCGGCGGCGAGTACGGGCACTCAGGGCCCGGATGGCGAGCCGGACGACGGGGTTGACGCCGACGCGCCGCGCGAAGGCCGGGTCGGGCGGGCCCGTGATGCCGATGACGGTGCCGCCGGGGCGCAGCACACCGAGGGAAGCCTGCAGCGTGGCTCCGCCCTGGGTGTCGAGGACGAGGTCGACGGGCGTGCCGGCGAGGCTCTGCGCGAGGTCGTCGTGGCGGTAGTCGATGACGATGTCGGCACCAAGCTCTCGGGCGGCTGCGATGTTCGCCGTCGAGACGGTGGTGGCGACGGTGCAGCCCAGGTGCTTGGCGAGCTGGATCGCGACCGATCCCACGCCACCGGTCCCGCCGTGGATGAGGACGGTCTGGCCCTTCTTCACCTTGCCCATCTCGACGAGGGCCTGCCAGGCCGTGAGCGCGACGACTGGAAGCCCCGCGGCCTCGACCAGGCTCACAGACCGGGGTACGGGTGCCATCGTGGCGGCGTCGACCGCGACGAACTCGGAGAAGGTGCCCGTGGCCGCCAAGTCGACATAGCCGTACACATGGTCGCCCACGGCGACGTCTCGTACCGCGGAGCCGGCCTCAACGACCTCGCCGGAGAGCTCACCGCCCATGACTTTGGGTAGCCGGAACGGGAAGATTGCCTTGAACTCGCCGGAGCGGAGCCGCTCGTCGGCATGGTTGACGCCCGACGCGACCATGCGCACGAGCACCTCATGGGGGGCGGGGACCGGTACGGGCATCTCGACCTCCCGCAAGGGGGAGCCGTACCTCTCGAGGACGAAGGCCTTCACGGAGCACTCCTAAGCAAAGCGTTTCTGGGGGGGCGGGTATCTCGGCGGCGGGCGCATCCCGAATGGCCGCCGTACTTTTTGAAATAGTTTGTGTTGTCTTTCTGGCTGCGGCGCGGGCGCGTTGCGTCCTCAGCCGCGTTCACTCATCAGGCGACCGGCACGGCTGGGGCGATGACGCGGTCGGCGGTGCCTCCCTGGAGGCGGTCCAGGGAGGCGGTGATCCCCTCGTGGGGCACGCCGAGCGGCACCGCGCTGACCTCGGTCAGGCGGGTGTATTGCTCGTCGGTCAGCTGGACGTCGAGGGCGCCGAGGTAGCTGTCGAGCTGGGAGAGGTTGCGCGGGCCGATGATCGGGACGAGGGTGGCCACGGAGCGGGTGGCGCGCTCGCGCACCCAGGCGACCGCCACCTGGGCGGGTGTCACGCCGGTCTCCTCGGCGATGGCCAGGACGGTGTCGACGACGGCGGTCTTCTGGCCGGTGCTCTCGGTGTGGATGACCATGCCCAGGTCGCTCAGGCGCCCCTCGGCGGAGCTGCGGTATTTGCCGGTGAGCAGTCCGCCGCCGAGCGGGGACCACAGGGCGGCGCCCAGGCCGAGGCTCTCGGCCATGGGCAGGAGTTCGCGGTCGGCGGTGCGTTCGACGAGGCTGTACTCGTGCTGGATGCCCACGATCGGAGCCCAGTCTTTCTGGTCCGCGAGGGTTACCGCGCGCGAGACGCGCCAGGCGGGGAAGTTGGACAGCGCGGCGTGGTGGATCTTGCCGGCGCTCACCAGGTCGTCGAGTCCGCGCAGGAGCTCCTCCATCGGAGTGAGCTCGTCGGGAAAGTGCACCCACAGCAGGTCGATGTAGTCGGTGCCCAGGCGCTTCAGGCTGGCCTCCACCGAGGCGACCATGTTCTTGCGGCTGTTGCCGGTCCTGGAGATGTCCGGCTGCGGGGCGGCGCCGAGGGTGAACTTCGTGGCCAGGACGAAGTGGTCGCGGTCGGCGGAGATCAGCTTTCCGGTCAGTTCCTCCGACTCGCCGAACTGGTAGCCGTCCGCGCTGTCGAGGAAGGTGCCGCCTGCTTCGGCGAACCGGTCGAAGATCCGGCGTGCCTCGTCCGGCTCGGCGCCTGCGCCCCAGCCGGTGCCGAAGTTCGCGGTGCCGAGCGTGTACTCAGAGACGCGCAGTCCGGTCCGGTGTCCGAAGGTCGTGTAACGCATGAGATGTCCTTGCCTGAGGGGTGGGAAGGCGGCCGCGCCGGGGTGGAGGGGTGAGCGTCAGCCCGCGTTCGGCTGGGGTGCCGCGGACAGGGTCTGCTTGACGTACCGGCTGGTCTCGTCGGCGAGGATCTCGGGCAGGCCGGTCTCGATGCCGGACAGGGCCTGGGCCGCGACGTCGGGGGCGGCGACCTTCTGATCGGCAGGCACGCCGGCGGCCATGTCGGTGTCCATGTAACCGACGTGCAGCGCCGAGACGGTGATCCCGCGCGGTGCCAGCTCCTCACGGGTCGCGTCGCTCAGCGCCCAGGCGGCGGCCTTGGAGGCCGCGTAGGAGCCGAGGCCCGCCGGGTGGAACCAGGACAGGGCGGACAGGACGTTGAGTACGGCGCCGCCGCCGTTGCCCTCGATGACGGGGGCGAATGCGCGGGTCGCGGCGAGCGGGCCGAAGAAGTTGGTCTCCATCTCCCGGCGCACCTCAGCCACGTCGCCTCCGATCAGCGTCACGCCGGTGGAGATGCCCGCGTTGTTGATCAGCAGTGTCGCGTCGGACGCCACGCGGGCGGCCTCCTGTATCGACGCCTCGTCCGTGACGTCCAGCCGCAGCGGGATGACGCCGGGCACGTCAACCGCCTCGGGGCGTCGGGCCGCGCCGTACACCTTCGCGCCACGCTCGACGAGCTGGGCTGCCAGGTGCCGCCCGAGCCCCCGGTTTGCGCCGGTGACGACCGCGACCGCGTTCTTGAGTTCCATGCCTGCTCCTGGTCCTGACGGGTGCCGACGGCAACCCACACGAATTAGATTACGCAATCAATCTAAACATGGAGTTACGATAGATGCCAGTCGACATCCAAACGGGAGGTGGCCATGGGCCGCGTATCGCAGGCGCAGGCGCAGGAAAATCGCAGGCGGGTGGTGGACACCGCCTCCCGGTTGTTCCGGGAGCAGGGCACGCAGGTCAGCGTCGCCGACCTGATGAAGGCGGCCGGTCTGACCCACGGCGCCTTCTACAAGCAGTTCGCCTCCAAGGAGGCGCTCGTCGACGAGGCCACCGCCCACGCCTTCGCCGAGCTCGCCCGGCGCTACACCGAGGGACTTGAGCGGTATGAAGGGCGGCGCGACGCCGCCCAGCAGGTGCTGATCGACACCTACCTCTCCGTCGAGCACCGTGACGGCCCGGCGGACGGCTGTCCGGTCGCCGCGCTCGCCTCCGACATCGCGCGCGAAGGCGGGGGACGTGAGGCCCGTCGCGTCTACACCGAGGGGGTGGCCGACTTCGCCGACTTCCTCGCCACCGACGACCAGGACGGCATCGTCCGCCTCTGCACCCTGTTCGGAGCGCTGGTCCTGTCCCGGGCCACCAACGGCTCCCCGCTCTCCGAGGAGATCCTCGCCGCCGCGCGCGCAGCCTTGACCGAAGCAGGCTGATCAAGGGCGCGGTGCGGGTGCACATCGACGGCACTGGGCGACGAGGCGTCCGTGGCCGGGCGGAGGCGGTGGGAGAAGGCCGCCGACGCCTGGCGCACCGGCCTCACCTTGCGCCGGACAGCGGTCAGTCCCCGGGCCGCATGCTCGTGAAGTGGAAGTTGCGCAGCCGACGTCAACGCGTCAGCAGGACTGCGATCTGCTCCCGGATGTCGCGCACGCTCTCGTCGACGCTCGCGGCGACGTTCACACTCGCTGCCATCGCGAGGAACGTGACGGCGGACACGACGCGCGCCGCCATTGCCGCGTCCGCCTCGCTGACCTGTGCGTCCCGGCACAGCACGGCGGCGACGGCATTCTCGGTCTGCCCGGTGATGGCGAGGGCTTCGCCGTGGTGGGGCTCGGCGGGGTCGCCGAAGACCATCTCGCGCAGGTAGACGCGCCCGTTGTCGACCTGGGTCCGGTTGCATTCGACGACCGGCCGGACGATCGCCATCACGGCGTCCAGCGTGTCCGGGATGTTCTCGGCGTCCACCCGGCCTCGCTTGAGGGCTTCGGCGTCGAGGGAGTTCTGGACGAGCAGGAGGAGCTCGCCCTTGGTCTTGGCGTAGAGGAAGAGCGTTCTGTGGCCCGTCCTGGTGGCGCTCAGCCAGTGGGGCGAGACGTACGCCGTCGGCCCCGAGAGCCCGGGCCCCGTCCTGGACGTAACTCACGCTGACTGTGGCGCCCCGGTCCACGTCACCGTCCAGTGCTCCGCGGAGCACCCCCCCTGACTTCCGAGGACGTCACCGTCCGGCTGGGGTCAGGTGCGCGACGTCTCTCGTGAGCCGTTAGCCCCGGGCGGGCAGCCGGGTGATGGCGGAGTGCCCTGGTACTGGAGACGCCGGCCGCTTTCAAGAGGGTGATCGCGAAGGTAAGTTCGCCGAACGGGCGAGCGTGCTTCCGAACGCGCCTGCGACACCTGCGTCAAGCCCGGCCGCTTCCGCCTCCACGGCCACGGGCCGCGAGCCGGGATGCAGAGCACCTGCGAAACCTGCCGCATCTCCTGACACCAGACAACGCATCAGCGGGCAGCCCCGAAACGAACCGCCCGGGCGCCTCCCGCCCGTAGAGTTCTCCTCGGCCGCCGAGTTCGGTGAGACATGATGTTCGCCACACCCACAGCGGGGAATCGGACACCGTGCTCCGTCATAGTGCGACACGCACCACAGGCTCGGCTCTAGCCCAAAGCGACACGACCTGCGAGGGACACGGTCTCTGCGAGAACAAACCTGCTCCGATCCCTTGCACTGAGCGCGACCGCTTTCGGCGTGGTTCTGGGCATCGGAGCCCTGGGCGCGGCGGCCGGGGCTCTGGCCGCCCCGTCACTCGCGGCGCGGTACGGGCCCGGGCCGATGATGCTCGCCGCGCTCGCAATCACCCCGCTCACCCAGATCCCTCTGCTTCTGGCCTCCCCTGGCCCAGTCTGGCAGTTCGCCGTCGGTGCCGCCCTCTTCCTTCATCTGGCCTGTGCCGCGGCCGCGGGGACGACCCAGCGCACCATTCGCCAGGTCGTCACCGCCGACGGCATGCAGGCCCGGATGCAGGCCGTGAGTACCTGGCTCACCTCCGGCGGGCGGCCGGCGGCCGCGCTCCTCGCCGGCGGGCTCGGCACCTGGATCGGTGTGCGCCCCACCCTGGTCGTCGGCACCTGCCTCCTCGTCGTCCCCCTCGTGGTCCTCTGCCGATCCCCGCTGCGCAGCCTGCCGGAAATGCCCGGCTCACCCACCGTTGCTCTTCCTTCAGCCGAGGCCCTCACACCCCCGACGCCGCCGGGGCCGATCGTCCCCAATCCCGCAGTCGCCGTGGAGGTGCGGCACGACCGCTCTTCGGAAGGTGGCCCGTGAGCACGAACCCGGACACGGCCCCTGGCCCGGAGCCGTCATCGGTGGGCCCGCCGCCGGGCGCGCCCCTCCCGCCCAGCACCTACATCCCGTCCCACACGTCCCGAGGTGATCACGTGCCACCCTCCCGCTCTCATATCCGCGCGACCATCGAGGTTTATCTCAGCCGGCATGCCGAGGAACGGGACGCTCTGGAAGGGCTGCTGGCTGTCCTCGACGGCACCGCGGAGCCGTCCAGCCGCGCCACGCTGCCCGGTCACGTCACCTGCAGCGCGGTGGTCATCGACCGCGACCGGCGAGTGCTCCACATCGGCCATCGGGTGACAGGGCTGCTCCTCGCTCCAGGCGGCCACGTTGAGGCGGGTGACCGTACGCTGCTGACCGCGGCCGTGCGCGAGGTGTGCGAAGAGGCCGGGCTCCGCCCCGGCGACCTCTGTCTCACCCCGCAGTTCCTCGGCGAGCCGATCGACGTGGACGTCCATGACATCGACTCCAACCCGGCCAAGGGCGAGCCCGCTCACCAGCACTTCGATGTCCGCTTCGCGTTCTATCTCACCGCCGGGCAACCGCCCGCGCTCGTTCTGCAGGACGAGGAGGTCGCCGGGGCCCAGTGGCTTCCGTACGCCGACGTGCGGTCCCCTACGCTGCGGGCCAAGCTCCTGACCGCTGAGGCGCACGGCCTCGATGGGCGCCCGGAGCCCGTCAACGCGAGCGCCCTGATCCACGACGGGGCCGGCCGGTACCTCCTACATCTGCGGGATGACCGGGAGGGCATCTGGGAGCCCTGGGTGCTGGCCCTCCTCGGTGGCGGCCGCACGAGGGACGACTCCTGCCTCGAGGCCACGCTGCGGCGCGAGCTTGCCGAGGAGGTGCCGGGTCTGGAGCTCACGGAACTGGTGCCGTATGCCGTGGAGGCGGCGACGAGCGTCGACGACCTTGCCGTGCCCATCAGCGTCTACGCCGGGCGCTGGAGCGGTGATGCCGAGGGGGTGGAGCTCCGCGAAGGTGTCCTGTTGACGTGGTGCACCGTAGACATGCTCGACCGGCTACGCCTGAGCCCCGGGCTCGGGGATCTGATCCGGCGCCACGCGGCCGAGTACCCCGCGGCGAAGGGGCCGCCGGACGACACCGGTCTGCTGCCCGGCGAGGCCCCGGCGGGCACCGAGCCGCACATCGTCGGTGTCCACCTCCACATCCAGGACGGCCACGGTCGGATCCTCCTCGGCCTGCGCCACCCGGACTCCGCCTTCGCGCCGGACACCTGGCACTTCCTCGTCGGCCACTGCGAGCGGGAAGCCGCGATCGACTGCCTGGTCCGGGAGGCGAAAGAGGAAGCAGGCCTCACCATCGCGCCCGAGGACGTCGACCTCGTCCACACGGTGCACCACGTCGACTCCCCCAACGTGCGGCCCAGGATCGCGCTCGTCTTCCAGGCCCGCTCCTGGACCGGCGACCCGGAGGTCCTGGAACCCGACCGGTGCGTGGAGTGGCGGTGGTGGAAGCCGCAGGACCTTCCGGAAGCGGTCGTGCCGTACACCCGCATGGCGATCGACGGAATCCTTCGGGGGCGTCGGTACTCCGAGCAGGGCTGGGGCGAGCGATGAGCACTCTGGACACCTGTCCCGCCGCCGATCCGGTCGGCGGGGCCACGCCGACGGATGCGGAAGCGGATCCGGCAGCCGCGCGAGCGGCGATGGTCGCCCGGCTCGAGGTGGAGGGGTCTCTGCGGCCGGGCCCGGTCCGCGACGCCCTGCTCACGCTGCCCCGCGAAGTGCTGATGCCGCAGGCGTACGTACGGCGCACTGCACCGGGCGAGGAGCCGCCGCGGTGGGATCTGCTGGACTGGTCGGCGCCGCAGGACCGCCCCGAGCTGCTCGGGCTGCTGTACGGCGGGGCCAGTGTGCTCGTCCAGCACGACGGGGAGCAGCTGCTGGGCCGGGCGCGCGGGACACGGTCGGGGGCGTCGATCACGTCGATGTCGACGGTGATGGGCCTGACCGCCGAGCTGCTGGAGGAGCTGGATCTGCGCCCGGCGCTGCGGGTGCTGGATGTCGGGACGGGCGCGGGGGTGACCGCCGCGATGGCCTGCCAGCTCTGCGGCGACCAAGGGGTGGTCACCCTCGACCGGGACCAGCAACTCACCGACGCGGCCGCCGCCCGCCTGGCCGACCTGGGCTTCCGGCCGCAGGTGGTGTGCGGCTCGGGCGAACAGGGCGTGCCGGGCCGCCAGTTCGACCGGATCTTCGTGTCGTACACGGTGGAGTGCGTGCCGACGGCCCTGGTCGAGCAGCTCGCGCCCGAGGGCAAACTGCTGGCGCACGTGACCAGCGCGTCCCCGTCGTGGCCCGGCCTCGCTGTCGTCGGGCGTACCGCCGACGGGCGGATCACGGCGAAGCTGGAGGCCGTGGAGTTCGCGCACCGTGCCGGGCACGGCATGGAGCGGATCTGGCTCAGCAAGGAGTTCCGGCAGCGCATGGTCACCGAGCCCGGCACATGGACCCAGCGGAGCATGCTGGCGCCGCCCGCGGACAGCGACCGCGGTTTCTGGCTGGCGGCCGACCACATCCTCGGCGGTCTGGTGCGGGACTTCGGCGCTGAGCACCTGGTGATCGGCGCCCCCGGCTGCGGATCCTGGATGCGCGCGGAGCCGGTGGGCCACCGGCGCTGGAGCATCACCGTCCAAGGGCCGCGCGACATCTGGAAAGAGATCCAGGACCTCGCCGACCGGTGGCGGACCGCACGCTCCCCCGACCGCTACCGCCTCTGCCTCGACGCGGACGGCGGGCAGCGCGCCGCCTCCGAGTGCGGACGCCTGTCCTGGCAGCTACCCGTCGCCCGCCCGCTCGATGAGGGAGCCACCTCGTGACCTACCCCGACGGGCCCGTTCCGAGCCTCCCACCGGAGCAGGAGGCACTGTTCGAGGGCGCGGCGGTGACCTATGCCCTCCACCGCCCCGGCCTGCCGGACGCAGCGGTGCACCTGCTCGCCGACACACTGCGAGGCCGTTCGTTCCCGGTGCTGCTCGACCTGGGCACCGGAACCGGGCAGGTGCCCCTCGCGCTCCTGTCCGCCGGCACCGACCTGACGCACATCGAAGCCGTCGACGTCAGCCCGCAGATGCTGCGTCAGGCCAGGCAAGCCCTCACCCCCGTGCTCGGCCACTGCACCCTCACCCTGGTCCACGCGGCGGCCGACGCCTACGAGCCGCTCACAACGCTGCCCGGCGAACCGGACTCCGGCCCGGGCCTGATCACCTGCTGCCGGTCCTACCACTGGTTGAACGGTGAGGCGGTCCTGGAGATGGCCGACCGGGTCGCCGCACCGGGTGCCGCAGTGGCGATCATGGGCGACGGGAGCCTGTGGACCCACGACGTCGACTGGACCCGTGCGCTGCGCGAGTTGATCCAGCGCTACCTGGGCGCCGAGCGCCGGGCGTGCGCCCACCGTTCCTACGCCGAGCCCCGCCGCTCGTACGAGGAGGATCTCGCAGCCTCGGCGTTCAACGACGTCACCGAGCACCGTTTCCCGGTGACCCGCACCTGGGCGCCGCAGGAGGTACTCGGCTACCTGAGCACCACGTCCTTCGCTGCTCCTGAGCTCTTCGCAGAGCGGCACGAGGCGTTCGAGGACGAGGCCCTCGCCCTCCTCCACGCGCACGCGGTGGACGGGGCTCTCGTCGAGGAAGCGATGTTCAGGGTTCTGCTCGCCCGGCGTCCGGAGGGAGCGCGATGAGCGGCGGGCAGCGGCATACCGAGCCGGTCGACGTCCACCTGATCCTGCGCCGGGAGACCCCGCAGGGCCCGCAGGTGCTGCTGTCCCGGCGGGCCGGACAGGTGTACGCCGCCGGCTTGTGGCATCTGCCGTCGGGGCATCTGGACGGTCCGCACGAGGACGTGGTCACCGCCCTGATCCGCGAGGCGCGCGAGGAGACCGGTGTCGTCATCGACCCGGCCGATGCGCGGGCCGCCGTGACCGTGCACCACCGCAGCCCAGGAGGCGCCTCCCGTACCGGGTACTTCTTCGAGGTCCGGCGGTGGAAGGGCGAGCCCGGGATCGCCGAGCCGGACGTCTGCGACGCGATGGACTGGTTCCCCCTTCACTCCCTGCCCGCCCAGGTGGTGGCGTACTGCCGGGCCGGGCTGGACGCCTACAGCGCGGGCGCGCGCCTCGCCGTGCACTTCCAACTGCCCGGCGACAGCATCGCCTTCGACCCTGGCGCCGACCGGCTGTGCCTCGTGCCGGACGTGACCGGCCACGCGTCTACCGCCCGTCCCGACACCGCGGTCGTGGAGTTCGCGGAGCGGGCGGTCGGCCGGATCGCGCAGTGGACGGATACCTCATGGGCGCGCGAGGAGAGCCGGGTGTGGCGGGTCCACGGCGTCCAGGGCGGAACCTGGTACGTGAAGGTGCACCAGAACGAGCGGTTCCACGGCCGGGAGGTGCGAGGGTTACGAACGTGGGCGCGGGAGCTGGGGGCGGCCGCGCCCCGGCTGGTCGCCGCCGACGACACCCTGCGGGCGGTGGTCCTCACCGCCGTGCCGGGCCGCCCGCTGCACGGCACCGTTCTGGCACCGGGCCGGGAGAGGGCGGTCTTCCAACGGATCGGCGCGCTGGCCCGCCGCATCCACCAGGCATCTCCCCCACGGCCCGCTCCTGCCCGCAGCGGCCCGGCCGTCGGCAAGGCCGACCGGCATCTGGCCGGGGCGCGGTCTCATCTGCTCCCGGGTGATGAGGAGTTCGTCCGCGAGCTCGTCCGGCAGGCCGAGGACCTGCCACCGCTGGAGTGGGTGGAGACCCACGGTGATTTCCAGCTCCGGAACATCCTTTCCACCCCTGACGCCGCCGACGAGACGGACGACCGTGATGTCTTCGTGGCGGTGATCGACCTCGAGCGCAGCGAACCAGGACCGGCCGTACGGGATCTCGTCCGCCTGTCCGACGCCTGGGTCGGCCGCCCCGACCTGTTCGAGGCGTTTATTGCCGGGTACGGCAGGTCTCTGACCGCCGCCGAACAGGGCCGCCTCGTCATCGACGCAGCGCTCGATTCCGTGTCTGGGATCTCCTACGGCATCGCCCACGGTGACCCCGAGCTGGTCGAACGCGGCCGGCGGACCCTGACCCGGCTGCGCGCCGAGCACCGTGCAGTCCTCTCACCGACAGGAGATACAACGTGAACGCCGACACGGCACCCACTGCCGCGGTCGAGCCGCGCGACGCCGACGGACGGCCGCCGGTCCGCGCGGCCACCACCGCCGACGCCGAGGCCATCACCCGGATGCGCTCCGAACATGTCCTGTCCGCACCGCTGACCGAGGACTGGCTCCGGCAGTGCACGGACGAGCTGGCGCCACGGCTGACGCCGGAGGGAAATGCCCGGGCCTTCGTCGTCGACGCCCCCGACGGCACGATGGCCGCCCGCGCTCTCGGCCTGATCCACCCCGTGCTCCCGGCTCCGGCCTACCCCCGAGGCCGGGCCGCCCGCGTGCAGATCGTCGCCACCCGGCCCGAGTTCCGCCGCCGCGGTTACGCCCGGGCCGTCGTCTCCGCACTCCTCGATCACCTCGCCGACGTCGAGGACGTCACGCTGTTCGAGCTGCACACCAGCCCGGAGGCCGCACCCCTGTACCGGGAGCTCGGCTTCAGCGGCAACCCGGCGCTGATGCGGATGCCCCGCCACCGCCGACATGCCGTTGCCGTGCCCGGTGCGCAGCCGGACGCGACGTGGGTGCCGCCGCAGCAGTACGCCGACGCACTGCCCCGGGCTGCCGCGTACGTGTGCTTCTACGTCACCGACGGGGACGACCGGCCGCTCCAGCTGCGCTCCGTCTACTCCCCAGGCCACCCCTGGCACATGATCGGCGGCGCGATGGATCTGGGCGAGCGGCCCTGGGACGCGGTGGTGCGCGAGTGCCGGGAAGAGACCGGCATGACCACCGCAGGTCCGCCCCGGCTGCTGGCCACCGTGTTCGGACAGCCCCGGGCGCAACGTCCGTACAGCACGCTGCAGCTGATCTTCGACGGCGGTCGCCTCACCGCTGAGCAGATCCGGGGCCTCACCCTCAACCCGCGCGAGCACGACGAGGCCCGCGTCCTGCCCCTGGCCGAGTGGGAGGCCTTGATGCCGGCCCCCGATTTCGTGCGGCTGCGCGCCGTCGAGGAGGCCCGCCGCACCGGCGTGGCCGCATACGTCGACACCTGGGGGAACGCATGACCGCCAGCAGCATCGTCTTGATGTCCGACCGGCGGGTCGCCGCGATCCCCGTCCACGATCGCGGCGAGGCCCTCGTCGACGCCCGCGCACATGACCTGAGGGTCGACGACCGCAAACAGGACACGACGGGCGCCTGGGCCCACGTCCGCCAAGGCGTGCTCACGCGGCTCCAGCAGGCGCAAGCGCTGCTCCCCGACGGCGTGAAGTTGCTGTTCGTCGAGGGCTACCGGCCCCCGTCCCTGCAGCGCCGGTACTTCGAGGAATACAGCGCCGAGCTCGCGCGCGCCCATCCGGACTGGCGGGCCGCCGAGCTTCGGGAGGCCGCCAGCCGCTTCGTGTCGCCTCCGGAGATCGCGCCGCACTCCGCCGGCGCGGCCGTCGACGTGACCCTGATCGATGACCAGGGCCGCGAGCTGGACATGGGCACGCGCGTCAACGCCTCCCCGGAGGAGTCCGACGGCGCCTGCTACACCGACGCCCCCGACCTGAGCGCCCGGGCCCGCATGAACCGGGCCGCCCTGGGCGGCGCGCTGTCCACCGCCGGCTTCATCAACTACGGGACCGAGTGGTGGCACTGGTCGTTCGGCGACCGGTACTGGGCGCTGCAGACCGGGCAGCCGGCCGCCCTCTACGGCCCCGTCGAACTGCCCTGACACCACACCACCACCCCGCCTTGCACGAACGAGGAGCGACCTGTGGGATACACCCGGACTGACTGGTCCGAGCACTACAACGACGGGCGGGGCTTCCGGCGGCTCGGGAACGAGGAGAAGGGCCTGCTCGTCGAGCACGCCCCGGTCCTCGAGGGCGGCCGCGCGCTCGACATCGGCTGTGGCACGGGCGAGTTGTCCGTCTACCTCGCCTCGCTCGGCTACACCGTCGACGGAGCGGACTTCGCCGAGGGCGCGCTCGAGCGGGCCCGCGCGGAGCACGCAGAGGTGGAGGGGGTGCGCTGGCTGAGCCTGGATGTCGAGCTCGACGACCTGGCCGCCCTCGCCGAGGACGGCTACGACCTGATCGTCCTGCGGTTGTCCATCGCGTTCATCCGCGATCGCACCCGTGTCCTTCGCGGTCTGACCGCGCGGCTGCGCGAGGGCGGGGTGCTCGTCATCATCACGCCGATCGTGGAGAACACGCCGGAAGAGCGGCGTCACATCGCCCTGGACGAGAACGAACTCGCCGCGCTCACCGACGGGGTCGAGCACGTCGAGCAGTTCGACGCGGAGGGCCTGGCGGTGCTGGTCCTGCGCGGACCGGCCGGATCGTTCAGCGCGGAGGAGAAGGGTCGGCCCGAACCGCAGGCCGTGTTCGGTGCCGCAGTGGTGGTCACCGACGCCTTCGGCCGGGTCCTGCTGGGCCGTTCCACCCGGGGCATGTGGGAGCTGCCCGGCGGCCGCATCGAGACAGGCGAGAGCGCACCAGCGGCCGCCGTGCGGGAGCTGGACGAGGAGACCGGGCTGACGGCTCGTGTGGACGACGCTCACGTCATCACCGTGCTGCACGACGACCGGCTGGACGTACGCCGCGTCACCGCCGTGGTCCGTGTCTCCCACTGGGACGGTGAACTCGCTCTGCCCGAACCGCACCGCTTCGCACGCTGGGAGTTCCACGACCTGAACTCCTTGGTGACCCTCGGGAAGATCTTCGCGCCCAGCGCACAGGCCCTGACCGCGGTGTGGCCCGGGGTGCTGCCGGGCCTCCCGCCTGTCCACTCCTACGCGTGCTTCCCCGGCGGCCCGCCGGTGCCCGGCGAGCCGGCCGAGGCGGTCCGGCTGCGCGAGCGGATGGCGGACATCGTGATCAGCAAGGGCTGGGCACCCTCGCCGCGGGTCCAAGCCGCGTTGCGCGAGGTGCCCCGGCACCGGTTCGTCCCCGAGACCCGGCTGGAGACGGCCTACCACGACGACCTTGCCGTGGTGACGGTCCGGGAGTCACCCCAGACCGCGCTCAGCTCCGTCTCCGCGGCCTGGCTTCAGGCCGACATGATCGAGCAACTCCGGCTGGAGCCGGGGATGACCGTGCTGGAGGTCGGCTCCGGCGGATACAACGCGGAACTCCTGGCGCACGTCCTGGGAGAGCGCGGCCGGGTGGTGACCGTGGACGTCGACCCGTACGTGGCGCACCGGACGCAACGGCTCTGCGCGGAGGCCGGCAACGGCCGGGTCACCGCCGTCCTCGGCGACGGCGGACTCGGCGCGCCGGGCCACGTCCCGGCTGACGGGTTCGACGGGATCGTGATCACGCACAACGCGTTCGACATCGCACCAGCATGGCGAGAGCAGCTCGCAGACGGGGCCCGGCTGGTCGTGCCGCTGGAGATGGGCGGCTACACCCGCTCCCTCACCCTGGTCCGGCGCGGCGACGTGCTGCACTGCGAGCACTGGACGTACTGCGGTTTCGTACGCGACCGCGGCGCCGCCGCCCGTACTGCCCCCGCCGTCCCTCTGGCCGACGGCAAGGTCACGGTGCGGTGGGAGGACGGGACGCCCGGTGACACCGCCGGTCTCGACGAGGCTCTGCGCGGGCCCCGGCACGAGCGCTCCACCGGCCTGGTCGTCCGGGGAATCTTCAACTTCGAGACGTTGCAGGTCTATGCCGCGACCACCCTGTCGGGGTTCTGCCGTCTGTCCGCGCCGAAGGGGTCCACGCTCGTGGAGCAGCAGGACGCGGCCGCGATCCTGGCGGACGGTTCGCTCGCCTACCTGACCTACCGGAAGGTCAAGGATGCTCCGGAGCCGGCCGACCGCATCACGGAGTTCTTCATCCACGCCTATGGCCCAGCAGCCGAAGAGGTGGCGGAGCGCTTCGCTGAGTGCGTGCGCGTCTGGGACCGCGAGGTGCGCGAGAGCGGCTATCCGCCGATGACCGTCCACCCGGCCACAACGCCCGACGACCAGCTGCCGCCCGGAGACGTGCTCGACAAACCCAGCGCACGGCTTGTCCTCCAGTGGCCGGGCCGGACCCCCGCCGACGCACTGGGCTTCTCGACCGCAGGGGGACAGCGTGCCTGACTCCGACGAGCTGATCCCCGAGAAGGCGGCGCCCTCCACGATGCCCTCCTTGCTCGGCGTGTTCGCCCACCCCGACGACGAGAGCCTCCTCGCCGGCGGTGTCCTCGCCCAGCACGCCGCCGCGCACGCGCGCACCGCCGTCGTCACCATGACGTGGGCGCCCGACAGCCCGCGGGCTCCCGAACTCGCCGACGCATTGCGGGCACTCGGCGCGGGCGCACCGCGCATGCTCGGATACGGCGATGCCCGCAACCCGCAGGCGGCCCCCGGACGTCCTCGGCTCGTCGACGCACCGCTCGACGAGGTGGTCGCCGCCCTGGTCCAGCAGATCCGCTCGTTCCGCCCCGACATCGTCGTCACACACGACGCCCTGGGCCAGCTGACCGGTCACCCGGACCACCGCCGTACCCACCAGGCCGCTCTCCTCGCCGTTCAGGACGCGGGGCTCGCGCATCTTCATCCTGAGGCCGGTGCGCCTTGGCAACCGGGCGCCGTGTACTGCGCCACGCACCCCGAGGCTGGTGTCGGCGAGCTCGGGCCGCTTCTGGAGGCCGTCGGCAAAGCCGTGCTCGCGGTGCCGGACGCGTACGCCACCACCACCGTCGACGTCACCCCCTGGCTGGAGCAGAAGTGGGCAGCGGTCCTCGCGCACCGAGGGGAGGTCGCCCGCGAACGGCCACTGCCCGGCATCCTCGCCCGCCTGCCCGAGGAAACCCGGCGCGACATCATCGCGACCGAGTACTTCACCCGGCTCGCGGCCGGGCCACTCCCCGGCGCTCCCCATCGGCTCACTGCCTGACGGCGGTCAACCGCCTCACTCTTCCCTGGGCTCGATCGGCCCCTTCTGACCTGGAGAATCATGACGACCACATCCGTTCCCGGCGAGCTGCCCGGCAGCGCCATGACCGACGAGGTGTACGGCGCTCTGCGTGCCTCGGCCGCCCTGTGGGTCGGGACGTCCGTGCTGATCACCAACCAGTTCGGGCAGGTCCTGGTCCAGCACGTCGACTATCTCGACACCTGCCTCCTGCCAGGCGGTGCCGTCGACAAAGGCGAGTCCCCCGCTCGCGCCGCCGCCCGTGAACTGGGCGAGGAACTCGGGATCACCGCTGCCCCCAACCAGGGCCTGGCCGTCGACTGGGTCGCCGCCGGCAGCACCAGCGCGCCAGCGGCCATGCGGTTTCCCGGCGAGCTCCTCCATGTCTTCGACGGCGGAGTCTGGGACGACGACCGGATCGGCGAAATCCGTCTACCACCCAGCGAGATCACCGCGGTCGAGTTCGTCGAACCCGCACGGCTGCCCGAGCTGCTCTCCCCGGCCGACGCCCGACGCGCCCTGTCCGCGCTGCGGGCCCGGATCAACTCCGCCGGCACAACACTCCTGGAGAACGGCCAACCCATCGCTCCCGGGGTCTTGGACCGCCTCGGCGTTCTGCGGACCGCCCGCCCGGCCCACCGCTACCCCTGGCACCCCGGACCTGCCCCGCACGACCTCACCGTCACGCAGGTGTGGGGCTGGCTGTTCGCGCCGGACGGACGCGTCCTGGTCCTCCTCGAACCCGACACCGCAGGCGCCATCCTGCCCGGCGGCACACCCGAGGAGCAGGACCACGACGACCCTGTAGCCACCCTGCGTCGCGAGACCGAAGAAGAAGCAGCCGCCCGGATCATCAACCCGCTGCTCCTGGGACACGTCACCGACCCCGCCGCCCTGCGCGGATACCTGCGCTACGCCGCCGCACTCACCGAAATCGGTCCCGCCCAGTCCGACCCGGCCACCGGCCACACCTACACCCGCATCCTGGCCACTCCCGAACAAGCCGCCGAACTCTTCGACTGGGGGCCGGCGACCGCACACCAACTCGCCGCGGTCCACCAGGCCCGCCGACAACTCGGTCTCCCCCGGGCCACCCGCCAGCCCGTCACCGAACTCACCTACCCCATCACCTGGTAGTCCGTCCGCTTCCGCTCTCCCCCACCTTCCCGAGGAACCCATGGACCCCTCGCTCCGCACGACAACGCCCGCCTCTGATGACCCCGCTCTGCCACCTGCGGCTGTTCCGGTCCGGCCCGCGCCCGCTCCGGGTGCCGCGGCGGCAGGGCCGGAACCGGAGCGCCGCACGGGACACTGCCGGTGCGGTGACATCGCATACGAGGTGCTCGGCACGCCGGACGACCCGCACCTGTGTTCCTGCGAGCATGAAACACGCATCTCCGGCGGCCCCACCGTGCTCTGGGTCGGCTTCCACAAGAACGGACTGAAGTGGACCGGTCCCGGCGGTGAACCCACCTGGTTCGCGACCTACCCCACCCTCAAGCGGGGCTTCTGTCCGCGCTGCGGGACCCATCGCGTCTCCGTCGCCAACGACTCGGACAAGGTCATGATGACCGGCTTCAGTCTCGACGACCGCAGCGGCACCGATCCCGTTGGGCACTCCTTCCGCGAGGAGGCCGTGCCGTGGATGAACATCACCCTCTCCCCTGATCCGCGTGCCTCGCAGCCTGCCGCCCCCTGACCCCTGCTCCACTCAACCGCCCGACCACCGAAATCCGTTGACCGTCACCTGGCTGCCCTGCGTCGCGCACCGGCCCGGCCGACACTCCGAACACCCAGACTCGCGCTACTGACCTGAGTCAGAGATTCGGTGGCAGTAGGCGGCGACTTTGTCGAGGATCTCGTCTGCTGTTTTCGTCCAGACGAACGGTCTGGGGTGCTCGTT
>NZ_JBIAQM010000061.1:0-32350 GCF_042888945.1 Streptomyces sp. NPDC002698
GCCGTGCCGGTACATCGATGCCCGTCGCCACCGACGCCCACGCCTCACCCAACGGCGACGGGCTGATGCACCGGCACGGCCCCGACCCACCACCGGACGGGAACCGCGCCCGGCGGCCGTCTCTCAGGGGTGAACCCTCAGACGGGTGACCCGCTTGTCCACCTTCAGGAGGTGAGGGCGGCACCGTCTCTACAACCTGAGGCGGACACGGCTCCGGGACCTGCGGCCGATCCGCCGGACGAGGGCGCGAACCTAGCGTGGAGGCATGACCACACTCGTCTGCACGAGCGCCTCGAACGCCGCCACCGGGGCGGCACGGACCCTTTCGTACCCGTCGTTCTCGTCGTACGTGAAGGCGCGGCAGCCGGTGCTGCTGCGTGCCGCCCGGTCGCTCACCGCGAACCCGAGCGACGCGGAGGACCTGCTGCAGACGGCCCTGACGAAGACGTACGTCGCCTGGGACCGGATCGAGGACCACCGGGCCCTGGACGGCTATGTGCGGCGCGCCCTGCTGAACACGCGGACGTCGCAGTGGCGCAAGCGCAAGGTCGACGAGTTCGTCTGCGAGGAACTGCCGGAGCCGGAGGGGCTCCCCGCCCCCGACCCCGCCGAGCAGCAGGCGCTGCACGACGCGATGTGGCGGGCGATCACCAAGCTGCCGGCGCGGCAGCGGGCGATGGTGGTGCTGCGCTACTACGAGGACCTGAGCGAGGCCCAGACCGCGGAGGTCCTCGGGGTCTCCGTCGGCACGGTCAAGTCGGCGGTCTCCCGCGCGCTGGGCAAACTGCGCGAGGACCCCGAGCTGATACCCGTTCGCCAGGAAGGCCCCCGTCCGGTGTCCGAGCGGGCCCTGCGCTGATCGATCATTCCTGGTCCTAGTGACATACCGCGCGGTATGTGCGCAGAATCAGCGCAACCCATTACTACCGCGTAGGCAATGTCGCCCCCGGGAGGACGCCGTGCTGAGCACGATGCAGGACGTACCGCTGACTGTGACCCGCATTCTGGAACACGGGGCTCTGGTGCACGGAGAGTCGCAGATCACGACCTGGACGGGAGAGGGCGAACCGCACCGCCGCAGCTTCCGCGAGGCCGGCCGGCGCGCGAACCAGCTCGCCCACGCCCTGCGCGACGACCTCGGGGTGACGGGCGACGAGCGCGTCGCGACCCTGATGTGGAACAACGCCGAGCACGTCGAGGCGTACTACGCGATCCCCTCCATGGGCGCCGTGCTGCACACCCTGAACCTCCGCCTCCCGGCCGAGCAGCTCGTGTTCATCGTCAACCACGCGGCCGACCGCGTGGTCCTCGCCAACGGTTCGCTGCTCCCGCTGCTCGCACCGCTCCTCCCCCAGCTGCCGACGGTGGAGCACGTGGTGGTCTCGGGTCCCGGCGACCGCTCGCTGCTCGACGGCACGAGCGTGCGGGTGCACGACTACGAGGACCTGATCGCCGGGAAGCCGGACGTCTTCGACTGGCCGGAGATCGACGAGCGGCAGGCCGCGGCCATGTGCTACACCTCCGGGACCACCGGGGACCCCAAGGGTGTCGTCTACTCCCACCGTTCGATCTACCTGCACTCCATGCAGGTGAACATGGCCCAGTCGATGGGGCTCACCGACCTCGACACGACCCTCGTCGTGGTCCCGCAGTTCCACGTCAACGCCTGGGGCCTGCCGCACGCGACCTTCATGTCGGGCATCAACATGCTGATGCCGGACCGCTTCCTCCAGCCCGCCCCGCTCGCCGAGATGATCGAGAGCGAGCGGCCCACGCACGCCGCCGCCGTCCCCACGATCTGGCAGGGACTGCTCGCCGAACTCACCGCCAAGCCCCGTGACGTCTCCTCCCTCACCCAGGTGACGATCGGCGGCTCCGCCTGCCCGCCCTCGCTCATGGCCGCCTTCGACGGTCTGGGCATGCGCGTCAGCCACGCCTGGGGCATGACCGAGACCTCCCCGCTCGGCACCGTCGCCCGCCCGCCGGCCCACGCGGTCGGTACGGACGAGGAGTTCGCCTACCGCCTCACCCAGGGCCGCTTCCCGGCGGGCGTCGAGGCCCGCCTCACCGGTCCCGGCGGCGAACGGCTCCCGTGGGACGGCGAGTCCGCCGGTGAACTGGAGGTCCGGGGTCCGTGGATCGCCGGTGCCTACTACGGCGGCAACGACGGGGAACCGCTGCGCCCCGCCGACAAGTTCAGCGAGGACGGCTGGCTCAAGACCGGTGACGTCGGCACGATCAGCGCCGACGGCTTCCTGACCCTCACCGACCGCGCCAAGGACGTCATCAAGTCGGGCGGCGAGTGGATCTCCTCGGTCGACCTGGAGAACGCCCTCATGTCCCACCCGGACGTGACCGAGGCCGCGGTCGTGGCCGTCCCCGACGAGAAGTGGGGCGAGCGGCCGCTGGCCACCGTCGTCCTGAGGGAGGGCTCCGCCGCCGACTTCGAGACGCTGCGCGCCTTCCTCGCCGAAGAGGGCAAGATCGCCAGGTGGCAGCTCCCCGAGCGCTGGTCGATCGTCGAGGCCGTCCCGAAGACGAGCGTCGGCAAGTTCGACAAGAAGGTGATCCGCAAGAGGTACGCCGAGGGCAGCCTGGACGTGACCAAGCTCTGACGAGGATGACCTGAACACACAGGCCGGGCGGGGAACCCTGAGGCTCCCCGCCCGGCCTGCGCGTGTTCCACGGCCGTACGGCGCGGTCGTACGGGACAGCCCTTAGTTGGTACCGATGCGGGCCAGGAGGTCGACGATCCGGTCCTGGACCTCGTCGCTCGTCGAGCGCTCGGCGAGGAACAGCACCGACTCCCCCGCGGCCAGCCGCGGCAGTTCGGACGCGTCGACGGCGGCCGTGTAGACGACGAGCGGTGTGCGGTTCAACTGCCCGTTCGCACGCAGCCAGTCGACGATTCCGGCCCGTCGGCGCCGTACCTGCATCAGGTCCATCACCACGAGGTTCGGCCGCATCTGCGCGGCCAGGGTGACGGCGTCCTCGTCCGTCGAGGCGCGCGCGACCTGCATCCCGCGCCGCTCCAGCGTCGCCGTCAGCGCGAGCGCGATCTCCGCGTGCTCCTCGATGAGCAGGACCCGCGGCGGGTGCTGCTCGGAATCGCGCGGTGCCAGTGCCTTCAGGAGCACGGCGGGGTCGGCGCCGTACGCCGCCTCGCGCGTCGCCTGTCCGAGTCCGGCCGTCACCAGGACGGGCACCTCGGCCGCGACGGCGGCCTGGCGCAGCGACTGGAGCGCCGTGCGGGTGATCGGGCCGGTCAGCGGGTCGACGAACAGCGCGGCGGGGAACGCGGCGATCTGCGCGTCGACCTCCTCGCGCGAGTTCACGATGACCGGCCGGTAGCCGCGGTCGGTCAGCGCCTGCTGGGTGCCGGCGTCGGGCGCCGGCCACACGAGCAGCCGCCGCGGGTTGTCCAGCGGCTCCGGGGGCAGTTCGTCGTCCACGGGACGCGGCTGCGGTTGGTCGGCGACCTCGACGGCACCGCCGGGACCGTCGAGCGGCTCGGGGCCCTCGGCGGCGTTCTCGTCCGGCGCTCCTATGGCGTAGGACCGTCCGGCGCCCTCGGTGGTGCCGGGCCGCCGGGGTCCGGCACCGGGCTGGGCGCCCTGCGGAAGAGCGCGCGCGCCCGTCTCCGGGCGTTCGGCGGCGGGCTCGGGCGGCGTACCGAGCTTGCGGCGGCGGCCCCCGCCGTTCGTCCCGTGCGGGGGAGTCGGGGCCTGGACGCCGCCGCCCGGCTGGGCCGCCGCGACCTGACGGGCGAACGGAACGCCCTGGCCGAGCGTGCGCACGCTTATGGCACGGCCCTGCGTCGAGTTGGGGTCGGCCGGGGCGGACGCGGGCGTCGCCTCGGCGGGCAGCGGCTGGGCGACCCGCGCGGCCGGGCGTTCCGGGGGGAGCGGGGCGGGGACGGCCGGGGCGGCCGGGGCCGCCGCCGGGAGCGCGGGCTGCGCACCGGCACCGGTGGTGTTGTTCGCGTCGGGCCAGGGCTGCGCCACCGGAGCGGGCGCCGGCATCGCGGCCGCCGGGGCGGAACCCGGCTGCGCGGCGACGGCGGGCAGGCCGGGGGGAACCGGCCGCCCGGCGGTGGCGGGGACCGGGGCGCCCTGAGCGGGAAGTCCCTGCGCCGGGACCGCCCGCCCGAGCGCGGGCACCGGCTGTCCGGGAAGCCCCTGCGCCGGGACCGCCTGCGCGGGTGCCCCGGGCGCCGCTTCGGGAGCCGGTTCCGCGAGCTGACGGGCACGGCGGCGGCCCGTCGGGGCGGAGGCCGGGTGCGGCTGCGGCGGGGTGTGATCGTCGTCGGGGTCGTGCCGCATCGCGTCGTGGCGGCCGTCGGGCTGCTGGGCCAGCGCGACCTGGGCCTGCACCTGATCCTGTGCGGCCTGGGCCACCTGCGCCCGCTCCGCCTGGACCTGGGCGGCCTGGGCCTCGGCGGCCTGGACCTGCGCGGCCTGCGCCTGGGCCTCGGCCCGGACGTACTCCGGCGAACGGTCCGCCTCCGCCGGCGGCAGCGCGAACACCGCGCGGGCGCCCGTCTCCTGCGCCGCGGCACGCTCGGCCGCCGCGGCCAGCGCACGGCGGCGCCGCCCGGTCGGCCGGCCCGCCTCGTCGACGGTGCCGTCGTCGTCGGGACCGCCGTCCGGAGCCGTCGCACCGTCCGGAGCCGTCGCGACGGGCGCCGCCGGCAGCGCGTTCTGCTCACCGTCCCGGCGCGCGCGCCGTCCGGAGGGCACCGGTACCGGCACCCCCTGCGGAGGCACCGTCCCGCCCAGCCCGGATCCCACGGCCGCGGTGCCCGAGCCGTGCTCGCCCGCCATCACGACCGCGCCCTCGGACACCCCGGCGGGCGTGCCCTCGGCCGGGGCGTCGCCCGTGCCCTCGACGGAGCTGGGCCGGCCGCGACGTCGTCCGGTGCCGCCGGAGGCGTCCTCGGTGCCGTCGCCCGGCTGCTCCTGCCCGGGAACCGCCGGCTCGCCGGCCGCCTGCTCCTCCGCCGCACGGCGGCGACGGCGCCCGGTGGGAGCGGTCGCGCCGGCCGCCTCGACGGCCCCCGGTCCGGTCTCCCCCGACTCCTCGCTCTCCAGGAAGGCGTCCGTGGAGGCCCGCCGGGCCCGCCGCCGGCCACCGCTCTGCTGAGGGGCCTGCTCGGGAAGGGCGATCTCGGCGCCGACCGCCACACCGGTGCCGGGCGGAACCGCGCCCGCCCCGCCGCCGATGGGCACCTCCAGGACGTAGGCGCTGCCGCTCATGCCGGGCACCTCGTGCGTCTGGAGCACACCGCCGTGCGCGCGCACGATCCCGCGCACGATCGGCTCGTGCACCGGGTCTCCCCCGGCGTACGGCCCGCGTACCTCGATACGGACGACCTCGCCGCGCTGCGCCGCCGCCACGACGACCGTGTTGTCCATGTAACCGCCCGCCGACACCGGCGCGTTGCCGGTCGCGTCGACGCCCGCGACGTCCGCGACGAGGTGGGCGAGGGCGCGCGCGAGACGCCCCGGGTCGACCTCGGCCTCGATGGGCGGCGCGTGCACGGCGAACTGCACGCGTCCGGGCCCGATCAGGTCGACGGCACCCTCGACACCGGCCGCGACCACGGCGTCCAGCATCACGTTCGTACGGAAGATCGTCTCGATGCCCGCGTCCAGCCGCTGGTAGCCGAGGACGTTGTCGACGAGCGTCGTGATCCGCGAGTAGCCGGCCGCGAGGTGGTGGAGCACCTGGTTGGCCTCCGGCCACAGCTGCCCCGCGTCGTCGGCGGCGAGCTTGGCGAGTTCGCCGCGCAGTTGGTCGAGGGGTCCGCGCAGGGAGTGGCCGAGGACGGCGAGCAGCTGCTCGTGCCGGGCGGCCAGCGCCTCGTAGCGGTCCTTCTCCCGTTCGCCGAGCGACGCGTACCGCTCTTCGCCGGCGGCGAGTTCCTCCTCGTGCTCCTCGGTCAGCTCGGTGAGCTCGGCGGCGTGCCGCTCACGCAGCTTCGCCAGCTCGGCGGTGTGCTCCTCGCCGATCTGTTCCAGTTCCTCGGCGTGCCGGGTGGCGGCGGCTTCCTTCTCCTCGACCAGGGTGTCGTACGGGCGCCGGTCGGTGAAGGTCATGACGGCACCGACGAGCTGGTCCCCGTCGCGCACCGGAGAGGTCGTCAGGTCGACCGGGACCTTGTCCCCGGACTTCGACCACAGCACCTGCCCGCGCACCCGGTGCTTGCGCCCGGAGCGCAGCGTGTCGGCGAGCGGCGACTCCTCGAAGGGGAAGGCCTCGCCGTCCGCCCGCGAGTGCAGGATCAGCTCGTGCAGGTCCTTGCCGCCGAGGTCGCTGGCCCGGTATCCGAGGATCTGGGCGGCGGCGGGGTTGACGAGAACGACCCGCCCCTCGGTGTCCGTCCCGACGACACCCTCGGCCGCCGCGCGCAGGATCATCTCGGTCTGGCGCTGCGAGCGCGCGAGCTCGGCCTCGGTGTCGACGGTGCCCGAAAGATCGCGTACGACGAGCATCAGCAGCTCGTCAGGGGTGGGGCCGTAGTTGTCGTAGGCCTGCTGGCCGCTCTCCAGATTCGCGCTGGTGACCTCGACCGGGAACTCCGAGCCGTCGGTCCGCCGCGCGATCATCCGGGTCGGCTTGGTGCGCCCGCGCTCGTCGGTCGTGTCGGGGCGCCGCATGGAGCCGGGGATCAGCCGGGAGTCGAACTCGGGAAGCAGATCGAGCAGCCCGCGGCCCACCAGAGCGGTGCCCGGGGTCTCGAAGGCTTCCAGGGCGATCGTATTGGCGTTGACGACGGTCCCGTTGGCGTTGACCAGGACCAGCGCATCCGGCAGCGCGTCCAGTATGGCTGCGAGGCGAGCAGCGCCTCGGGATGGCCTGCTGCTCACGAGACGCTTCCTCCCTGTTACCGCACCTTGCCGCCCGCGGAGGCCATCTTGCCAACCGGTCCGCGGCGTGTCACGCGAGGGAGTCTACGGGCAGAGGTTGCGCTCGCGATGCCGGATGAGAGGGAGGTCGCACACATATGAGACGCAGAAGCGGCGTAGAACCTGTGACCACGCATTTCACCGTACGGAACCGTGAGAGCACCGTGAGATCACTGTGACTTCGCCGTGTCCTCCGTTCCTTCCGCACTACGCGCGGGCGTCGGGCAGGACGGGCGCGAGGGCGTTCCAGCGCGAGATCTCGCACCCGTTCGAGCGGTCGTAGCGCGCGTCGACGGGGCGCCCCGCCCAGGTTCCCGTGACATGAGCGGTGGCCGGACCCCCGTAGACCATCGTGCACAGGGCGTCCGGCGGCACCGGGGCGAAGGTGTCCTTGCCCCAGGTGGTCATCCGGTCCAGCCGGTCGCAGGCCTCCGCCGCGTGCGGATGGGTGCCGCCGGCCGGGTGGCACTCCAGCTCGAGAGTCCCGTCGGCGCCGCCGCCCACGCCGTCGACGGTCACCGTCAGCCGGTCGGCGGAGTCGTCCGGACGGGCCGGCGGGGGCATGAGGGACGGCAGGGCGGTGCCGGCCCGGGCCGGCACCGGGACCCCGCCGGGGAACAGCGACGACGGTCCGCCGGTGAACACGGCGGCGGGCCCGGCGGGGGGCGCCACGGGTACGGGGGACACCCCGGGGGCGTCGGAGGGGGTGCCGGCGGTGGCTCCGGGCGCCCAGGAGAGGGCGGTGGCGGCTGACACGGCGGCGGTGAGGAGCAGTCGGCGCAACATGACCTGCCTAACGCGGGGAGACCCACCCGGTTGCGTGCTCGTGGGGGCTTTGCAGTGCGGCGCATCTCCCTAGTACCGTGGGGGGCGATTGGTGACGCGGTCCTCGACTGTGTCATCATCTGCACGCACCACTCGCGCTCGCGTGAGGGGTTGTGCGGGAGGCGTCGCCTAGTCCGGTCTATGGCGCCGCACTGCTAATGCGGTTTGGGACTTACATCCCATCGAGGGTTCAAATCCCTCCGCCTCCGCGCGAAGATCCGAAACCCCGGTCCACTGGACCGGGGTTTCGGCGTTCCAGGGGTCCACGAGGGCCGCCGAACGCGCCGGCGTCCGGGACGCGCACAAGCGCCCAGAAGCACGTTTGCCCAGCTCACAAGGGGTGAGGCAAACGGATTTCACATGGCGGCGGCAGTCATGTAATGTTCTTCCTGTCGCCGCGAGCGGGGCAAAAGCCCGGGGAGCGAAGACAAGAACAAAAACAGAACAAGCACTCGTAGCTTAACGGATAGAGCATCTGACTACGGATCAGAAGGTTGCAGGTTCGAATCCTGCCGAGTGCACACAGGTGAGAGGCCCCGGAGAGATCCGGGGCCTCTTGCGTTTCCGCGCCGTACAGCAGCGAAGTACAGCAACCGTCTTAGCCCGTACCGCCCATGGCGTCGGACAGCTTGCCGATCGCCGAGCGCACTTCTTCCTCGCTCGCCTCGGCGTAGACCTCCATCGTCATGGCGATCTGCGAGTGCCGGAGGATGCGCTGCGCCACCTTCGGGTGGACCTTGAGGGCGACCAGGAGCGAGCTGCACGTGTGCCGGGTGTTCCGCAGAGGGATCATCCGGAGGCCGGCGCGGCGAGCCCGCAGCGCGAACATGCGGGTCAGGTTGCCCGGCTCGATCGGAGTTCCGTACTTCGTGGTGAAAATCAGGCCGTGGCTGTCCTGCCAGAGCTCCCCGGCAGCTTTCCGGTCACCGGTCTGCTGGGCATGACGCATCCGCAGCGCCTTGAGGCAGAGCGCGGGCAGCGGCAGGAAGTCGTCGGAGTCCTCCGTCTTGGTCTCGCGGTGCAGGATCTGCCGACCGGCCCGCTGGATCTGGTGATCCACGTACAGCTCACCCCTCTCGAAGTCGACGGACTTCCAGGTCAGGCCGAGCACCTCACCACGGCGTAGGCCGAGGGACAGCACGAGCACCCAGGCCGCGAAGAGGTGGTCATCGCGGGCAGCCGCATCGGCGAGGAACCGGCCCGCCTCGGCAACGGACCACGGCTTGATCCGACGACGCCGGGGCTTGGGCACCTTCACCAGGGAGGCAACGTTCTTGGTGATCTCCTCCTCGGTGACCGCATGAGTGAGCGCGGCGCGCAGGGCATCCCGAGACCCCTGGATCACCCGCCGGGACGGGTAGGCCTCGCAGCAGTCCCCGACCGCGCAGCACTTCCGGCGGTTGGGCTCCCGCTTGGCATCCTTCCCTTGGGCGCAGCACTGGCAGACAGTCGCCAGCTTGGTCAGCCACTCGCGCACATCCCGGACGGTCAGCTTGTCCAGCCTCTTGGGCCCGAGGTGCGGGGCGATGTAGAGCCGCACGTATCCCTCGTACGAGACGTACGACAACGGGGCGAGGTTGGGCTTCACGATCGAGTCGAGCCAGTACGCGAGGAAGGCGGACAGCGTCCGGTGACGGGTGACCACTGGGCCCCGCTTCGCTTCAGCGTGGAGCGCGAGCCACTTCTCGTGGACGTCCTCGCGCGTCTTGCCGTAGGCGTACTTGCGGGCCCGTTTGCCGTCCGGCTTGGTCACCCAGACGTACGCCGCGAAGCCGTTCTTGTACGGGTAGATCGAACCTTCGCCGTTGCCGCGCTTGCCGCTCATGCTGATGCCCTCTCAGCGTCGGCGGTGACGTGCTGGATGTACTCGTCCACCCAGGCTGGGAGGATGCGCCGGTTGCGTCCGACCTTGACGGAGCGGATCTCGCCAGTGAGTACGAGCATCTTGGTCTTGGACAGGCTGAAGCCGAGCATCTCGGCCACCTCTGCCGTGGTGTGCCATTTGCGTGCGATCACAGCCATGGTCATGCTGCGGCTTCCTCCCAGTTGAGTTGGTCTTGCAGGGCTTCGCGGGCGGTCTCGCGGTTGTGCTGGAGGTCGCGGGCGATGGTGGCGGCGAGGGCGGATTCGCCGGGGGTGTGGCCGTGGCCGGCGTATTGCCAGTCGGCGAGGACGAGGACGGTGTCCGGCTCGTGGTCCTCGAGGCCGAGGGCTTCGCGTTCCTGTGCGGCGCGGAAGTCGGCGCGGGCCTGGCGGAGTTCGCCGAGGGTGGTGGAGTAGCGGCGTGACTTCGAGCTGAAGTGGCCGCGGAAGCCGAGCATGTGAGCCCAGGCCCAGAGGCGCCGGTCGGGGTAGAGCGGGTCGAGCTGTTTGCAGGCTTCGATGAGTCGGCGGGTGTGGTCGGGTATGTGGTGGCGGTCGAGTTCGGCGAGTTCGCCGATGCGGCGGTCGAGGGTGCCGGTGTTCTCGGCGGCCTTGGTGGCGTACTTGGCGACGTAGGAGGCGACGGCCTGTTCGGTGATGTCGGAGCCGTCGCCGAAGGCCTTGATGGGGCGGATGTCGAGCTGGGTGCCCCAACGGAAGGTGCGGGCGGGCTGGTCCTCGGCGGCCGGGACGGAGACCGAGGTGTAGGAGTGGGTCGCGGCGGCGTGGATGGCGTCGGTGAGGAGGCTGGCCGTCGCCCAGGACGGGGGAGGGGTGTCGGGTCCGTCCGGTCCGTCGAGGCGGATGACGGCGTGGAAGTGCAGGGCGCCGCGCTTTTGGAACTCGGCGACCTTGCCGTAGGAGAGCCGGGCCGACTCCTTCAACTCCCGCTGTGACAGACCCGCGCGGGCCGCGATCTCACGGCGGAGCCGGTTGGTGAAGCGCTGCCAGAGGTTGCCCGCATGGTTGTTGAACAGAACGGCGCCCGCGTAGTCGTACGTCTCCGGATCGAGCGCCGTGCCGAGCGCGGGATCGTCGGCCGGATGCCGGGTCCCGCAGCGGCAGACGCCACGGTCGGGGCGGTTGTGGACGGGGCCGAAGGAGGGGGCGGTGAGGGTGGCGAAGACGCGGGGGTGGTCGCGGACGGTGGACGGGATGTCGCGGCGGTCGTCTCCTGCCAGGCCCGCGCGGATCAGGTGGTAGGTGTCGCCCGCATACGTCCAGGCGCAGGAGGGGCAGCGGGAGGCGCGCCGGTTGCCGCAGGCGAGGCGGAGCCGTCCGCTGGGCTCGGTCTCGGTGGAGTAGTGGTGAAGGGTCTGGCCGGTGGTCTTGTCCTTGGTGAGGGTCCAGCCGGTGAGGTGGATGGGGTCGGCGCAGCCGCCGGTGCGGCGGATCTGTTCGTGCCAGCGGTCGAAGTCGTCGGCCGAGGCCACCCTCAGCAGATCGCCGAGGGTGACCGGGTCGAGCTGGGTGGCGAGGTTCAACGCCACCATCCCCGCTTTTGAGGGGTGCTGGCGTTGCTGCTGGAGGTCTCGTTGGAGGAGCGGCCGGAGCGGGTGGGCTTCGCGGTCCGGTCCTTGTCGTGCAGGTGGTGGGCCTTGACGATCTTTTTCAGGCGGTCGTAGTCGCCGTCGATGGGGTCGGGCGGGATGCGGTCGACTCCGCGGCTCCAGTTGCGGGGCATCAGACGCTCACCGCCTGGCGGGCGGCGGGGCGGGTGGTGGTGCCGGTGCCGTGGCAGGCCGGGCAGTGCGCGGTAATGGTGCGCAGGAGTCCGTGCCGGTCGCGGCCGCCGAGGGTGACGGCCACGGAGGCGAAGCCGTCGCAGTTCGGGCAGATCCGGGCCCGACGTCGGGTGTGGTGCGTCATGCTGGTGGTTCCTTTCGATTGCGGTTGGAAGGGGCCGGACCGTCCGGGCGGCGGCGATGCTTGGTGGCTTGTGCGCCGCCCGGAGGGCCGGTCAGAAAGCGGCGGGGCGGTGCCCGCGGCGTGCGGCGCGTCCCTTGGCCGCGTACATCGCGGCATCGGCGGCGGCGAGAGCTCCGGGGAGCGTCCGGGTGGGCAGGTCCGCCAGACGGCAGGAGCCCACGGACGCGGCCAGCGGCAGCGTCTGCCCGGTGTGGAGGAAGGGCCGGTGCAGCGCGCAACCCAGCTCGGTGAGGTCCGGGCCTGTGGCCTGAGTGGTGATGGCGACGAACTCGTCTCCGCCGAGGCGTCCGGCGATCCCGTGCCGACCGCACCAGGCGGCGAGGCGGGATGCGGCCACGGTGAGCGCGGTGTCTCCGGCGGCGTGGCCGTGGGTGTCGTTGAGGGTCTTGAAGTCGTCCAGGTCGACCAGGACGACGAGCGCGTCCGGGTGCCGGTGGATGAGGCGAGTGGCACGGGCGGTCCATCCGGCCCGGGTGTGCAGGCCGGTGAGCGGGTCCCGGCGGGCAACGGCGAGCCGGTGGGCGAGGAACCCGGAGTGAGCGGCCCAGCCGACTAACGGCGGGACGAGGGCGAGCGCTTGGGTGTCCACGGTTCTCCTTCAAGGCAGGTTGGAAGAGAGGTGCGGGAGCTGTCCGGACGGCGGCGATGCTTGGTGGCTTGTGACACCGTCCGAAGACCCGCTCAGCGGCGCCGGTTGTCCGAGGCGACCAGCGAGCGGATGACCAGGGCGCAGACGGCGACGGACGCGGCGGTGACGGCGACCGCGAGGAGCAGCGAAACCAGGACCGCGCCGACGACCAGGACCACGGCCGCGCCGCCGCCGACGAGCGCGATCACGGAGCCGGGGGTGAGCTGCACGGCCGGCCGCGCCGGTACCGACGCCGGGGCAGTGGCCGGGCCGGGCGCGAAGTGCTGCGGGCTCTGCTGGATGACGGTGGTCGGCTCGACGAGCCGGGTGGGCGGGGTGATGTGGCCGGTGGGCTGGGGCATGGCCGGGACCTTGGGGCGGAGCATGACGGGGGGTCTCCCTTCGTGGGTGGTTACTTGACGGTGGTGTCGATGACGGGGGCGAGGACGCTGTCGGCGAGGAGGTAGCCGCCGAGCAGGAGCACGGCGACGAGCCACCAGGGCGGGCGGATGAGTTTGACGCCGAGCCAGCCGACGACGATCAGGGCGAACCAGAGCGGGACGTCCACGGGTGTCTCCTCAGCGGGCGGTGCAGTGGTGGGTGCGGGCGGCGAGCTGGGCGGCGGTCTGGCTGGAGTAGTCGGCGGACCATCCGCAGTGGTCGTTGGTGCACACGGCGGCGTGTTTGGTGTGGCCGTGGCGGTCGCGGTGGGTGCCGATCTGCACCGGGCCGATCCGCATCACGGAGTGGAAGTGGTCGCGGGCGGGCATGACGGGTTCTCCTTCCGGTCGGTGGTGGGGTCGGGGAACCGGGCGCGGATGCTGCGTGCGGTGGCCGGGTCGGTGGTGCGCCGGGCGGCTTCCTCGGCGAGCAGGTGGGCCAGGTAGGGGCGTTTGGCGGCGTCCATCTCCCGTGCGCCGTCGAGGTAGTCGGCGCTCGTCAGGTCGGCCGGGTCGTTGGGCATCAGGGGGTCTCCTCTCGTTCGGGTCAGGTGAGCTGGGTGGCGATGGCGTCGGCGAGCTGGGGCGGGACGCCGAGGCGGGCGCGCAGGGTGTCGGTGTCGATCCGGGCGCCGGTGCGGGCCTGGTGGTCGGCGGCGAGCTTGCGGGCGTGGTCGACCAGCGCGGCCGGGACCGACGGAAGCGGCGAAGCCGCGGGAGCGGGTGCCAGGGCCCGGGTGTCCTCGGCCGCGGGAAGCGGTGCCGGTTCGGGCTGCGGATCGGGGACGGATTCCCGCTCGATCTCGGGCGCCGGAACCGGGACTGCGGGGGCCGGCCGAACTGGCTCCAGGTCCTCGTCCTCGGCGGTGTGTGAGTGGGCGAGGAGGGTGCCGCCGAGGAAGGCGAGGGCGGGCCATCCGGCGATGCCGAAGCGCAGCCAGGCCGGAGGGTGGGCGAGGTCGAGGAATCCGGCGGTGGCGACGTTCGCGCCGAGCGAGGCCACCAGGGCGATCAGGAACCAGCACCAGGCCAGCCGCGACGGCCCATCCGACCGGAGTCGGCGCCAGGCGGCGACCAGGAGCAGATCCACGCTGACCGGGTAGGCCCAGCCCTTCCACCCGCTCTGACCGGCAGCGTCGGCCAGCTCGTGCAGGTGGGCGAAAGACAGAGCTCCGGCAATCACGGCCTGGACCAGGACGGCGTCCACCCGGAACGCGGGCCGTGCCATCAGAGGCTGCCGGGGTAGTCGGGGCCGTCGGCCGGGTCGTAGCCGGGCGGGAAGGTGCCGGGCGGCGGCTCCGGCAGGGACGCGGCCAGCGACGGGCCGACGGCGTCGATGAAGCTGTGATCGGCGCCGGATGCGTCGGCGTAGAGGGCGAGTTGGCCCAGCAGGAGCACGGTGCGGGCGAAGTCCTCGCAGTCGGGGCACATGGCGGGATCTCCCATCAGCAGGCATGGAGGGGGTAGGGACCCGGCGCGAGACGGTCACGCCAACCGGAGAGCGGGAGAGATCAGACGGTGACCGGAGCGGCCTTCGCTAGCGGCTCAGCGGCCGGGGTCAGGGCGCCGACGACGGGCCGGAACGGTGCGAGGGCGGGCAGGTCCGGGGCGCGGTCGGCGTAGCGGTTGCAGACGTTGACCGCCGCCCGGAGGGAGGTGTGCGGGGCGCGGATGCGGGCCCAGCCGCCGGAGGAGTCGCCGGTCACGGCGATGCCGGGAGTGTCGGTGCGGATCTGGATCGCGGCCAGGACGGCGTCCGGGGCAATGTCCCCGAAGGCCATGTTCGCCGAGGACTCGTCGTTGACGCGGTGGGCGGTGCGGCCGGTGAGCTGGGCCCGCAGCATCGTGATGCCCTTGCCGAGCTCGGAGCCGAAACGCTGCCCGCAGATCTCCAGATAGATGCCGGCGGCCCGGCCGAGCTGGGCGAGGCGGACCAGGGCGGTGATGATCCGGTCCCGGCGCTTCTCCTCGTCCTTGGACGCGAAGAGGGCGAGTTCGGCGACCTCGTCCACCAGGACCACGATCGGAGTCGGGCGCAGGTGGTCGGGCAGGTCCCAGATGTCGGCGGCGATCTCCGCGTCCGGCACGTTCACCGTGATCCGCTGCTCAGCCCGGATCACCTGATAGACGTCCGCCATGTGCGAGACGAGCGCTTCCAGCAGGTCGAGGGCGGTGTCGGGGTTGTCGGCCAGCGCGGAGAACCGTCGCGCCAGCGGGAAGAGCTCCACGCCCTGCTTGCAGTCGATGCCGACCAGGGCGACGTCCATCGGGGCGAGGCCGGCCACCAGGTTCCGCTGGTAGACCGACTTCCCGGACTCGGTGGCGCCGAGGGTGAGCCCGTGCGGGACGGCCCGGTAGTCGCGGTAGTGCACGGCCCCGTCCTCGCGCAGGGCGACCGGAACCCGCATCGGCGCCGGATCAGCCTTGGCGGGCATCTGGACCCGCTTGAGGACGTCGTAGCCGGTCATCCGCACCTCGACCACACCGGAGCGCAGCTCACGGGAGGTCACGCCGTACATCCCGAAGGAGTGACGCAGCCGGTCGGTGGCCGCCGAGACGTCGAACGCGTCCTGTCCGGGGCGGAGCTTGAGGCGCAGGACCAGGCCGGTCCGGGTAGGGCGAAGCCGCAGGATGCGCGGAGCCCTCGACTCCGGGACGGGCCGGTTAGTCATCCGGGCCAGCGCCAGACGCCAGCGCGAGGGCGGCACGGTCAGCCTGCACGCATCCATCACCGACGTGTAGTGCACCAGCACTCGCACCGTGGCGAAGGCGGCACCGAAGGCCAGCCAGTACCAGGCCGGACGCCGCCACCGCAGCACCAGGACAGCAGCAACGACCACCACCAGCAGGGCGACCGTTAACCCGGTCATGATCAGGCCGCCTTCGACGCCGAGCCAGCACCGGCGAGCGAGGTGACCGCGACCGCGCGGAACGCGATCCCGTGCCGCTTCTGCCCGTTGAACTCGTTCTCCCACGCCGAGGCCACCAGGCCCGTCAGCGCGACCGGGGTCCCCATGACCAGGTCCTCGGAAACGCCCGGCTTGGGAACGGTGAGCTTCAGGATCTCCACCTCATCCGGCGTGGAGAACATCACCTCCACCGTCATCAGCGTGACGCCGTCCTTGTCCACGGCGATCTCACCGGTACGACGGTCCTTGACCTTCGGCTGCGGAGCCTTGGCGACCATCACGGTCGCATTCGTGGTGTCGACGGGGATCTGACGCACAGAGATTCACTCCTCTATAGAGGTTGGACTCCGTCACTCATGTGTATGAGTGACATGAAGAAGAGTGCATGACTCCTGTACATGAGTCAACCCGCCGCGAAGAAGAACTCGCGACGGGCTGAGGGAAGTTGAGGGAGCGTCAGTCGACTGCGGGGATCCGGTACTCGAAAACGAACTGGTCAGCGGCCATGAGGGTGTCGCAGACCTCCACCACGCGACCCTCGGTCGTACGGGCTTCACGGATCAGGTGGATGACCGGGGCGCCGGGGCTGAGAGCCAGCTCCGAGGACTCCGCCTTGGAAGCCGGACGCCCTTGCAGCGTTTCGACGAACTCCACGAACTCGTGCCCGTGGTCTTCGAGTCGGGCATAGATGCCACCGCCGCCGGGATTCTCGGCGAACAGCTCGGGGATGTCCTTCACGACGTCCCACGGGAGGTACGACGTCGCCGTCTCGACTGGCGTGCCGTTGCGGAAGTAGAGACGCCGTCGGGCGAGCACCTGAGTGCCGGCGGGGACGCTCAATCGTTCCGCGGCATCCTCCGGGGCCTCCATCGGGCCGATGTAGAGGACGCTCACCTTGGCTGTGGCGCCAGACTGCTCGGACTCGGCGAGATAGGCAGCCTTGCCACCCTGCCGAAGTGAGCGCCGGAAGCGGTCGGAGGATCGATGGCGGACCGGCGGTCGATCCTTCACGGTCGAGCCTTTGCCGTGCCGCGTCTCGACCAGTCCACTCGCGCGCACCTCGACCATGGCCTTACGGATCGTGCCGCCTGCAACTCCGTAGCGGTCGACCAGCTCGGACTCGCTGGGCACCATGTCGCCTGGCTTGAGGACGCCAGCCTTGATCTGCCGCACGATCTCGTCGGCGATCTGTACGTAGCGAGGTACGGGCCGCTCACCTCCTACTGCTGTTCCCATAGTCCTTCTCTTCCTCCTATGCTCCTGCACATGAGTAACAGTGCCCAGGAAGGTGAGTCAACGCCGCTGCACTCCGTGTCTGTAGCGGGAGTGGTGATCGGTGAGGACGGCCGACTCCTGGCGATCCGCCGTGCGGACAACGGCACTTGGGAGCTCCCTGGCGGCGTACTCGAGCTCGATGAGACCCCCGAGGCCGGCGTCGTCCGCGAGGTCCTGGAGGAGACGGGCATCCACGTCGAGGTGGACCAGCTCACCGGGGTCTACAAGAACACGACCAGGGGCGTCGTCGCCTTGGTCTTCCGGTGCAAGCCCTCCGGGGGCACCGAACGCACGTCCAGCGAATCGACCGCGGTTGACTGGCTCACACCCGAAGAGGTCAACGAGCGCATGGCGGAGGTCTTCGCAATCCGACTCTTGGATGCCCTGGACGGCAACGGCCCCCATGTGCGGAGCCATGACGGCAAGCGCCTGATCGCAGCGCGGTAGAACTTTCTCTACTTCATCAAGTGCCCGCGCAAGCGCGGGCTGGCCCCTGGGGCCCGACCCCTCTGCGCCTTCGGCGCCGGGGTCGGCCCCAGGGGCCGCAGCGAGCTACGGCTCATGCGTAGAGGCCCGGACACGGAGCGCTCCGGTCAGAACATGCCTCCGGCGGGGGCGCTCAGGCTCCGAGATGGCGGGGCGCCGTTCGCGTATGCCGGCCGAGTGTGGCGTGCGCGGGGTGCTCCCATCCCGTCTGCCGTCGACCCAGGCAGAGCCGAGCAGTCGCGGCCCAGGGCGTCAAGGTCGTTCGTACAGTGGCGCGCTCCACCTTGACGCCCTGAACCACGCCCGCTCCACGGAGTGTGGGTCGACGGCAGACGGGATGGGAGCCGGGGCCAGTCGTTGGGACAGGTTGTCTACATCTGGAGCATGACCACAGAGTGAATCTTGGGCATATGATCTGATCATGACATTGAGATCGCGTATAGCTACAGTCGTAGGCGCCGTTGCTGCCGCCACCATGCTGACCGTCACCAGCGCCTCCGCTCTCACCCTCGAGAACGATCTCGCTAGCAGCACCGAGAACCCGGGCAATGACACAATCTGTACCTCGACCGGCTCGTGGTCCCAGGCGTGCTTCTACGCTGACGGTGACTGGTTCGGCGTCAAGGACACCTGGGAGGACGGTCTCTCGGGCGTCGTCGCTTGGGAGGTGGTGGACGCCAACGGCCGGATCGTGCGTTACGGGCACATCTGGAACAATGCGGGTTCCGACGCAGGTTGGCGCTTTAAGAACAAGGACCTTCCTGAGTCGGCAAGGGAAATCGTCACGTTCAGGGCTTGCAGGGGCAGTTACTCAACGCTGCACATACAAGACGGCTCCTGCGGTGCGGAGCGGTCAGCCTACATCTAGGCTTCAGCCGTCGAAGCCCGCCCACCATCCGACGGATTCCAGGGTTCGCCGCAACACTGCCCTGCACGCTATGGATGGACCCACCCCCTTTGACGGCTGTTGAGCCGTGCCACTCCCGTGCCATGGCACAGCGCGGGCAGCTGCTGTACCGCAGTGAAGTACAGCAACTACAGCAACCGACCCGAACCATCAGCGCCCTGCAAAGGCTCTGGAGGGGCTGGTATGACCGTCAGCGACTGATCTCTATAGAGCTACGGATCAGAAGGTTGCAGGTTCGAATCCTGCCGAGTGCACACAGATCAGAGGCCCCGCCGGTTCAACCGGCGGGGCCTTTGGCGTGCGTGGGTCAGGTCAACCCCTCGGGAACCGTGAGCGGTTCGGTCGGGGTGGTGTTCGGGGGCGGGCCGGTGAAGGAACGGGCTCGGGATCAGTCGTGTGCGGGCGCCCTGACCCAGCGCCGGGGCGATTCGGCGTACGAGTAGTGCGGGAGCCCGGCGGTTCCCGCGGTGCGGAAGGGGCGGCCGTGGTCGTCGATCCGGATGGTGCCGGTGCGGCCCTGCGAGGACCAGTCGAGGTCGAGGTACCAGTCGCACGCGCAGTGCTCGGTGCGTGCCTTGACCAGCAGCACCTCCGGGTCCTCCACGGAGACCCGGTACGGGAGGCGCCTCGCCGTCAGGGTCTCGTCCCCCTTTTTCCCGGACACGGCCCGGGGGACGGGGGTGTGCGCGTCGAGGCTCACCGCGAAGGACGGGGGCGTGTCGCCCCCGCCGCAGCCCAGGGCCGTGTCGTAGACGAAGGCTCCGTCGTCCGGGGGCGCGGCGTGGCGTACGACCCGGACGTGCAGGGTCTCCAGGACGACAGCCGCCGAGCTGCGTCCCTGCACCGACACCCGCACGATCGTCTCCCCGCCGTGCACCGCGTCCTGGGCGTTCGCCCACACCTCGGCGTCCTCGGCGGACGGCGGCGGGGGGACCTGGCCCGGGGGTTTGCCGATGACGTAGTCGTGGCCGCAGTCCCCGTCCCAGACGTGGGAGTTCACGGTCCAGATGAAGGGGACGGCCGGGGTGGACGGCCGCGCCGGGGTGCCGGTGGGTGACGCCGCCGGACCGCCGCGCGGTGAGGCTTTGCCGGGGGAACCCTGGGTCGGGAGCTCCGGGTACCCCGGAAGGCCCGGCAACGCCGCAAACGCCAGGAGCCCCGCGGCGGTCAGGAGGAACGCGACGGCCGGACGCCGCCGGTACCAGGCGCGGGAGGGCCGCCCGGCCGCGGTCACGGGCACGACGTCCGGTGCGGGCACGGCGTCCGCCGCGGGCGGTGCGTCAGGTGCGTTCGGCGCGTCCGCCGTGGGCTCCGTGAGGGGACCGGGCCCGGTGGGGTGTGCGGGGGACGCGAGGGGTACGGGTGTGTTCCCCCGCTCCGGAGTTCCGTCGTTCCCGTCCGCGGCGCCGTCTTGCGCGCCGCCGTCCGATCCACCCTCCGCGCCGCCTTGCGGGGCGCTCGGCTCGGTGGGGGGCGTCTCACGCGGGCGGGGCCGGCGCCGCTGCGCGACCGCCAGGATCCACAGCCGGTGCAACTCCACGCGCTCCTGGGACGAGGCTCCGCACAGCACGGCGAACCGCTCCACCACGGCGAAGTCCAGCGGCACCGCCTCGCCCGCGCAATAGCGGTGCAGCGTGGAGGCGTTCATTCCCAGGCGCCGGGCGAGAGCCGCGTAGCTGCGGTCCGTGCGGGCCTTGAGGCGTGCCAGCCGGTCCGCGAACCTCGTCACGTCGTCGTCGGCCGCGGCCATGGCCCGTGCCCACCTCCGCTCGTATCGGTCCGTCCCGTCCCGGAACGGCATCCCAAGGGGTCCATATCTCTGCACGTCAACTGCCCTGGGATGGTTCCACCGTTGCGGACCGGACGGCAGTGATTGCCGCGGTCCCCCAGGGCCGCCGATGCTCTTGGTGTCGCCCCCAGCGGTACGGCCCCACCGGCCGGCGTGTTCAGGGGAGCGGCATCCAGACCACCCACTCGTCCACGGGGACACCCATGGCCGAACGCACCCTCGACGGGGCGTCCGGCGGTCCCGTGCGACGACGTACACCGACTCGGAACCGAGGGACACACCATGCACGGGAACACTTCCGGACGCCGCAGCCTCCGCCGTATCGCGGCCGTCACCGCCGGCCTCGCCCTGGGCCTCGGGCTCGGCGTCTCGGCGCACGCCTCCCAGACCGACGCACCGCACCGCGCTCCGCTGGCGGCCGCCGCCAAGCAGCGGACCGTGAGCGGCACGGCCGACGACGCGCTCACCGGCATCGCCGACTTCTACGGCGCCTACATCGACGCCCAGAACGGCTCCGACCCCAATACCAAGCTGATGAACGACCTGCGCGCCCACTACCTGGACTCCGCGCTCAGCAAGAAGCTGGCGGCCTGGGAACGCACGAACCACGCGGACGGCGTCCTGCGCGCCCAGAGCATCCCCGCCCGGTGGACGGTGACCGAGAAGAGCAAGGGCGACTCCACCGAGGCCGTCGTCACCCTGAGCTGGGGCATGGGGGGCACCGTCAAGCTCTCGGTCGTGATGACCCCCAACCACCGCATCGTCAGCATCAGCCCGGCCAAGTAGCGGACGGCTGCCGCGGGACCGTGCGTCCCGTGGGTGATCCCCCACTGGTCAGGGTGCTTGTCGGTGGGGGGCTCTACTGTCGTCGTGTGCGGCGGGTGTGGACGTGTTCGGGGTTGCGGTGGTCGGGGGACGGGCCCGTGCTGGTGTGGGGCGGGGGGCGCACGAGCCCGCTGGTCCCGGGGCGGCGGATCGCGTTCGGCGTCGTGGACGGGGGTGTGCGGACCTGCGTGGGGGCGCGGGGGAACGCGTGTCCCGTGCGGGCCGTGGTGTCGCCGCGCGGTACGGGGGCGCGGTGCGAGGAGTGCGCGTGGCTGGACCGGGCGCACTCGGTGGCCGCCGACACACTGGCCGATGACCCGCGGCCGTACCGCGTGTATCTCGCGTGGTTCGGGCCCGGCCTGGTCAAGGTGGGGATCACGCGGGTCGAGCGGGGCTCCACCCGCCTTCTGGAGCAGGGCGCCGTCACCTTCAGCTGGCTGGGGCAAGGGCCGCTGATGGCCGCCCGCCGGGCCGAGGAACTGCTGCGGGCCGCGCTCGGGGTGCCGGACCGGATTCCGTACGCCGACAAACGGGCGGTGCGGGCGGCTCTGCCGGGGGCCGGGGAGCGCGTCGCCGAGATCCGGGAGCTGCACGGGCGTGCCGGGGATCTCGACGGCTGGCCGGAGTCGCTCCGGCGCGCGCCCTTCGAGCCCGTGGACCACACGGACCTGTTCGCGCTCGCCGGACTTCCGCCCGCGCGGGGGGTCGTGCGCGAACTGGCCGCGGGGGGATCGGCCGGCGGAGAGCTGCGCGCCGCGGCGGGTCCCGATCTCCATCTCCTCACCGGACGCGGAGTCGTCGTCCTCGACACCCGGCTGATGACGGGGTGGGACCTGACCGGCGTCGGCGGCACGGACGTGGACCAGGACTCCGGAATCACCTTTCCCGTACGGGAGCTGCCCGCGACGGACACCGGTGTTCAGGACGGCCTCTTCTGAGGGGACAGAGGCAGGGGGAGGGGACAGGGGAGGGAGGGGTGAGGGGGAGAAGGAGGAGAAGGGGTGTGCGGCGCTTCGGTGATGACGGGGCGGGCCGGCGGGCGGAGACGGGGCTGGCCGGCGGGCGGAATGGTCAAGACTTCGATCCCTTTCGGCTCCCGTTCGGAAAGGTGCTGGACGGCGGGGGACGCCCGCAAGGAGAGTGTCGGACATGAGTGATCACCCTCTCGTTCCTGTCGCAGCCCATGAACCCCCCTACTACGTCGCCGTGTTCACCTCCGTACGGAAGGAGGAGGACGCCGGGTACGGGGAGACCGCCGAACGCATGGAGGAGCTGGTCCGGCAGATCCCGGGCTATCTGGGGATGGACTTCGCGCGCTCGCCGGGCGGACTGGCCATCAGCGTCGGGTACTTCCGGGACGAGGCCGCCATCAAGGAGTGGAGCGCGCACGCCGAGCACCGGGCGGCACAGCGGCGCGGCCGGGCCGACTGGTACGAGCGCTACACCCTGCACATCGCCAAGGTCGAGCGGAGCCACGGATTCGAGCGTGCCGATGACTGACCGGGAGGGCACGCCCGGTGCGGAGACCGAGGACGTGCGGGACGAGGCGCGCGAAGTGCGGGACTTCTGGGAGGGGCTCGGGCTGCCCGGACTCGTCGACGTCCACACGCACTTCATGCCCGAGCGGGTGCTGCGCAAGGTGTGGGACTACTTCGACGGACTGGGCGAGCTCACCGGCGGCATCGAGTGGCCGATCGCCTATCGCGCGGACGAGGACGAACGACTGGCGCTGATCCGGGAGTTCGGGGTGCGCGCCTTCACGGCGATGCTCTACCCGCACAAGGCCGGCATGGCCGAGTGGCTCAACTCCTGGGCCGTCGGCTTCGCCCGGCGCGCCCCGGACTGCCTGCACACCTCGACCCTCTTCCCCGAACCCGGCGTCGAGCGGTACGTGCGCGAGGCGGTGGAGGCGGGCGCGCGCGTCTTCAAGGCGCACGTGCAGGTGGGGGCGTACGACCCGGCGGACGAACTCCTCGACCCGGCCTGGGGGTTGCTCGCCGAAGCGGGAATCCCCGTGGTGATCCACTGCGGCTCGGGGCCCTCCCCCGGCAAGCACACCGGACCGGCGCCGGCCGCCGCCGTCCTTCGCCGGCACCCCCGGCTGCGGTTCGTCTTCGCGCACATGGGGATGCCCGAGTACGAGGACTTCCTCGGCCTCGCCGAGCGCCACGACGAGGTGCGGCTCGACACGACCATGGCGTTCACCGACTTCAGCGAGCGGCTCGCGCCGTTCCCGCCGGGTCTCCTGCCCCGGCTCGCGGACCTCGGGGACCGGGTGCTCCTCGGCACGGACTTCCCGAACATCCCGTACCCGTACGTCCATCAGCTGCACGCGCTGGAACGGCTCGGCCTGGGGGACGACTGGCTGCGAGCGGTCTGCCACGAGAACGGCGCCCGTCTCTTCGGCCTCCGCTGACGACGAGGGGGCCCACCGGCTGACGCCTACGGTCTACCGGCTGACGCCTACGGGTCTACCGGCCGACCCCGGCAGGGCCCACTCAGGAGTTTCCTGAGAGGCACCTGTGTGTTTCTCAGGAAAATCACAGGTTGCCGAAAGGATGCTCTCAGCGGGGCCCACCAAGGTGTCCGCTATGACCACGACCTCGCCCCAGGGGCGCACCGAACTGCTGAGGCCGGACGGGAGCCCCGTCCGAGTGCTTGTGGTGGACGACGAGTTGTCGATCACCGAGCTGCTGTCCATGGCCCTTCGCTACGAAGGGTGGCAGATCCGCAGCGCGGGTGACGGGACGGGCGCGGTGCAGACCGCGCGCGAGTTCCGGCCCGACGCCGTGGTGCTCGACATGATGCTGCCCGACATGGACGGCCTGACCGTGCTCGGCCGGCTCCGCCGGGAGCAGCCCGACGTCCCGGTGCTGTTCCTGACCGCGAAGGACGCGGTCGAGGACCGCATCGCGGGGCTCACCGCCGGCGGCGACGACTATGTCACCAAGCCGTTCAGCCTGGAGGAGGTCGTGGCCCGGCTGCGCGGTCTCATCCGGCGTTCGGGCGCGGCCGACCGGCGGTCCGAATCCGTGCTCGTCGTCGGGGACCTCGCCCTGGACGAGGACAGCCACGAGGTGTCGCGCGGCGGGGACAACATCCACCTCACCGCGACCGAGTTCGAGCTGCTGCGCTTCCTGATGCGCAACCCGCGCCGGGTGCTGAGCAAGGCGCAGATCCTCGACCGTGTGTGGTCGTACGACTTCGGTGGCCAGGCCAATGTGGTCGAGCTCTACATCTCGTATCTGCGGCGGAAGATCGACGCAGGGCGTGAGCCGATGATCCACACCCGGCGTGGGGCCGGATATCTGATCAAGCCCGCCACGTCATGAGCGGACGACGACGGACGCGAGCGCAGAAGAGGCGAGCACGACAGCCGCGCACCCTGCGGACGCGGCTCGTCGTCGGGTCCGTCACGCTGATCGCCGTCGTGTGCGCGGTGATCGGTACCGTGACCACGATCGCGTTGCGCTCGCACCTGTACAACCAGCTGGACGACAACGTGGCCGAGGCGGCGATGCGCGCGGCGGGCCCGATGGGCGACCCGGCGGGCGGTCCGTCCGGCGGCGGGGCCGCGCGCCCCCCGAGCGACGACGTCATCGGAAAGGACCCCCTGGAGTTCGTGCTCAGGGGACAGGACATGGGCGCCATCGGCGCGACGGTGAAGAACGGCCAGGTCACCAAGGGCATCGTCAGCGTGGCCAAGAAGGACTCCAACGGAGTCAAGCAGCCCACCCCGCTCCAGCTCGGCGAGAGCCAGCTCGCCGCCCTCGCCTCGGTGGCGAAGGACAAGAACCCGCACACCGTGGACGTCCCCGGCCGGGGCGAGTACCGCGTGCGGTACCAGGAAGGCAGGAACGGCGCCTTCTACGTGGCGCTCCCGACCGACGACGTCACCAACACCCTCACCACGCTGATCTACGTCGAGATCAGCGTCACCGGCGCGGGTCTCGCGGCGGCCTCCCTCGCGGGCGCCGCCATCGTGACCCTCGCCCTGCGCCCCCTGCGCAAGGTCGCCGCGACCGCCACCCGTGTCTCCGAACTCCCCCTGCACACCGGCGAGGTCACGCTCTACGAGCGGGTGCCGGAGTCCGAGTCCGATCCGCACACCGAGGTCGGGCAGGTCGGGGCGGCGCTCAACCGCATGCTCGACCACATCCACGGCGCGCTGCACGCGCGCCAGCAGAGCGAGATGCGCGTACGGCAGTTCGTCGCGGACGCCAGTCATGAACTGCGCACCCCGCTGGCCTCCATCCGCGGATACGCCGAGCTGACCAGACGCGGCCGGGAGGAGACCGGCCCCGACACCCGGCACGCGCTCGGGCGGATCGAGTCCGAGGCCGGCCGGATGACGCTGCTCGTGGAGGATCTGCTGCTGCTCGCGCGGCTCGACGCCGGGCGGCCGTTGCAGCACGAGCAGACCGACCTCGTCCCCCTGGTGATCGACGCCGTGAGCGACGCGCGGGCCGCCGGGCGCGGCCACAACTGGCGGCTCGAACTGCCCGAGGAGCCCGCGCTGGTGTCGGCGGACGCCGCGCGCCTCCAGCAGGTCATGGTCAATCTCTTCGCCAACGCCCGCACGCACACCCCACCGGGGACGACCGTCACCGCGCGGGTGCACCGGCACGGGCCGTGGCTGTGCGTGGACGTCCAGGACGACGGCCCCGGCATTCCGTCCGATCTGCTGCCGCGCGTCTTCGAGCGGTTCGCGCGAGGAGACTCGTCGCGCTCGCGCGCCTCCGGATCGACCGGTCTGGGGCTCGCCATCGTGCAGGCGGTCGCGGCCGCGCACGGGGGCGCCGTGACCGTGGACAGCGTGCCCGGCAGGACCGTGTTCACCCTGCACCTGCCCGCGCTCGCCCCCGAAACGTCCTGGCAACAGCACTCACAGGTACAGCACAGCGCCAGCACATGGGTGCAACAGCGGGCTTGACGAAAGTCGGTTCCATGCGAACCGAACCTTCTCCCGGCAACCTGCCGGCGCGGGAGCACCTCCCGGCCGCAGACGCGGGTACGCCTGTCCTGGACGTCGTGATCCCCGTCTACAACGAGGAGAAGGACCTCCAGCCATGCGTGATCAGACTGCACGACCACCTCAAGCGCACGTTCCCGTACGCGTTCCGCATCACGGTGGCGGACAACGCGTCCACGGACAGCACCCCGCTGGTGGCGGCCCGGCTGGCGGCACAGCTCCCGGAGGTCACCTCCCGCCGGCTGGAGCAGAAGGGCCGCGGCCGGGCGCTGCGGACCGTCTGGTCGGCGTCCGACGCGCCGGTCCTCGCGTACATGGACGTGGACCTGTCCACCGATCTGAACGCGCTCCTGCCGCTGGTGGCCCCGCTCATCTCCGGTCACTCGGACCTCGCGATCGGCTCGCGGCTGTCCCGCTCCTCACGTGTGGTGCGGGGCGCCAAGCGGGAGTTCATCAGCCGCGCCTACAACCTGATCCTGCGCGGCTCGCTCCAGGCCCGCTTCTCGGACGCGCAGTGCGGCTTCAAGGCGATCCGCCGTGATGTCGCCCAGGTGCTGCTGCCGATCGTCGAGGACACCGGCTGGTTCTTCGACACCGAGATGCTGGTGCTGGCCGAGCGGGCCGGGCTGCGCATCCACGAGGTCCCCGTCGACTGGGTCGACGACCCGGACTCGACCGTCCACATCGTGAAGACCGCGACGGACGACCTGAAGGGCGTGTGGCGGGTGGGACGCGCCCTCGCCACCGGCTCGCTGTCGCTCGACCGGCTCGTCCGGCCCTTCGGGGACGACCCGCGCGACCGCGAACTGACCGACGTCCCCAAGGGCCTGGCCCGCCAGCTCGTCGGCTTCTGCGTCGTGGGCGGCCTGTCCACCCTGTTCTACCTGCTGCTCTACAGCGGCTTCCGCTCCGTCTCCGGCGCGCAGGTCGCCAACGCGCTCGCGCTGCTCGTGTCGGCGGTCGCCAACACGGCGGCCAACCGGCGGCTCACCTTCGGCGTACGGGGCCGGGGCGGCGCCGTACGGCACCAGGCGCAGGGCCTGGTCGTCTTCGGTATCGGGCTCGCCCTGACCAGCGGCTCCCTCGCCGCCCTCGCGGCCGCGACGAGCGACCCCGCGCACTCCACCGAACTGGCGGTGCTCATCGCCGCCAACCTCGCGGCGACCGTCCTGCGCTTCCTGCTCTTCCGCGCCTGGGTCTTCCCCGACCGGCGGGGCGGGACACCGTCACCGTCCCCGGTGGTTGCCTCGCACCAGCCGGTCCCGCCGCTCCACCCGACGGCCGTACGGCAGGGCGGGAACGCGTATCCGCCGCTGCCCCAGCGTCCGACGGCTTCCCCGTCCCCGTACGGCACCGCTCCGTACGACACCGCTCCGTACGACACCGCCCCGTACCGCGCCGACGAGGCCGCGGACCGCTCCTGGCGGGATTCGACCATGCAGCTGCAGGCCGTGCGCCCGCACGATCACGACCCGAGGAAAGCGCGATGACGACACAGCCCGACATGAGCGCCGGTACCGCCACCGGTGCCGGTACGAGCACCGAGACGAACACCGGCGGCGGTGTCGGCACCACCGGTCACGCCTGGGGGCCGCCCGCCTCGGCACCGCCCCCGGAGCATGTCCCGCCCGCGGGCGCCCCTGGAGCCGGTGAACCCCGGCAGCCCTTCTTCCGTCGCGTTTGGAGAGGCCGCCCCGAGGACCCGCGCTGGGTGCGCCCCGCCTTCCTCGGTCTGCTGCTCGCCACCGCGGTGCTCTACCTGTACGACCTGAGCGCCTCCGGGTACGCCAACTCCTTCTACTCCGCGGCCGTGCAGGCAGGCAGCCAGAGCTGGAAGGCCCTGTTCTTCGGCTCGCTCGACTCGGCCAACGCCATCACCGTCGACAAGCCCCCGGCCTCCCTGTGGCCGATGGCCCTGTCGGTGCGGATCTTCGGTCTCAGCTCCTGGGCGATCCTCGTTCCCGAGGTCCTGATGGGCGTGGCCACGGTCGGCGTCCTGTACGCGGCCGTACGGCGCCGGTTCGGCGCCGCGGCGGGTCTGATCGCCGGCGCGGTGCTCGCGCTCACCCCGGTCGCCGCGCTGATGTTCCGGTTCAACAACCCGGACGCGATGCTCGCGCTGCTCATGACCGTCACGGTCTACTGCGTGATCCGCGGCCTGGAGGACGGCCGGACGAAGTGGCTGGTCTGGGCGGGCGTCACGGTCGGCCTCGCCTTCCTCGCCAAGACGCTCCAGGCCTTCCTGATCCTGCCGCCGCTGGCCGTGCTGTACGCGGTCTGCGCGCCGGTGACGGTCCGGAAGCGGTTCGCGCAGCTGGGCCTCTCGACGGCCGCGATGGTGGTCGCCGGCGGCTGGTGGGTCGCGATCGTCGAGCTGTGGCCCGCGTCCTCCCGCCCGTACATCGGCGGCTCGCAGAACAACTCCTTCCTGGAGCTGACCTTCGGCTACAACGGCCTCGGCCGTATCAACGGCGACGAGACCGGCAGTGTCGGCGGTGGCGGTGGCGGCGGTGGCACCGGGATGTGGGGCGAGACCGGCTGGGACCGGATGTTCAACTCCGAGATCGGCGGCCAGATCTCCTGGCTGCTCCCGGCGGCCCTGATCCTGCTGGCGGCCGGCCTCGTCCTCACCCGGAAGGCGAAGCGGACCGACCTGGCCCGTGCCTCCTTCCTCGCCTGGGGCGGCGCGCTGCTGATGACCGCGCTGGTCTTCAGCTACATGGCCGGCATCTTCCACCAGTACTACACGGTGGCGCTGGCCCCCTACATCGCCGCCGTGGTCGGCATGGGCGCGACGGCGCTGTGGGAGGAGCGGGGCAAGGTGTGGGCGGCGCTCACCCTCGCCGGTTCGGTCACCGCGGCCGCGGCCTGGGGCTACGTCCTCCTCAACCGCACCTCCGACTATCTGCCGTGGCTCAAGTGGCTGGTCCTCGTCGGCGGTCTGACCGGCGCGCTCGGGCTGATCTTCGCGGCCCGGCTGGGCAGGCAGCTCGCCCTCGCGGCCGCCGGGCTGGGCTTCGTGGCGGCGGTCGCGGGCCCGACGGCGTACACGCTCTCCACGGTGAACACCGGGCACACCGGTTCCATCGTGACGGCCGGTCCGGCCGGGGCGGGCATGGGCGGCGGTCCCGGTGGCGGCGGTGGCACGCGGGGCGGGTTCCCGGGCGGCGGCCAGAACCAGCAGAACGGCAACGGCGGCATGCCGAACGGGCAGCGGGGCGTGCCCGGCGGCGGTACGGGTCAGCCCCCCACGGGCGGCACGGGCGGATTCCCCGGCCAGAACCAGCAGGGCAACGGTCAGAACCAGCAGGGCGGCATGCCCGGCGGTGGTACGGGTGAGGGCGGTATGCCCGGCGGTGGCGGCGGAGCCGGGGGTCTGCTGAACGGCGCGTCCGTCAGCTCCGCGGCCAAGGCGCTGCTGTCGAAGAACGCGGGGGACTACACCTGGGCGGCCGCCGCGATCGGTTCCCAGAACTCCGCTAGCTACCAACTGGGCACCGGAAAGCCGGTGATGGCGATCGGCGGCTTCAACGGCACCGACCCGTCCCCGACGCTGGCCCAGTTCAAGAAGTACGTGACGGACGGCGAGATCCACTACTTCATCTCGGGCGGCGGCATGGGCGGGGGCATGGGCGGAGGCGGAAACTCCGGCACCGCCTCCACCTCCTCCCAGATCAGTTCGTGGGTCACGGCCAACTTCAAGAAGGTGACGGTGGGTTCGGCCACCTTCTACGACCTGACCCAGCCGGCCGGCGGGAGCTGACCGGCGGATCCGGCCGGGTCGGTACAGAGCCCGGTGCGCGGGGAGCGGTGGTCCGGAGCGAGTGCGCTCCGGACCACCGCTCTTTCGTCTCGTGCGCCGTCGTCTCGTGCGCCGTCGTCTCGCGCGCCGTCGTCTCGTGTGCCGTCCTCTCGTGCCGCGCCGTGGCGGGGAATCGGCGTTGTACGGTGTACAAGAGCTGTTCTACGGTGTACGGCATGGCCGTTTCGACCGCCCCCCAAGGGCACCCCAGACGCTGGCTGATCCTCGGCGTCATCTGTCTGGCACAACTCACCGTGCTGCTCGACAACACCGTCCTGAACGTCGCGATCCCTTCCCTGACCCGCGAGCTGGGCGCGGCGACCTCCGACATCCAGTGGATGATCAACGCCTACTCGCTGGCGCAGTCCGGACTGCTGCTCACCGCGGGCAGCGCCGCCGACCGCTACGGCCGCAAGAAGATGCTGATCGCGGGGCTCGTCCTGTTCGGGGCGGGATCGCTGGCGGCCGGACTCGCCCACTCCACAGGACAGTTGATCGCGGCACGGGCCGGCATGGGCGTGGGCGGAGCGCTGCTGCTCACCACCACGCTCGCCGTCGTGATGCAGGTCTTCACCCCGGACGAGCACCCGAAGGCGATAGGCATCTGGAGCGCGGTCAACGCCCTCGGGTTCGCCGTGGGGCCCCTCCTCGGCGGCTTCGTGCTGAACCACTTCTGGTGGGGCGCGATCTTCCTGGTCAACCTGCCCGTCGCGGCGCTCGGCCTGGTCGCGGTGGTGGCCTTCGTGCCCGAGTCGAAGGCCGCGCCGCGCGCCGCCGTTCCCGGGACACCCCCGGACGCGCCCCGGGCGGACCGGCCGGACGTGATGGGCGCGCTGCTGTCGACGGTCGGTATGACCGCGCTGGTCTTCGCGATCATCTCGGGGCCCGGGCACGGCTGGGCGTCCCCGCGCGTCCTCGGCACGGCCGCGGTGGCCGTCGTCGTCCTCGGCGTCTTCGGACACTGGGAGAGCCGGATCCCGTACCCGATGCTCGACCTGCACTTCTTCCGCGACCGACGGTTCACCGGGGCCGTGGCGGGGGCCGTCCTCATCACCTTCGGGATGGGCGGCGCGCTGTTCCTGCTCACCCAGCATCTTCAATTCGTGCTCGGCTACGGGCCGTTGGAGGCGGGCCTGCGAACGGCGCCGCTCGCGCTGGCGGTCGTCGCCCTGAACTTCTCCGGACTGTCCGCGCGATGGACCGCGCGGCTCGGTGCGCCCATGTCCATAGCCCTCGGGATGACGGTGATGTCGGCGGGGCTGGTGTCCATAGCGACCCTGGCCGCGCACGGGTACGCCGGGACGCTGGCCGGGCTGCTGCTCATAGGCGCCGGCTGTGCCGTGGCCAACCCCGCCATGGCGTACGCGATCATGAGCGCGATTCCGCGGGAGAAGGCGGGTGTGGGCGCCGGGATCAACGGCACGCTCGCCGAGTTCGGGAACGGTCTGGGGGTCGCGGTGCTCGGCGCCGTCCTCAACTCGCGGTTCGCGGCGCTGATTCCGGTGGCCGCGGGCTCGCTGCCCGCCGCGCTCGCCTCCGCCGGGTCGGCCGGAGAGCGGGAGCGGATCGTCGACGCGTTCTCGTCGGGGCTGGAGACCAGCCAACTCGTGGGCGCCGTCGCGGTTCTGCTCGGCGGACTCCTGGCGGCCGCGTTGCTGAGGAGGGCGGAGAGGGCGGACTCCGCGGTGGCGGTCACCGTGTGAGGGCCGGCCGGGTTTCGGACGGAGTGCGGGGCTCGTCCCCGAAGTGCCCGCTTAGCATCGTCGAGGAGGGTGGACCGGGGAGTTCCGGCCCGCTCCGTGGTTCGAGTTCCGGGGAAGGAGCGCCATGGTGAGGGCAGCCGACAGGGCGAAGCGGCCGGTGCGGACCAGCGTCTGGCTGGAGGGCAGGGCCCCCCGCGGCGGGGCCGCCCGGGGCGGTGGCCAGCCGTCCGGGCTCGACCGGGAGCGGATCACCGCGGCCACGGTGCGGTTGCTGGACGCGGAAGGTCTGGCCAAGTTCTCCATGCGACGGCTCGCGGCCGAGCTGAACGTCACCGCGATGTCCGTGTACTGGTACGTGGACACCAAGGACGATCTGCTGGAGCTCGCGCTCGACGCGGTGTTCGGCGGACTGGAGCTGCCGGACGCCGAGCCGGAGGAAGGCTGGCGTGATCAGCTGCGGTCGCTGGCGGTGGGGTACCGGGCGCTGCTGGTGCGCCATCCGTGGGTGTCGACGCTGATCGGCAACTTCCTGAACATCGGGCCGTGCTCGATGGTGTTCTCGGCGCGTGTGCAGCAGGTGATCCGGAACACCGGGATGCCGGCGCACGGGCAGATGGGGGCGATGTCGGCGGTGTTCCAGTTCGTGTACGGGTTCGGGACGATCGAGGGCCACTTCGTGCAGCGGTGCGTCTCGGCGGGGATGTCGCAGGACGAGTACTTCCGGCAGGCCATGAGCACGATCAGTGAAGAGCCGCAGTACGCCGCGCACTTCGCCAGTGCGGAGGGTCTCATGGAGGCACGCGGCGGGGACACGGTGTCGGAGATGCGGGAGCGGGACTTCGAGTTCGCGCTGGAGCTGTTGATCGCGGGGATCGAGACGATGGTGTCCCGGGGCTGAGCGGGGTCGCTGCGTCGGCGTCCCGGTGCCGGGTTCGTCCGGTGGTGGGTCGGGGCCGTGCCGGTGCATCAGCCCGTCGCCGTCGGGTGAGGGGTGGGCGTCGGTGGCGACGGGCATCGATGTACCGGCAC
>NZ_JBIAQM010000062.1:0-31375 GCF_042888945.1 Streptomyces sp. NPDC002698
CCGTCTTCTGCTCGCCGGGGCCGCCGCGGCGGGCGTCCCTCGGGATCAGGGTCGGGTTGACGTTGCGCAGGACCACGTCGGCGGTGATGACGACGCGGGCCACGTCCTTGCGGGACGGGACTTCGTACATCACGGCCTGGAGGACTTCCTCCATGATGGCGCGCAGGCCCCGGGCGCCGGTCTGGCGCAGGATGGCCTGGTCGGCGATGGCCTCCAGGGCCTCACGCTCGAAGTCCAGCTCCACGCCGTCGAGTTCGAACAGGCGCTGGTACTGCTTCACCAGGGCGTTGCGCGGCTCGACCAGGATCTGCAGGAGGGCCTCGCGGTCCAGGTTGTGGACCGAGGTGATGACCGGGAGACGGCCGATGAACTCGGGGATCATGCCGAACTTGACCAGGTCCTCCGGCATGACGGCCTCGAACTGGTCCTTGGACTCCAGCTCGCGCTTCGAGCGGATCGTCGCGCCGAAGCCGATGCCCTTCGCGCCGGCCCGGGACTCGATGAGCTTCTCCAGGCCCGCGAAGGCACCGCCCACGATGAACAGCACGTTCGTCGTGTCGATCTGGATGAACTCCTGGTGCGGGTGCTTGCGTCCGCCCTGCGGCGGCACCGAGGCCGTCGTGCCCTCGAGGATCTTGAGCAGGGCCTGCTGCACGCCCTCGCCCGACACATCGCGCGTGATCGACGGGTTTTCGCTCTTACGGGCGACCTTGTCGATCTCGTCGATGTAGATGATCCCGGTCTCGGCCTTCTTGACGTCGTAGTCGGCGGCCTGGATCAGCTTCAGCAGGATGTTCTCGACGTCCTCGCCGACGTATCCCGCCTCCGTCAGCGCCGTCGCGTCGGCGATGGCGAACGGAACGTTCAGCATGCGCGCGAGGGTCTGGGCGAGGAGCGTCTTGCCGGAGCCCGTGGGGCCCAGCAGGAGGATGTTGGACTTCGCCAACTCGATGGCGTCCTCGCGGTTCTGGCCCGTGCTGTTCTCGCCGGCCTGGACGCGCTTGTAGTGGTTGTACACCGCGACGGAGAGGGCCTTCTTGGCCGACTCCTGCCCGACCACGTACCCCTCGAGGAACTCGTAGATCTCGCGGGGCTTGGGGAGTTCCTCCCAGCGCACCTCGCTCGTCTCCGCGAGTTCTTCCTCGATGATCTCGTTGCAGAGATCGATGCACTCGTCGCAGATGTACACACCGGGGCCTGCGATGAGCTTCTTGACCTGCTTCTGGCTCTTGCCGCAGAACGAGCACTTGAGCAGATCGCCGCCGTCACCGATGCGTGCCACGGTGTGCTTCCCCTTCGCCTGGGAGTCGCCTGGATCCAGCGGCTCCTGGTGCTGCCTTATGTCCGACGGTACCTTGCCGAGCCCCTCGTTCGGGCCCCCCTTGGCGCGGTTCACTTTGTCGTGAACCGCGCCAAGGAGCGGCAGACGATACAGCGATACGTCACACGACCGCGGAGTTGTTCATCTTCCGGGTGGAGATGATCTGGTCGATCAGGCCGTACGCCAGGGCGTCCTCGGCCGTGAGGATCTTGTCGCGCTCGATGTCCTCGCGGATCTTCTCGATCGGCGTCGTCGAGTGCTTGGCCAGCATGTCTTCCAGCTGCGCACGCATCCGGAGGATCTCGTTCGCGGCGATCTCGAGGTCCGAGACCTGCCCGCGGCCGGTCTCGCTGTAGGGCTGGTGGATCAGCACACGGGCGTTCGGCAGCGCCATGCGCTTGCCCGGCGTACCGGCGGCCAGCAGGATCGCGGCGGCCGAGGCGGCCTGGCCCATGCAGACCGTCTGGACGTCCGGCTTCACGAACTGCATGGTGTCGTAAATGGCCGTGAGGGCCGTGAACGAGCCACCGGGGCTGTTGATGTAGACCGAGATGTCGCGGTCGGGGTCCATCGACTCCAGGCACAGCAGCTGCGCCATGACGTCGTTGGCGGAGGCGTCGTCGATCTGCACGCCGAGGAAGATCACACGCTCCTCGAACAGCTTCGCGTACGGGTCGTACTCACGCACGCCCTGCGAGGTGCGCTCGACGAAGCGCGGGATGACGTAGCGGGACTCCGCGCGAGGACCGGTGTACTCGGCCTGCGTGCGGGCGAAGAGGCCGCTGCCGGGGAAGTCGTTCACTGTGTCTCCTGAAAAGCCTGAAAAGGGCTGAGCGGTCGGCTGAGGGCGCGCCGGGGGCCCCGGGCCGCCCGGGAGCGGGAAAGGGCCCTGCGCCGCCCTCGGGGGCGCTGGAGGGGCTTACGCCGCCCCGGTGCCGCCGCCGCCCGGCATACCGGCAGCGGTGGGCATGATGTCGTCGATGAGGCCGTACTCCTTGGCCTCGATCGGGTCGAACCAGCGGTCGCGGTCCGAGTCACGAGTGATCTGCTCGACGGTCTGACCGGTGTGGAAGGAGGTCAGCTCCGCCATCCGCTTCTTGGTGTGCAGCAGCCGCTCGGCGTGGATCTTGATGTCCGACGCGGAGCCCGCGAGACCCGCGGAGGGCTGGTGGATCAGGATCTCGGCGTTCGGCAGGGCGAAGCGCTTGCCGGGCGTACCGGCGCTGAGCAGGAACTGGCCCATCGAGGCCGCCATGCCCATGGCGATCGTCACCACGTCGTTCTTGATGTACTGCATGGTGTCGTAGATCGCCATGCCGGCCGTGATCGATCCGCCGGGGCTGTTGATGTAGAGGTAGATGTCCTTGTCCGGGTCGGAGGCAAGGAGCAGCAGCTGTGCCGTGATCTTGTTGGCGATGTCGTCGTCGACCGCCTGGCCGAGGAAGATGATCCGCTCGCCGAGCAGTCGGTTGTAGACCTGGTCGCCGAGGCCACCACCGATAGGGTCGCCGGCAGCTGTGGGCATCAGATTCGTCACGTATCCACCTGCTCGTCTTGCGACGGCGCCGGGCCGTCTCACGTCTTCTGCAGGGGCCTGGGACCCCGGGTTCCGCGCCGCCTCCCGACGGCGTCCGGAGACTCCCCTGCCCTCGTATTCATGGACCCTAACGCGCGGGTCCCTCCGGGGAATCCCGCAGAGGGAACTGTTCGCTGTGAGCGCATGCGCCGCGCTGGCCCGACCGGGGTCCCGGGCGCCCTTCCGGCACCGGTTCGGGGCCGTGGCGGGCCCCCTCGAAAGGCCGCATCCACCGGGGGCCCGGGAGCCGGGACGCGGCCGCGGCTCGGTGGGGGTTGCCCGCGCAGTTCCCCGCGCCCCTGGACAAGCCGGCGGGGGCCCGGGCAACAGGGTCCCCGGCGCCCGCGGGGACGCCGGCAGGGACCCGCGGGCAGAAGCCGGGCACCCGGACGGGAATCCACGGACAGGAGTCCTCGGCCCCCCTGGGGACGCGGACGGGCCCCCGGGGACGTGAAGTCTCCGGGGGCCCGTCCAGGATCACGAGCGAGGCGGTCAGGCCTCGGGGGTCTCCTCGGACTCCGTGGTGGCCTCGACGGTCTCGGCCGTCTCGTCCTCCTCGTCGTCCAGGTCGACGATCTCGCCGTTGGTGTCCTTGACCGTGGAGGCCTCGACGACGACCGCGAGGGCCTTGCCGCGGGCGACCTCGCCGACGAGCATCGGGACCTGGCCGCCCTCGACGACGGCCTGGGCGAACTGGTCGGGGGACATGCCGGAGGAGGCCGCGCGACGCATGAGGTGCTCGGTGAGCTCCTCCTGGTTGACGTTCAGCTTCTCCTTGTTGACGAGCTCGTCGAGGACGAACTGCGTCTTGATGCCCTTGACCGCGGCTTCCTTGGTCTCGGCGTCGAACTCTTCCTCGGTCTTGCCCTGGATCTCCAGGTACTTCGCGAGGTCGAGGCCCATCTGGCCGAGCTGGTGGTGCTCGAGGTTGTGCTTACGGGTGTTGATCTCGTCCTCGAGCAGCTTCTCGGGGACCGGCACCTCGACGAGCTCCAGCAGCTTCTCCAGGACGCGCTCCTGGGCCTGCGTGGCCTGGTCGAACTGCTTCATGTTCTCGAGGCGCTTGCGGCTGTCCGCCTTGAGCTCGTCGAGGGTGTCGAACTCGGAGGCGAGCTGCGCGAACTCGTCGTCCAGCTCGGGCAGCTCGCGCGCGGCGACCTGGGTGACCTTGACGGTGACCTCGGCCTCCTTGCCGGCCGCGGAGCCGCCCTTGAGCTCGGAGGTGAAGGTGGCCTCGCCACCGGCCTCCAGGCCCTTCACGGCGTCGTCGATGCCCTCGAGCAGCTCGCCGGAGCCGATGGTGTACGAGACACCGCTGGCGACACCGTCCTCCAGGACCTCGCCGTCGACCTTGGCCTCGAGGTCGAGGGTGACGACGTCCTCGTCCTGGGCGGCGCGCTCGACCGGGGAGGTCGAGGCGAAGCGCTCGCGCAGTTCGGAGACGGCCTTCTCGACGTCCTCGTCGCTGACCTCGATGGCGTCGACCTCGACCTCGATGCCGGAGTAGTCCGGGATCTCGATGGTCGGGCGGACGTCGACCTCGGCGGTGAAGTTCAGCGTCTCGCCGTCCTTCAGCTCGGTGATGTCGACCTCGGGCTGGCCGAGGACGTTCAGCTCAGCCTCGTTGACCGCTTCGGTGTAGAACTTCGGGAGCGCGTCATTGACGGCCTCTTCGAGCACGGCGCCGCGACCGAACCGCTGGTCGATGACGCGCGCCGGGATCTTGCCCTTCCGGAACCCCTTCACCGTGACCTGCTGGTTGATCTTCTTGTACGCCGCGTCGAGGCTGTCCTTGAGCTCCTCGAAGGGCACCTCGACAGTGAGCCGAACCCGGGTCGGGTTCAGGGTCTCCACGGCGCTCTTCACGGTTCGGTCTCCTTGTGGCTGACTTCTTGGGGGGTTCTGCTGCGTGCTGTTGCCGGCCAGGCAGAGCCCTGGGCGGATTCCGCGGCCCTTGAGAGACGCACACACTGCAGACATACGGGCACGCAGCTTGCATAGTAACCGCAGGCGGTACACGCCCCAAAAGGTGATCTTGTCCGGGCGGATCCTTCGCGGGTCCTGCCGGTGGTCGGGGTGGCGGGATTTGAACCCACGGCCTTCCGCTCCCAAAGCGGACGCGCTACCAAGCTGCGCCACACCCCGTCGGTGCGACACGTAGGGTACATGCCCGCAGACAGTGCGGCTGCCGCATTTCGCGAGCTCCGACGCGGACGGGAACGGGGTGTGCGTTGCGGGCCGTCGACCCGCTACGATGCTTTCTGTGCCGCGGTCGCTGACCTGCGGCGCGTGCCGTGCGGGCGTAGCTCAATGGTAGAGCACTAGTCTTCCAAACTAGCTACGCGGGTTCGATTCCCGTCGCCCGCTCCAAAAGACGTAAGGCCAGGCCAGAGGACGAATCCTCCGCCTGGCCTTAGTCGTGTCCGGGGGCTCCGATCAGTCCCCGTGCCCGCAGCGTGCCCGTTGGGCTTCTGATCTTTCTTCTTGCTCTTACGCGCCCCCGCTTGCGCCCCTTTTTCACCAGACCGCTCACCGCGTCGGCGATCGGCCGGTCACGGTCCGCACTGGCGTGTTGGTAGATCAGCTCGGCGCGGGCGGTGCTGTGGCCCATGCGAGACATCAGCTCCCGTGTGCTCGCGCCCGTGGACGCGGCGAGGGTGTTGCCCGCATGCCGAAGATCATGGAAATGCAGGCCGTTGATCCCGGCATCCGCGCAGGCCCGGCGCCACAGCAGGTTGAAGTGGTTGCGGCGCGGCGTGGCCCCCTTGGCTCCGGTGAAGACGCGCCCGTCGGCCCCCGGCTCCGCGTAGCGCTCCAAGTGATCACGGATGTCGGCGACGATCGCGGACGGGATCGCCACCGTGCGCTTGCCCGCGGCACTCTTCGGCGCCTTGATCTCCTGCCGCCCGTTGAACAACTCGGCGACGGCGCGCCGGACCCGCACCGAGCCGTGCTCCAGGTCGACGTCCCGGCGGTGCAGACCGACCAGCTCGCCCCATCGCAGACCGAGGAAGCCGGCCATCAGCACCAGCGCCCGGTAGCGCGGCTGGATCGCGTCGGCCAGGTCGTAGACCTCCTGCACGGTGGCGGTCGGCCGCTCCGGCGTGTGCATCGTGCTCGCACCCTTGATCGTGCACGGATTGCGCCGAATCATCTGATCGGCCACGGCGGTGCCCATCATCGCGCGCAGCAGGGCGTACGCCTTGGCGACCGTCGTCGGACCGGTGCCCGCGGCGAGTTTGTCGGCCCGCCAGCGCCGAACGAGCGGCGGCGAGATCTCCGCCACGTTGATGGCGCCGAACGCCGGCTCCAGGTGATGCCGCAGCAGAGAGCCGTAGAGCTGCCGGGTGGTGGCGGTCAGCTCGCGTTCCCTGATCCAGGCGGCGGCGTACGCGCCGAACGGCACCTTCCCGGCGTCCGGATCGCCGTAAGCACAGCTGTGGAGTCGGGGGACGCCGGCCTTGCGCCAGAGGTCGCTCAGCAGGTTGCACCAGCGGGTCTTTCCCCTGAGCGACAGGCACGTTTCCTCCTTGACGTGGCGCGAGCACACGCGCAGCGGCGACACGTCGGTGAGGCCACAGCCGCGCTCTTGGAGGCCGAAGCTCTGACGCCCGAGCAGATCCACGGTCATCACTTGGCTCGCGAACTCATCCGGGACTTGATCCGACTGTCCGAGCCCCGCGTTCCGGAATCGCTTCGCGCGTTGGCCGAGCGAAGCGCCGTTGGCCGGCCAGCCGCTGGCCATGCGCACCGTGCTCTCTGCCGGGCCGGCACCCGAACCTCCAGGCCCCTGATTCCCAGGCAAAGGAGCGGCCGTGTCCTTCAGCATGCGCCGCGCCATGCTCCAGGCGCATGCTGGAAGGGCGGCGACGGACCTGGCTGCGGCGTGGGGATTCTGTGACACCGCCTGGGTACAGCCGCGGTACATCAGATGGTTCTTGGTGGCCTTAGGGCGCCGGCGCCGAGCGCGTCGGCATGACCTCGCGCCCGAGTATTCCCCGAAGCCCAGGCTCGCCTTGATCGTGACTACGAGGAGGGCGTGATGCCGGATCAGCTGAACGCCGCACTTTCGGGACAGGCCGCCACAGCGCTTGCCGAGGACGTCTCTCTTGCGACTCCACTGGCTGCACCCCGCGTCGCCGGTCGTGACGCTGTTGTGGCAGCTCTCGGTACGTACCAGCAGGCTCTCGCGGCGCCTAGAGCTACAGTCCGGCTCAAGGGAGACGAGGTGGAGGGGGTCGTGTTCAGCGCGAGCCCCGGCGGACGAGAGACAGAGATCGTCGCGCTGGCCCGGCGCGACACTGCGGGCCTGATCGCCACCATCGACGTCTACGGTCGGCCGTGGCCATTCATGGCCGCTCTGCGCGAAGTGATTGCGAAGACAGACCCCGCTCTCGCAGACCCGAGCCTCGGATCCGGACCGTACGCCCCGGATGGGCCGACACCCGTTTGGGTCGACCATCCAGCCGTCCCGCCGCTGGCGCAGGACGTCACCCTGTACTCCCCGATCCTGCGCGAAGAGCCGACGGGGAAGGCTGTCGTCGGGCCGGTCCTCAAAGCAGCGGCGCAGAGTTTCAGCGACCTCAAGGTTCGTGCCGTCCTCGACATCGAGGGCCGGTCGGGATTCGCGGTGGTGATCGACGAATACGTGGACGGCGGTCACGTTCAGCAACTGGTCGAGATCTTCACGCTCAACGATGCGGGTGAGGTCGGGGGGATCCGAATCTTCACCCGCCCATGGCTCGTGACCGCCCACTTCCGAAAGAGCATGTATGCCCTGCTCAAAGACACTCTCGGCCCCGAATTCTGGGAGGAGCCCGACCCGGAAGCCCCGTTGCCCGCCTCATGACATGAGGCCCCCGCCAGGACGTAGGGGCGTTCGTCCGGCAGGGGAGTAGCTCGCGTGGCCGTCGCTGTACGGTGATCACGTGGACGAGGATTCGGTGCTCATCAAGCTCACGCGTGATCAAGCCCTGGTCCTGTCTGACTGGCTCTATGAGGTCATGATGCGATCCGACAAGCTCGACGCCATCGTGCCTGACCGGGCGGTTTGGTCCGGGATCTACGCGATCTCCGGGCCCCTTGAGACGACGCTGCCCGAGGTTTTCATGCCGGACTACATCGGCCGCGTAGATGCAGCGCGGCAGCGTTTGCTCGATGCCATGGGTGACGGTGAAACCGAGTAGGGCCCGTCAAGCCCCCAGTGCGGGCGTGACATCAGCGGTTGACACCAACGAACGCGAATCTCGGCGATCGCCGCCGAACCTCAGCGGCAGGTCTGCAAAAGCACGTAGAGCGTTGGGCAAGGTCTCAGGGTTGCCGCGATCGACCTGATATGGAAGCGGACCAAGCGCAAAGCGTCCGTGTACAGCCCGGATCAGTCTTCGGCGTCGTGGTAGTAGACCGTAAGACTTGGCCGATAGCCGTCCGCGGTGATCTCCGTATGCATGACGAGATCCTGAACCTCGACCAAGCCAAGGTCTTCGATGGAGTCTGCGACTCTACGGAGCAGCGCAGGCACGTCATCCTGCCCGGTTCCCTCCGGGTTGGCCTGGGAGAAGTGTTTGATCGTCCACGATTCCATGTGCTCATGATCACCCAAGCGCCAGCCGTCAATGCTGTCCCGTCCAGGCGGACCATCTAGGGGTGCCGTACAGCAGCGAAGTACAGCAACCTCCGCGCCTCCGAACGACCGTCACCAGGCCCGAGCAGCCGACTGACGTGCCTGACAGACCTCAGTGACCGCCCCGCCCATAGTTCGCATCGAGGGGCCACGCTGTCGGACTCTGCGGGGCTACCTCTGGGGACGTCTTGAAGCCTCCCGATGACGGTCGGCAACGGCAGATGACGACAGGCAGCAAAAGCGCTGCCCCAGCTCAAAGACGGCACGCAGGACGCTTGCGCAGGTGCCCATCGACGAAGGTGGGTTGAGGTGGAACCGCATCCTGGAAGGCAAGAAGGTGGCCACGGCCCGGATTCGAACCGGGGTTTCTGCGTCGGGCGAACCCGAGCGCAGGGTCTTAGGCCGCTAGAGGACTCATGGCCAGGCGGACCATACCAACTCGAAGACAGGCGAGCCCGGTTTTTCCCGGGTGCCACCTCAGGCCACCCGGCACGGGGCGGCTGAGAACGAGTCCGAATCGCGACCTACTCGAATCCGGCCGGAATCAACCACACTTGAACACATGGGGGGTTTATCCGATCAATCCCAGTTCGCATGTGATCGCTGCGGTGCCACGAGCGCCGCCGTGCGCGAGCGAGGGCGCATCGACCTCATGGCCAATCTCTGCGATGTCTGCTGGAACACCATCGCCAACGAGATGGCCGAAGTCGACGGGGCCACGGCCGCCCCGCGACCCGATCCCGACCCGGACGACGTGTCATGGATCGAGCCACCCACTTGCCCAACTTGCGGAGCATCGGTTCGGGTATGGCCCACGAACTACGACCGCTGGGTCAGCCTGGCCACCGTGGAGCTGCCCGCCAAGGACGTCCCAGAGCCCTTCCGCTGGCGCTTGACGAAGCTTCCGACCCGATCCCCCATCGCCACGGACATCGTCGCCGTACGGGTCCGTGGAGTCGATCCGCTCCCGGGTGAGCCCGTCGTGCCGGCCCACCGCATGATGTGCGTCCCCGAGTAGCGTGAGACGTCGATCACGGCGCGAGGGCCGCGGACCGCCGTGCCCGCCGCGTGCCCGATCGAGCGGATTCCCGGGCGCGGGGATGTCCGCGGCCGGCGCGCGCGGTCGGTGGCGCACGCCCGGCGTGTCCGCGCTCCGGCGTCGGGCGCTTTTCGCCGCCCCGTTCAGAAACTGATCGAGTTGATGGTCTCCGCTATCGAGTCGAGGAACCGGTTGATGGACGGAGCCATACCGGTCGACGCGAGGAAGAAGCCGAAGAGCACCGCGACGATGGCGGGTCCCGCCTTGATGGATCCCCCTCGGATCAGCACCACGAGGATGATCGCCAACAGCAGCACCACTGACAGCGAAATGGCCACAACTGATCACACCCTACGGTCGGTCGCTCTCCCGGCCCGGAGGTGCAGCCCCGCACACCCCCGCCAGAACCATCGTGCCACCAACCGGCCACTCGTATGCGGCAGGTGACGCATCGTTGGCCAGGGGTGGACCCGGGGGCGAGCCCGCGCCCCACCGGTGCGACCCCGTCCCGCGCCGCCCGCGCCGCACCGGGACACAGGCGGGACACGGGCGGGACACAGCCCCGCATCGCAATTCGAGGCGTGCCGCGGCGGCGAATTCCCGACGACCGTTGCCGTGTCCACACATCCTGTTCGCAGGTAATTCGAATTGTTGCCACAGGCACACCGTGAGCGTGACATGCGGGTTCCCAAAGCCCCCTTAATCTGGACATATGACCAGAGTCGCCCGCGGGTGTTATGCGCTGCTTAGTCGGTATGAATCAGGACAGAACACCCTTCGCCGGTAAGCGAATCGATATACGGAACCACTTGCGGATCGGCAGGCACACATCTCCGAATCCTGGGTACGCGCAGACGATAAGCAGGAATGACATCGGGCGTTTTACGAGAACGCACAGACGACGCTAGGGTGCCTCAGATGTTCCACGCCGCCACGCCCCCCGTTCGCGCAGCGAGGTCCGGAAACGTCCCCCTGAATTCTTGGCGGGAGGGCCTGTGACCAACTCGCTCCGATCCCACGGTCACCACAGATCACCACTCCCCCCGGCCCAGCGGCCGGCGGACGGAGTGCCGGGCCCGCGCTCGCCCCGGACGTCCGCGACGGCGCTCGCCGCGACGGGCACCGCACCGGGCGCCAAGCCCGCGAAACAGCGCGACGCCTTCTTCGACAACGCCAAGTACCTGGCGATCGTGCTCGTGGCCATGGGTCACGCGTGGGAGCCGCTGAAGGGCGAGAGCCGCGTCCTGGAAGCCCTGTACACGGTCGTGTACACCTTCCACATGCCGGCCTTCATCATCATCTCCGGCTACTTCTCGCGCAGCTTCGACATGCGCCCCGACCGCCTGAAGCGGCTGGTCACCGGCGTGGTCGTACCGTATGTCCTGTTCGAGACGGCGTACTCGCTCTTCGACCGCTTCGCCGGGGGCGACCCGGACCAGGCGATCAGTCTGCTCGACCCCTGGTACCTCACCTGGTTCCTGGTCGCGCTGTTCGTCTGGCGGCTGACGACCCCGCTGTGGAAGCTGGTCCGCTGGCCGATCCCGGTGGCGGTGTGCCTCGCCCTGCTCGCGTCCGTCTCCCCCGAGATCGGTGACGACCTGGACCTTCAGCGGGTGCTGCAGTTCCTGCCGTTCTTCGTCCTCGGTCTGTTCATGAAGCCCGAGCACTTCCAGCTGGTGCGCCGCCGCGAGGTGCGCCTCCTGTCGGTGCCGGTCCTCGCCGCGGCCCTGCTCGTGGGCTACTGGGCGGTCCCCCGGATGAACACCGCCTGGTTCTTCCACCGCGACAGCGCCCAGGAGCTGGGTGCCCCCTGGTGGGCCGGTGTCGTCATGACGCTCGCGCTCTACGGCTGCTCGCTGGTGCTCACCGCGTGCTTCTTCGCCTGGGTGCCGCGGCGCACGTTCTGGTTCACGGCGCTCGGCGCGGGCACGCTGTACGGCTATCTGCTGCACGGTTTCGTCGTCAAGGCGTCCGAGTACTGGGGCTGGTTCGACCACGGGTGGCTGCACGAGCCGCTCGGCGAGCTGCTCGTGACGGTGTTCGCGGCCGCGCTCGTCACCGCCCTGTGCACCCGGCCCGTCCAGCGGATCTTCCGGTTCTCGATGGAGCCGAAGATGGCGTGGGCGTTCAAGCGGGACCCGGCGGAAGCCGCCCGGGAGCGGGCCAAGGCCGGCGTGTAGCCGCCGGGGCGTGGCCGGCGACGCGTGGCCGGCCGGCGGACGAGACACCTGCGAGAAGGGCGGGCCCGGACACTGCGGGCCCGCCCTTCTCCGCGTCGGCGCTCAGCCCGGCGGCAGCCCCAGCAGGATCCGCATCGCCGCGTACTTCCTCGTCAGACGGGCCCGGGTGTGCTCGTCGAGGACCGCGAGCCGGCGCGGGTCGGAGTTGTGCGCCAGGTCGGACGCCTTGACGAGCAGGGCGCCCCGGGTGCCGCGGATGCGTCGCGCGTACGCCTCGGGGGGCTCGCCGTCCACCCTGGTGAGCGCCCGCACGATGTCCTTCGTACCCGGGCTCAGCGCGGCTTCGTCCAGCCAGTCCTCGGTGAGGGCGTCGTCCTCGACGGCGTCGTGCAGCCAGGCCGCCGCGATCTGGTCGTCGTCGCCCCCGCGCTCACGGACGCCGTCCGCCACGGCCTGGAGGTGCTCGGCGTACGGCCGGCCGGCCTTGTCCGTCTGGGCCGCGTGCGCCGCCCGGGCGAGTGCTTCGACTTCGGCCAGGGTCAGGAGAGGTCGGGTCACGCGATCAGTGTCTCCTCGGTACGGGCCGCCGCTTCCGGAGCGGGAATCGGCGGGGGCGGTCAGCGTACCGGGGCCAGGGCGTCGCGGCAGATGAGAAGGAGGGCCCGGTCGTCGTTGACGTCCCTGGCCACCGCCTCGATGAGATGCCAGGCGGCGCCGTGGAAGCCGCCGGCGACATAGCGGTCGGCCTCCCCGGTGAGCCGGTCGATGCCCTCGACGATGTCCCGGTCGGCGGTCTCGACCAGGCCGTCCGTGAACAGCATGAGCACGTCCCCGGACCGGAGCGAGCCCTTCACCGGGTCGAACTGGGCGCCGTCGTACACACCCAGCAGGGGGCCTTCCGCCACCTTCTCCTCCCAGCGGCCGCTGCCCGCGCTGAGCTGGAGGCCCGGCGGGTGTCCGGCCGAGAAGAGCTCGTAGTCGCCCGAGTCGAGGTCGAGCACCAGATGGATCGAGGTCGCGAAGCCCTCGTCCCAGTCCTGGCGCAGCAGATAGCCGTTCGCGGCGGGCAGGAAGGCGTGCGGCGGCAGGGAGCCGAGGAGGCCGCCGAAGGCCCCGGACAGCAGCAGGGCGCGGGAGCCGGCGTCCATTCCCTTGCCGGAGACGTCGGTCAGGACGACTTCGAGGGTCCGGCCGCCGTTCGTCCGGGCGGCCACGACGAAGTCCCCGGAGAAGGACTGGCCGCCCGCCGGGCGCAGCGCCATCTCGCGGTGCCAGCCCACCGGCAGCTTCGGCAGCTTGCTCTGCACGCGGATGCGTTCGCGCAGGTCGAAGAGCATGGTGCCGCCGCGCCGCCAGGGCACACCCACGCGGCTGCGGAACTGTGCGATCAGCAGTCCGAAGAAGCCGCAGGCCGCGACCACCAGGACCACTCCGGGCGTCACCCGGGAGGGGCCCTCCGTGTACGGCCCGAGCTTCACGGACTCCACTATCAGCGCGGTGGCGGCGGCCGCGTACAGCCCGAGCAGGCTGGCGGGCCGCAGCAGCAGTCCGCCGGCCACGATCGGCAGGACCAGGGCGGCGGGTGAGCACCACACCGAGTTGACCAGGGTCGTGGAGGCGATCACCGGGATCATGATCAGCAGACCGGCCAGCGCGATCCAGTCGGAGCCGTCCCCGCGGAAGTAGTCGACGGCGGATCTGCGCAGCCCTGTGCGGGCCCGGTGCCATTGCATCTTCAACCGGGCCGTGAACGTATCGGCTTCAGCGCGCCGCGCTCGTCCTGCTGCCATTAGTTCGGGACCCTATCCATCGGACCAGGCGCTTGGCACGGGAGGTCCCACTTGTCCCCCCTCCTAGCGCTCAACTTCACAGAGAACTGCACCGGCGCGTTCCGGTCGGGGGCCGTCGCGGCCCGGCGAAATTGCCTCGCTCGTACCGCATTGCCCTGGTAGGCATGGGCCATGACGACTGACGTTCGGGTGCTGCGGCAGGCCGACTGGGACGAATGGTACGAGAACCTGATCCGCGCGTTCGGAGGTGTGGCGGAGTCGTCCGAGGAGCGCGAACTGTGGAACGCGCTCACAGAGTACGACCGTTCGCTGGGCGTGTGGGACGGGAAGAACTGTGTGGGTACGGCGGGAGCCTTCTCCTTCCGTGTCACGGTCCCGGGCGGCGCCTCGGTTCCGGCGGCCGGCGTCACGATGGTGAGCGTCGCCGCCACGCACCGGCGGCGCGGGGTGCTCACCGCGATGATGCGCCGCCAGCTGGACGACGTGCGGGCCGCGGGTGAGGCGCTCGCCGTCCTGGTCGCGTCGGAACCGATGATCTACGGACGGTTCGGCTACGGCATCGCGACCTCGTCGATGAGCGCCGAGATCGACACCGCCCGCGTACGACTGTCCGTACCGCCCGGGACGGACGGCGTACGGCTGCGCTACGCGGCGCCCGAGGACGCGCTGGAGGCGTGCGAGGCGGTGTACGCGCGGATCGTGCCGAGCCGGCCCGGGATGCTGGCCCGCCGCCCCGGCTGGCAGCGGCTCATGGTCCTCGACCCGGCGAGCGAGAGGGACGGCGCCTCGCCGTTGCAGTGCGTGGTCGCCGAGCGGGACGGCGAGGTGGTGGGGTACACCCGCTTCCGGGTCAAGCCGGAGTGGGGCCCGGCCGGGCACAACGGCGCGGTGACGCTGGTGGATCTGGAGGGACTGGACCCGGCGGCGCGGGCCGCGCTGTGGCGGTTCCTCTTCGGCATCGACCTGACGTCGACGCTGCGGACCCGGGGCCGCCCGGTGGACGACGCCTGGCAGCACCTGGTCTCCGACATCCGCCGCTGCCAGTTGCGGGTGAAGGACTCGCTGCATGTGCGGCTCGTCGAGGTGGGGGCCGCGCTGGAGGCGCGGACCTACCAGACCCCGGTGGACGTGGTGTTCGAGGTCGAGGACTCCTTCTGCCCCTGGAACGAGGGGCGTTGGCGGCTCACCGGCGACGCCAAGGGAGCGGTGTGCGCGCGGACCGAGGACGCCCCGGATCTCGCCCTGTCCGTGCGGGAGTTGGGGGCCGCCTATCTGGGCGGTGCGTCGCTGGCCTCGCTCGCTGCCGCCGGCCTGGTGCGTGAACTGCGGCAGGGGGCGCTGGCCGAGGCGTCGACGGCGTTCGCCTCGGTGGTCGCCCCCTGGCTGCCGCACGGGTTCTAGGACCCGGCACCTTCGACGGCGGCCCCGGCCCGGTCCGCTCTGCTCCGCTCCAGTCCGGGGCGGGGCGGGGCGATCCGTCCGGCCCGGTCCAGCCTCCGGCCGGCCCGGTGCGGTCCGTCGGGATTCAGGCTTTCTGGCAGGCCGGGCACCAGAAGAGATTGCGGGCGGCGAGATCGGCGGTGCTGATCTCGCCGCCACAGATGTGGCAGGGCAGGCTGGCCCTGCGGTACACGTAGACCTCGCCGCCGTGGTCGTCCACGCGCGGCGGGCGGCCCATGGCCTCGGGGGTGTGCTCCGGACGAACCGTGTCGATGCGGTTGTTGCGGACGCCCTCGCGCATGAGGTCCACGAGGTCGGCCCAGATCGCGTCCCACTCCGTGGTGCCGAGATCCTTCCCCGCACGGTACGGGTCGATGCCGTGCCGGAAGAGGACCTCCGCGCGGTAGACGTTGCCCACACCCGCGATGACCTTCTGGTCCATCAGCAGCGCGGCGATCGTCGTACGGCTGCGGGCGACCCGGCGGTAGGCCGCAGCGGGATCGGCGTCCGGGCGCAGCGGGTCCGGGCCGAGGCGGTCGTGTATCGCGTGTTTCTCGTCGTCCGTGATCAGTGCGCAGGTGGTGGGGCCGCGCAGGTCGACGTACGCGGTCTCGTTCACGAGACGCAGGCGGACGGTGTCCGTGGGTGGCGGGGCGGGTGTGGCGCCGAATCCGACCTTGCCGAAGAGACCGAGGTGGATGTGGACCCACCGCTCCGGACCGAACCCGAGGAAAAGGTGCTTGCCGTGGGCCTGCGTCGCGGTCAGGACCGATCCGTCGAGGAGGGCCGCGGCGTCACCGAACCTGCCCTGGGGGCTGGTGACGCGGACGCCGCGGCCGCCGAACGCGGCGAGGTAGTCCTCCGCGAGCCGGTGAATGGTGTGCCCCTCGGGCACCGTTCCTCCCGCTGTCTCTCTCGTACGACGGACAGGCGACCCGACGACCCGACGGTTCGCCGACCCCTCAGGTTTGCGGACCCGTGGACCCGTGGACCTGTGGACCCGCGGCCCGTCGGTGCTACGCCTGCGGCTGCTGCGGGTGGTGGGCCGGGATCGGCGGGAGTTCCCGGGTCGTCTCGTAGTCCGCGAGCATCTCGATGCGCCGGACGTGGCGCTCCTCGCCGGTGAAGGGCGTGTCGAGGAAGGTCTCGACGAACTTCGTCGCCTCGTCCTCGGTGTGCATGCGGGCGCCGACGGAGATGACGTTCGCGTTGTTGTGCTCGCGGCCCAGCGCGGCGGTCTCCGCGCTCCAGGCGAGGACGGCCCGTACGCCGGCGACCTTGTTCGCGGCGATCTGCTCGCCGTTGCCGGAGCCGCCGATGACGACGCCGAGGGAACCCGGGTCGGCCACGGTGCGCTCCGCCGCGCGGAGGCAGAACGGCGGGTAGTCGTCCTGGGCGTCGTAGATGTGGGGCCCGCAGTCGACGGGCTCGTGGCCGGCGGCCTTGAGCCACTCGACGAGGTGGTTCTTCAGTTCGAGACCGGCATGGTCGGATCCGAGATACACGCGCATGGTCCGAGTGTGACACGGCCGTTTCGGGGCAGTCGCGCCGGGTCCCACAACGCAAAACTGTGACCCAGCCTACAGAACCTCAAGGAAACCTCAAGTAACGATCTGGATTCAAAGGTTCACGAATTCGATTGCCTCCGTTTCACTGGACCAACTTGTACGCCGGTCCCCACAACGGACCGGTGCGCACCCCGTACACCGCTCGTACGGGTTGGGCGCTCTGTACGGGAATCTGCTCATCCGGCGCAAAGGAATCCCCCTCATGACCTCGCAGCCGACCCCCACGAAGGCCGCACAGGCCCCCGGAGGTCCCGGAGAACCCGGTAACGGCCTCCAGGCCGGACTCAAGAACCGCCATCTGTCGATGATCGCCATCGGTGGCGTCATCGGCGCGGGACTCTTCGTCGGCTCCAAGGCCGGCATCGCCACCGCGGGCCCCGGCATCCTCCTCTCGTACGCCCTCGTCGGCACGCTCGTGGTGCTGGTGATGCGGATGCTCGGTGAGATGTCCGCCGCCAACCCGACCTCGGGCTCGTTCTCCGCGCACGCCGACCGCGCGCTCGGCCGCTGGGCCGGCTTCTCCATCGGCTGGCTGTACTGGTTCTTCTGGGTCGTGGTGCTGGCCGTGGAGGCCACCGCCGGCGCGGACATCCTCGAAGGATGGATTCCCGCCGTACCTCAGTGGGGCTGGGCGCTCATCGTGATGGTGGTGCTGACGGCCACCAACCTGGTCTCCGTCGGCTCGTACGGCGAGTTCGAGTTCTGGTTCGCCGGGATCAAGGTCGTGGCGATCGGCGCGTTCATCGTCGTCGGCGGCCTCGCGATCTTCGGTGTGCTGCCCGGTGTCGACGCCGAGAAGGCCGGGTTCGGGAATCTGACCGACCACGGCGGATTCCTTCCGCACGGGCCCGGCTCGATCCTCACCGGTGTTCTGCTGGTCGTCTTCTCCTTCATGGGCAGCGAGATCGCGACCCTCGCCGCCGGTGAGTCCGAGGACCCGCAGCGGGCCGTCACCAAGTCGACGAACAGCATCATCTGGCGTATCGCCGTCTTCTACCTGGGCTCGATCCTCGTGGTCATCGCCCTGCTGCCGTGGAACGACCCGTCGATCGCGGAGAAGGGCTCGTACGTCGCCGCCCTGGACTCCCTGGGCATCGACCACGCGGGTCAGATCATGAACTTCATCGTGCTGACGTCGGTGCTGTCCTGCCTCAACTCCGGCCTCTACACCGCCTCCCGCATGGCGTTCTCGCTCGGTCAGCGCGGGGACGCGCCGAAGGCGTTCGCCAGGACCACGCGGCGCGGTGTGCCGATGACCGCCATCGTCGTCTCGGTCGTGTTCGGCTTCGTGGCCGTCTTCTTCAACTACAAGTTCCCGGACTCGGTCTTCCTCTTCCTGGTCAACTCCTCCGGTGCGGTGGCCCTGTTCGTGTGGCTCGTCATCTGCTTCTCGCAGCTGCGGATGCGGAAGATCATCCTGCGCGAGGCGCCGGAGAAGCTCGTCGTGCGGATGTGGCTCTACCCGTACCTCACCTGGGCGACGGCCGCGATGATCGTCTTCGTGCTCGGCTACATGCTGACCGACACCGAACACGACGGCCGGGAGACCGTGCTGCTGTCGCTGCTCGTCGCGGCGATCGTGCTGGTCATCGCGTTCGTCCGGCAGAAGACCGGTGCGGCTGCCCGTACTTCCGCGCAGCCGGTCGCGAGCGACTCCCGCGAGGAGACCCGGGCCGAGGTCGGCGCCTGACCCGCCACCGAAGCCTGAGTGAGGAGGGGCCCGCGGCCGACCGCCGCGGGCCCCTCCCTGTCTTCTCCCGCACGCTTGCCTCCGCCTTGCCTCCGCCTTCCTCCCCGTCCTCCTCCCCGCCTTCTTCTCCGCCCTTCCGCCGGGCCGTCGCCGCGGAGGCGCTCACAGCACGGTGAAGCTGGTCTTGACCCGGTCGTAGACCGTGAGGGCCCGGTCCTCGGTGTCCTGGTGGTACCAGGTGTTGATCTGGTACGACTTCCCGTCGGCGTCGAAGCCGAGCAGTCGCGCGTGCCAGCTCACGCCCTCGAGCGTGAAGGTGTACTCCCAGACGACCGCGGTCCGGCCTCGGAACGTCGTCTGCGCCAGCCGGATCTTCCGGTAGTCCCGCCCCTGGCGGGCGTTCCGCTCCGAGGTCGTCCAGGTGTCCAGGAGGTTCCCCTTGGCGAGGGACGACTTGGCCGCCAGTTCCTGGGTGCCGTCGGGCGAGGTGTAGTGCACCTCGGAACCGGTCTGCGGATCGCGCCGCCAGCCCTTGGGCGTCGCCCAGGCGTAGCCGCCGGCTTCGCGGTGCGCTCCCGGGGGAAGGCCGGGCGGGCGTGAGGTGCCCTCGACGGTGGGGGCCGGGGACGATCGGACTCCGGTGCCGGAGGGGGCCGACGCGGACGAGCCCGCCGTGGCACCCGCGCCGCCCGGCGATCCGCCCGTCATGGCCACGACGACCCAGACGACGGCTCCCGCCGCGACGACCCCGGCGGCGGCGAATCCGACGCGACGCCGGACACGGAATCTGCTCCGGTCCTGATCCCGGTCCCGGCCCTGGTCCTGGTCCTGATCGCCGCTCTGGCCCTGGCTCCGGGCTCGGCCCTGGCTCTCGCCCTGCCCCTGCCCCTGCCCCTGGCCATGACTCCGGCTGCTGGTGCCTGCGGAACCGGACGGTACGGCGGGATCCGGGAGTTCGTCCGGCGTCGGCACCCCGGGCACGGGGGTCGTGGGCCGTCGGGAGGGAACGCCCGAGCCGGGCTCCGCGCGCGGTCCGGACGCGACTTCGGTGGAGGCGTTGGCGGCAGCCGGTGGACCGGGGTCCCGGGCGGCGGCTTCGCTTCCGGGGCGGGACCCTCGTCCGGGGTCGGATGCCGGTCCTTGGGCTGGTCCTTGGACTGGCCCTTGGGCTGGTCCGAGTCGCGGGTCCGGGAGGGGTCGCGGGTCCGGGAGGGTTTGCGGGTCCGATCCGGGTCGCGGGTCCGGTGTGGATGCGGCGGCGGGGTCCGTGACGGTCGTGGGTTCCCGGCGGCGCAGGTCGCTCGTCCCGTCGCGCCGTTCGTGCGCGGTCCCGTGCCCGGACGCGGCGGCCACCTCGTGCTCGGGCGACACGACCGTCGGTGGTCCGGCGGGGCTCGGGGTGCTCGTGCCCCGCGGGCCGACGAACTCCGCGAGTGCCGCCTCCAGTTCCCCCAGACCGGGCCGGGCGGTCGGGTCCTTCTCCAGAAGGGCGGCCAGGATCTCCCGCAACCCCGCCGCCCCGGAGGGGAGTTCGGGCTCCTCGTAGAGAACGGCGTGCAGCGTCGCGAGGGTCGTGGAACGGGAGAACGGGGAGCGGCCGCCGAGGGCCGCACAGAGCGTGGCACCGAGCGACCAGACGTCGGAGGGCGGGCCCTGCGGGCGGCCGGAGATCCGCTCGGGCGCCATGTAGTCGGGGGAACCGACCAGCATGCCCGCCATGGTGAGCGCCTCGGCGTCCTGGAGCGCGGCGATGCCGAAGTCGGTGAGGACGACACGGTTCCGTCCGGTGCCCTCGATCAGTACGTTGCCCGGCTTGATGTCGCGGTGCAGCACACCCTGGGCGTGCACCTGCCGCAGCGCCCCCACCAGTTCGAGGCCGACGCGGGCCGCCTCGCGCGCCTCCAGCGGCCCGTCCTCGGCCACCATCCGTTCGAGTGAGCGGCCGGCGACGAGTTCCATGACGATCCACAGCCGCTCGCCCGCGTCCACGACGTCGTAGACGCGCACGACCCCCGGGTGGTCGATCCGGGCCGTCGCCCTCGCTTCGCGCAGGGTGCGTTCCCGGCGGGTTCGGGTGTCCTCCGGATCAAGTCCGTCTATGCGCATCTCCTTGACCGCGACCTGCCGGTCGAGCATTTCGTCGGCGGCTCGCCACACCCGCCCCATTCCCCCCTGCCCAATACTCTCGACCAGCCGATAACGTCCGGTCACCAATAACCCCGGAACACCACTCTGGACATTCGCCGACAATCCCTGCACCCCCTCAACAGCAATCACCATCGCCCGTCACAACGGAATCACAATGGTCACACTTCGGGCCGTACCAGCATAGTGCGGAGAAATCTTGTGGTACCTCTTCGAGTACTGCGAATTCAGGCGCAGCCAAGGGGGGCGAACATGAGTTCTCGTCGGACGACCACCATTACGGGATCCCTGCTCACGGCATGCTTCTCGACCGTGATGATTCTTTCCTACTCCGCCGCGGCGGACGACCGGGGACCGGGGAGCGGAAAGGGCGGAAAGGCGGTGGACGAAGCTCCTGCGGGCGTGAAGGTGACCACGCTGCTGCCGGAGAAGATCTCGGTCGACAACAGTACTCAAAAGACGGCTGTCACCGCCACGGTGAAGAACGAGGGAACCAAGGAGAGCGGCGATATCAGGCTACTGGTGGTCGGATTCGACGGCCTGAAGGTCAAGAACGTCAAAGGCTGCACCGCCATGGCCGAAAAGAATCTCCCCAAGGGGTCGAACAGCGGTTTCATCTGCTCCACGGGGAATCTCGCGGCGGGTGAATCGAAATCGTACGACGTCGAGGCGACGTTCGATCTGAGCAGGACCGGCAGGATCTGTCTCCCGGTCCAGACGGGCGACGGGAAGAAGACGTACTGGCAGCAGGGCCCGGTCCCGTTCGGTACGACGAATCCGTCCCCGAACGCCCCGGCGACCCCGCTGCTGCTGGGCACCGACAACAAGCCGGTGGCACCGGGCGGCGACCGGCTGCCGAGGACCGGTCCCGGAACCGGGGCCGTGCCGCTCGGCATGGCGGGCGCGGCGCTGATGTCGGCCGGAGCGGCGGGGCTGTGGTGGGCCGGCCGCAGGCCGCGGCGGGAAGCCTGACCGCCGGGCGCGGCACCCGCCGGGAACGCGCGAAGGCCCGCCGGATCCGGTCGGAGACCGGCCCGGCGGGCCTCGTACGCACGGCCGCCGCGTCTCGGACGCGAGCGTCGGGCGGGCGGTGACGTCATGGCCGGTGAGAGCGTCGCCTCACCGGCGCGTACGTCACTTCTTGCCGACGAGCTTCCACGCGGCGGGCAGGATGCCCATCGCCAGGGCGGCCTTGAGGGCGTCGCCGATCAGGAACGGGGTGAGGCCCGCCGCGACGGCCGCGCTCGCCGACATGCCGGTGGCCAGGGCCAGGTAGGGAACGCCGATCGCGTAGATGATCGCCTCGCCGAGCAGCATCGTGCCCGCCATGCGCAGCACGGAGCGGTCGGCGCCGCGGCGTGCCAGGGCACCCACGACGGTCGACGCGAGCAGCATGCCGAGGATGTAGCCGAAGGACGGTGCCGAGGCGCCGGAGCTTCCCTGCGCGAACCACGGGACGCCGGCCATGCCCACGAGCGCGTACATCGCGAGCGACAGGAAGCCGCGGCGGGCGCCGAGCGCCGTGCCGACGAGCAGCGCGGCGAAGGTCTGGCCGGTCACCGGCACCGGGGAACCGGGGACGGGCAGCGAGATCTGGGCGGCGAGCCCGGTGAGTGCGGCACCGCCGAGCACGAGGGCGGCGTCACGGACGCGGGAGGCCGGAAGAAGGTCGGCGAGGACCTCGCCGGGTCGGGAGGGCGTGGCGACAGCGGTGCTCATGAGGACTCCGGCGAACAGGGGTTACCCCCTCGGCCCGTGGGAGGGCCCGGGGGAAGGACAGGTGGGAACACGGCGACGCTATCCCAGGGGTCCACGGGTGATCACCGTCAGCGATCGACAAAGCGCGGATCCGGGGCTTGGTGGGCTCCTTACAAAGAGTGCCTGGTACACCTGCCCGAAGGTGATGCTGGTCACTGAGGTGAAGTCGTCTGCGCAACGGGACGGTTCGGGGCCGGGACTGTGGAGACTCACCAAAAGCCCCATCGAACGTCGCGTCGTCGGGCGTGCGGAGTGTCCGGCCCTTGGGCGTTCCTGGCAGGTCCCTGGGCCAACCCCTACCCTTCACCCCATGGTTCCCCAGGCCCTGAACTTCGCGTCACGTCGCTATGTCGACCTGCGACGCCAGGGCACTGCCACCTGTCGCCGCCCCTCCTGAGGCGGGACGGAGCGGATCCGGCCCGCCGGGACGAGACCACAGCGGACCACACCAGGCGCATGCCGCACCCGTTGCGGCGTGGCGTACGTGACGGCGCTCGGCCGGACCAGCTCCCGAGGAAGAACTCCATGGCCAGTACGGTGGCACCCCCTTCCACATCCACTCCCTCCCCCTCCCCCGTCCTCGACCGGCGCCGGGCGAGCGCCAGCGTGATCCTGCGGTCGGTGCTGGAGCACGGGCCGGTCGCCCGCAGCACCATCTCCCGGCTGACCGGGCTCTCCCCGGCGTCGGTGACCGACTACTGCGCCCGGTTCACCGAGCGGGGCCTGATCCGGGAGGCCGCGGCGCCCCGGCGGTCGGGCGGGGTCGGGCGGCCGCACCTCCCGGTCGACCTGGACCACTCCCGTTTCGTGGTCGGCGGGGTGCACGTGGCCGTGCCGTACACGACCGTCGCGCTGCTCGACCTGCGCGGACGGGTTCTCGCCGAGAGGCGTCTGCGGCACGACCGCACCGAGCCGGGCCTCGTTCTCGCGAACGCCGCCGACGCCGTCACCGCTCTCCTCGCCGGTGTCCCCGGCCGTACCGCCCTCGGCATCGGGGTGGCGGCCGGCGGCTGGGTGGACCCGGACTCGGGGACGATCGTGGAGCACCCGCTGCTGGGCTGGCGTGACGTGGCCGTCCGGGAGGCCCTCGGCGCGCGCACGGGGCTGCCGGTCCATGTGGACGGCCACGCGCGGGCGTTGGTCAACGGGGAGCGGCTGTTCGGGCGGGCCAGGGGCAGCCGGAGCGTGCTGCACCTCTTCGTCGGCAACGTGGTGGACGCCGCCTTCGCCACCCACGACCAGGTGCACTACGGACCTCGCTCGCAGGCCGGCTCGATCGCCCATCTGCCCCTGACGGGCGGGTCGGAGCGGTGCGACTGCGGCCGGACGGGGTGCCTCCAGGCCGAGCTGAGCGAACGGACGCTGTGCCGGCGGGCCCGGGAGCGCGGTGTCACGGACGGCTCGAATCCGATGCACGTGGTCGCCGCGGCGGCCTCCGGCGATCCGCTGGCCGTGGGACTGCTGACGGAACGGTCCCGGATGGTCGGGCGGGCGGCGGGGCTACTGCTCGACGTCCTCAACCCGGAGACGGTCGTCGTCACCGAGATAGGGGCCATACACCGGGAGGACTGCCTCGGCGCGTTGCGCGAGGCGGTGGGACCGGAGCGGGCGTCCGCGGTCGTCCCCACCAGCTTCCCCGATTCGGTGCTCGCCGTGGCGGGCGGGTCGGTCGTTCTCGACGTCCTGTACCGCGATCCGCTGGGCTCTCCGGGCTCGCGGCCGGGCCCTTCGGACTGCCCACCAGGCGCTAATTAATTCAGAAAGTCGGAATGTTGACAGGGCTCGTTCCGGGACAGGAGCATCATGGGCATGAGCAGCGCGCGGGTGCAGGTTCCGCTCACCAAGTGCCGTGTGGTCGACCTGATGCGGGTCGCACGCACACGTTGTTGCTGACCCCTTGTCGCTGACCGGCCGCCACTGACGCTTCGTCACCGGCACCGTGTCACCGATCCTTCGAGACGCCGATCCGCTGACGCGCTGATCCGTCGACCGGCCGGTCCCTTCTCCGGCCGGCCTCTTCTCCGACTGGTCCGCCGAAGCGCCCGGGGTGTGCTCCGCGGCCTTCGACCCGGGGGTCTCCCGGCCGCCGTCACGCGTTCACGCGTCACACCGCCCCGCCGGGGGCCGGCCGTCCGACGCCCTCCGTCGCGCGGGCCGTCCGGCCGTCGTCGTCCCGGTCGCCGGTCTCCTCCGCCACGCCACCGGCGTGTGTCCTTTCGGCGCGCCTGCGTCCCTTCCGGCTTCGCCCTGCCCGGAACTTCGCGCGCTCTCCCTTCACCTGGAATCTCCGGAGTTCTTCCATGCCACCACTGTCCGCACGGTCAACGCGCCCCTCCTCGCCCCTGTCCGCGTCCGGTGTCGACCGGCGCGTGTTCCTGTCCTCCCTCATCGGTGTCGCGGCCGCGGCCGGACTGAGCGGATGCGCCGGTGCCAGCGCGGCCGGCAGCCGGTCCCAGGGGGACCTGTCGGCGCCCCTGTCCGGCAAGGTGCCGAAGGGCACCAAGCTCTCGATCGCCTCGTACCAAGGTGTCCAGGAACTCCAGTTCAAGCTGGCGGGGCTGGCCGATCTGCCCTTCACCGTCTCCGACTGGGTGAACATCGGCGCCGGTCCCGATGTCATCAACGCCTTCCGCTCCAAGTCCCTCGAGGTCGGCAACAACGCGGGCATCCCGCCGATCCAGGCGCACTTCCAGGGTTTCGACGCGAAGATCGTCGCGATCAACATCACCCGCAAGCCCAACTACCTGTTCGCCACCAAGCCCGGCAGCGACATCCGGGACGTGCGCGGGTTCAAGGGGAAGAAGCTCGCCTTCTCCCAGGGCCAGGCGCAGGGTGTCGTGCTGCTGCGCGCCCTGAAGCAGGCCGGTCTCGCCTACGACGACGTGAACCTCGTACCGCTGACCAGCAACCAGTTCCTCACCGCGCTCCAGGCGGGCCAGGTGGACATCGCCCCGCTCGCCAACAGCCAGGCACCGGCCTATCTCAAGCAGTACGGGTCCAAGGGCGCCCACACCATCGACACCGACGTGGTGGACCTGCTCAACCTGCTCTGGGCGCCGTCGTCGGTGCTGGCCGACAAGGCGAAGGCGGCCGCGGTCGCCGCGTACATCCCGCGCTGGGCCAAGGGCCAGGTGTGGGCGTACGAGCACCCCGACGCCTGGAACGAGGAGTTCTACGTCAAGACGCAGAACCTGACGCTCGCGCAGGCCCAGTCGATCACGGAGCTCGCCAACAAGCCGTTGTTCCCGCCGAGTTGGGACGAGGCCGTCAAGTGGGAGCAGGAGACCGCCGATCTGCTGGCGGAGGGCGGCTTCGTGAAGGGGTTCAAGGTCGACTCGCTCTTCGACCGGCGCTTCGAGGACATCGCGGCCAAGGCCGTGACCGCGGAATACCGGAGGTGACGGCCATGACGACCAGAATCACGACCACGGACCGGACCGCGACCACCGCCACGGACCGGGACCCGACCGGGGCCCCGCATCCCTCACCGCCGGCCGGGACCGCCCTCCCCTCACCGTCGACCGCGGTCACGGACGACACCGCGACCGACGCCGGAACCGGCACCGGATCGTCGCCGGCCACCGCCCCGGCCGTACCGGACAGGACGGAGGCGGTCGAGGCGAACGCCGCCGACGGGGCCGGAGCCGGTGGTCGCCGGTTCCGGCGGGCCCCCCGTACCCGGCGCCGCGGTCTCGCGCCCGGCAAGCGGCTGCCGGCCTCCCGGCTCATCGGTCCGGCGCTGTTCCTCGCCCTGTGGGCCGTGGCGTCCGCCGCGGGACAACTGGATCCCGGCGCGATCCCCGCGCCCTGGACGGTGCTGAAGACCACCGGTCATCTGTGGACCGACGGCACGCTGCCCACCGACGTGCTGACGTCCCTGGAGCGCGCGGGATACGGCTTCGCGTTCGGTCTGACCGCCGGCGTCCTGCTCGCCCTCGCGTCCGGGCTCAGCCGGGTCGGCGAGGCGCTGATCGACGGGACCGTGCAGCTCAACCGGGCGATCCCGACCCTCGGTCTGATCCCGCTGTTCATCCTCTGGCTGGGCATCGGCGAGACCTTCAAGATCGCGATCATCGCCATCGTCGTCTACATCCCGATCTATCTGAACCTGCACTCCGCCCTGTCGGGCATCGATCACCGGTTCGTGGAACTCGCCGAGGTCCAGGGGCTGTCGAGGCTCCGTTTCGTCCGGGAGATCGTGATCCCCGGCGCGCTGCCCGGCTTCTTCGTCGGGCTGCGGCTCGGGGTGACCGGCTCCTGGCTCTCCCTGGTCGTCCTGGAGCAGATCAACGCCACCAGCGGCCTCGGCTACATGATGTTCCAGGCCCAGAACTACGGCCGGACCGACATCATCCTCGTCGGCCTGCTGATCTACGGCATCTTCGGGCTCGTCTCCGACAGCGCGGTTCGTCTCATCGAACGAAAGGTGCTGTCGTGGCGACGCACACTCAGCAGCTGACCCGCTCCCACACGGTCCGACTGCGCGGGCTCACCAGGTCGTTCGAGGGCCGCACGGTGCTCGACCAGGTCGACCTCGACCTCCCGGCGGGCCAGTTCACCGCCCTGCTGGGCCACAGCGGCTCCGGCAAGAGCACGCTGCTGCGCGCCATCGCCGGCCTCGACCACGGCGTGGCCGGGAGCGGGGAACTCACCGCCCCGGAGCGGGTGTCCGTCGTCTTCCAGGACTCCCGGCTGCTGCCGTGGCGCCGCGTCCTCGACAACGTCCTGCTGGGCGCGGACGGCCGGGAGGCCGCGGACAAGGGCCGCTCCGCCCTCGCCGAGGTGGGACTCGCGGGGCGCGAACGGGCCTGGCCCAACGAGCTGTCCGGCGGCGAGGCCCAGCGCGCCGCCCTGGCCCGCTCGCTCGTCCGGGAACCCGAACTGCTTCTGGCCGACGAGCCGTTCGGGGCGCTGGACGCGCTCACCCGGATCCGTATGCACGTGCTGCTGCGCGAACTGTGGGAGCGCCACCGGCCGTCCGTGCTGCTCGTCACGCACGACGTGGACGAGGCGATCGTGCTGGCCGACCGGGTGCTCGTGCTCGACCACGGCCGCATCGGCGTCGACCTGACCATCGACCGCCCGCACCCCCGCTCGTACCGCGATCCGCTGCTCGGCGAGTACCGCGAGCGGCTGCTGCACGCCCTCGGGGTGACCGAGGACGTGACAGGAACCGCGGCGAGGCCGGAACCCGGGGCGGCGGCACACACCGCGACCGAACCGGAAGCGACGGCGGAGGGCGGCACCGGGCACGGCGTGCCCGCGCACCAGAAGGAGAAGCACCTGTGACCAGCCCCCGCCGGCTCCATCTCAACGCCTTCCTGATGAACACCGGCCATCACGAGGCCTCCTGGCGGCTCCCGGAGAGCGACCCGTACGCCCATGTCGAGACGGCCCACTACGTACGTCTCGCGCGGATCGCCGAACGCGGCACCTTCGACTCCCTCTTCCTCGCCGACGGCCCGGTCCTCTTCAACAGCGTGGGCCAGCGCCCGTCCGGAGCGCTCGAACCCATCACCCTGCTCACCGCGCTGGCCACCGCGACCGAGCACATCGGCCTGATCGCCACCGCCTCCACGTCCTACAACTCCCCCTACAACCTGGCCCGCAGACTCGCCTCCCTCGACCACATCAGCGGCGGCCGCGCGGGATGGAACATCGTGACCACGGCGGGCGCGGAGGCCGCCCGCAACTTCGGCCTCGACGACGAGCCCGCGCACGCCACCCGCTACGAGCGCGCCGCCGAGTTCCTGGACGTGACGCTCAAGCTCTGGGACAGCTGGGAGGACGACCTCGTCGTCGCCGACAAGGCGGCGGGCGTCTGGGGCGACCCCGGCAAGATCCATCCCGCGCGTCACAAGGGGACGTACTTCAGTGTGGAGGGCGCCCTCAACGTGCCCCGCACACCGCAGGGCCACCCGCTTCTGGTGCAGGCGGGCTCCTCGGAGGACGGCAAGCGGTTCGCGGCCCGGTACGCGGAGGCGGTGTTCACCGCCCAGCAGACCCTCGCGGACGCCCAGGACTTCTACGCCGACCTCAAGTCCCGTACCGAGCGGGCCGGCCGGAACCCGGACCACGTCAAGGTTCTGCCGGGCATCGTCCCGGTCATCGGCTCGACCGAGGCGGAGGCGCGCGCCCACGAGCGGGTCCTGGAGGACCACATCGTGTACGAGCACGGGGTGAACCGTCTGGAGCACCTGCTCCATCTGGAGCCGGGGACTCTCCGCCTGGACGCGCGACTGCCCGCCGACCTGCCGCCGGAGAGCGCGATCGAGGGGGCGAAGAGCCGCTACACCCTCGTCGTGGAGCTCGCCCGGCGCGAGCGGCTCACCGTCCGCGAGCTGATCGGCCGGCTCGGCGGCGGGCGGGGCCATCTGACCTTCGCCGGCACACCCGAGCAGGTCGCCGACGCGATCGAGGAGTGGTTCCGCGGCGGCGCCGCCGACGGGTTCAACATCATGCCGGCCGTGCTGCCGTCGGGGCTCGGCCTCTTCGTGGACCACGTGGTGCCGATCCTGCGCGACCGGGGTCTGCTCCGCCGGGAGTACGGGCCCCGGCAGACCCTGCGGGAGCGCTACGGCCTCCCGCGCCCCGCCAACCGGTACGCGGCCACGACGGCGCCCACGCCCCCCTCACCGGCGCCCGCGCCCCCACCCGCCCCGGCGATCGCGTCCGCCCTCGCCTGACCCCGCTCACACCTGTCCGAACCGTCGAACCGCCGAACCACCGAACAGAGAGGACCCGTGCCCATGTCCGACATCGAGATCCAGAAGGTCACCGCGCACATCGGTGCCCGTGTCCTGGGCGTCGACATCTCCAAGCCCCTGGACGACATCACCGCCGCCGCCCTGCGCACCGCCCTCAACGAGCACAAGGCGCTGGTCTTCGACGACGTCGACCTGGACGACGAGGGCCAGCAGGCCTTCGCCCGCCACTTCGGCGACCTCACCACCGCGCACCCCACCGTGCCCGCCGTCGACGGCGCCCCGAACGTGCTGCCCGTCGACAGCGAGCGGGGCCGCGCCAACCACTGGCACACCGACGTGACCTTCGTGCTCAACCCGCCGCAGGCCAGCACCCTGCGCAGCATCACCGTCCCGCCGTACGGAGGCGAGACGCTCATCGCCAACTCCGCGGCCGCCTACCGCGATCTGCCCGAACCGCTCCGCGCGTTCGCCGACACCCTGTGGGCCGAGCACACCAACGACTACGACTACGCGGTGCCGGACGAGAGCATCGACGAGGAACAGGCCGCGCAGCGCGCCCAGTTCACGTCCATCAAGTTCCGCACCGTGCACCCGGTCGTCCGGGTGCACCCGCTGACCGGTGAACGCGGCCTGTTCATCGGCGGGTTCGCGCAGCGGATCGCCGGGCTGTCGGTGGGCGAGTCCCGCAAGATCCTCGACCTGCTCCAGGCGTACGTCACCCGGCCCGAGAACGTCCTGCGCTGGCGCTGGTCCCCGAACCAGCTCGTCCTGTTCGACAACCGGATCACGCAGCACTACGCGATCGACAACTACGACGGTCTGCCGCGCCGTCTGCACCGGGTGACCGTCGCCGGTGGCGTGCCGGTCGGCATCGAGGGCGAGGAGAGCCACTCGATCACGGGCGACGCCTCGCACTACACGTCGGTGGCCGCGTGACGCCCTCCCGGCTCATGTGACGGGCGACGACGGCCCCGCGCGGATCCCCGCGCGGGGCCGTCCCGTCAGATCCCGCACGGCACGTTGAACGAGAGCAGGGCGGCCGACCCGTCCTCCAACCGGAGTTCGGTGACCGCCCCGTTGCGCAGGCTCGGCAGGACGCGGCGGTACTCGCCCAGCGGGATGGACAGGGCGGTGCACAGCGCCAGGCGCAGCAGGGTGTTGTGGGCGACGACCAGCACGCGTTCGCCGGGGTGGGTCTCGGCGATGCGGCGCAGAGCGCGGGTTCCCCGGGCCGCCGCCGCGCGCGGATCCTCCGCCTCGGGGAACGGGTAGGACACCGGGTCGGCGCGGAACGCCTTGGCCCGGACCGGGTTCTCCGCCTCGAACTCGGCGAGCGTGCGGCCCTCCACCACCCCGAAGTCGCATTCGCGCAGGCCGGGTTCGCGCCGGGCGGCCAGCCCGAGGGCGTGGCACGCGGGCTCGGCGGTGGCGACGGCGCGGGACATGGTCGAGGTCCAGACCGCGTCGACGGGGTGTGCGGCGGCCCAGCGGCCGAGGGCCTCCGCCTGGGCGCGGCCCTCCTCGGTGAGGTCGACGTCACTCACTCCGGCGTAGCGGTTCTCCGCGTGCCAGACGGTCTGCCCGTGCCGGGCCAGGAGGAGGGTCGTACTGCGGCTCGTTGTACTCATGAGGCCGCAGTATCCAGGTCGGGCCGGGCCCCGGGGGTGCGCCACGGAAAGTCCCGGCCCCCGGCGGGACACGTCGTGTCCCGTCACCGGGCCCGGTCCGCGCGGGACCGGGCCGAACCCGGGTCCGACCGGGCCCGGTCACCGTGTCCGCGGTGCCTACAGGTTGCTGAAGTCCGGTCCCGCCGTACGGGTGCGCTTGATCTCGTAGAAGCCCGGCACCGAGGCGACCATGAGCGTGCCGTCCCAGAGCTTGGCGGCGTCCTCGCCCTTGGGGGCCGGGGTGACGACCGGGCCGAAGAAGGCGAGCTGCTCGCCGTCGGAGCCGGGGACGGCGATGACCGGGGTGCCGACGTCCTGGCCGACCTTGTCGATGCCCTCCTTGTGGGAGGCGCGCAGCTCGGCGTCGAACTCGAAGTCCGCCTGGTCGGCGTAGTCGATCAGGTCGGCGGGAAGTCCGACCTCTTCGAGGGCGTCGGCTATGGCCTCCTTGGTCGGGCCCGTGCCGTCGTTGTGGAAGCGGGTGCCGAGCGCGGTGTAGAGCGGGCCGAGGACGTCGTCGCCGTGCTTCTGCCAGGCGGCGGTGACCACCTTGACCGACTCCCATGCCGTGGTCTCGAGCATCTCGCGGTACTGGTCGGGAAGCTCGTCCAGCTTGGGCTCGTTCAGTACGGCGAGGCTCATGATGTGCCAGCGGACCTCGATGTCGCGGACCTTCTCCACCTCCAGCACCCACCGCGAGGTCATCCAGGCCCAGGGGCACAGCGGGTCGAACCAGAAGTCGACGGGGGTCTTGCCGGAACTGGTCTGAGCGGTCTGCTCGGGCATGGCTCTCCTCGGAACGCGGTGTTTCCCTTGGCAACACCGGCGCTCGCCCACACCATTCCCGTGTGTCTGTGCGATTCCGACGGGT
>NZ_JBIAQM010000063.1:0-29501 GCF_042888945.1 Streptomyces sp. NPDC002698
AACGCGTCGGGCAGCGTGGTCGCCGCGACCGGGCGGGCGGTGTCGTTGACCCGCCGCACCAGCCGGTCGCGTTCGTCCTCGCCCAGCACGTCGATGGAGCCGATCGGGGCCGTGGGGGCTGCGGCCACCTGTTCCAGGACGCGTACGAACCGGGCGGCGAGGGCCTCGGCGGTGTCGCGGTCGAAGAGCTGGGTGGCGTACATGAGGTCGCCGCGCAGGGCGCCGGTGGTGTCGTAGGCCAGGCTGAAGAACAGGTCGGCCAGGGAGGTGTTGGTGAGGTACTGCTCGAACTCGACCTTGAGTCCGGGCAGTTCGAAGTCGGCCTTCTCGAAGCTCTGCCAGGCGAACATCACCTGGAACAGGGGCTGGTAGGAGGTGGAGCGCTCGGGGTTGATCAGTTCGACCAGGGTCTCGAAGGGGACGTCCTGGTGCTCGTAGGCGGCCAGCGCCTTGTCGCGGACCTGCGGGAGCAGGTCGGTGAAGGAGGGGTTGCCGGAGAGGTCGACGCGCAGCACCTGGGTGTTGACGAACAGGCCGACCAGATCGGCCAGGCCCTCGTCGGTGCGTCCGGCGATCGGGTTGCCGATGGTGACGTCCTCGCCGCCGCTGAGCTTGCCCAGCAGCACGCCGAGCGCGGCCTGGACGACCATCGACATGGTCATGCCGCGCTCGTCGGCGAGTTTCTGCAGTTTGGCCGCGGCCCGCGGCCGCACCACGAGCGGGAGCGAGTCGCCCTTGGAGTCCCGGGTGGCGGGCCGCGGGCGGTCCAGCGGCAGGCTGAGCGGCTGGGGCACTCCGGCCAGTTCCTTGCGCCAGTGGTTGGCCTGGGCCGCGGCCAGCGAGCCGGGGTCGGCGACGTCGCCGAGGAGTTCGCGCTGCCACAGCGCGTAGTCCTTGTAGGTCACGGCCAGCGGCTCGTACTCGGGTGCCCGGCCGGCCAGGCGGGCGGTGTAGGCGGTGGTCAGGTCGCGGGCCAGGGGGCCGCCGGAGACGCCGTCGGAGGCGATGTGGTGGATGAGCAGGACCAGGACGTGTTCCTCGGGCGAGCAGCGGAACAGGCGCACCTGGAAGGGGATGTCGGCCATCAGGTCGAAGCGGTGCGCGATGAACGCGTCGACCGCGGCGTCCAGGCCGTCGGGGGCCACCTCGACCACCGGTACCTGCACCGGTGCCTGCGCCGCCGGCAGGATCCGCTGGTGGGGTTCGTCGTTGTCGTCCAGCACGTAGGTGGTGCGCAGCGTCTCGTGCCGGGCGACCACGTCCTGGATCGCCGCGACCAGGGCGGTCTCGTCCAGGGGTCCCTTCAGCCGGAAGGCCGGGGAGATGTTGTAGGTCTCTGCCCCGCCCTCCAGCTGGTGCGTGAGCCACATGCGGCGCTGTGCAAACGAAAGCGGAATCACGGGTTCTACTCCTCTGGGATCATCCTGCGCAGAGCGGGGCGAAGGGGTACGGCCGATTCCTCCGACCATGCGGCGAGCGCCGCGACCGTCGGCAGGTCGAAGATCTTCCGGATGGGTATCTCCATCCCGATCTCGGAGCGGGCCCGGGTGATCAGCCGGGTGGCGAGCAGGGAGTGCCCGCCGAGTTCGAAGAAGCCGTCGTCGACGCCGACCTTCTCCAGTCCGAGCACCTCGGCGAACAGCCTGGCCAGCGCCTCCTCGCGTGGGGTGGTGGGTGCCCTGAAGGGGGTGTGGGAGGTGAGGTCGGGGGCGGGCAGGGCCTTGAGGTCGAGCTTGCCGTTGGGCGACAGGGGCAGCCGCTCCAGCGCCACGTAGGCGGCGGGCACCATGTACTCGGGCAGCCGGTCGGCCAGGTGCTCCTGGATCTCGGCCGCGTCCGGCACGCTCGCGCCGTCCGCGGGGACGAGGTAGGCGGCCAGGTAGGGGGTGGTGTCGCCGGGCTGCTGGGTCACGACGGCGACCTGGGCGATGCGCGGATGGGTGGTCAGGGCGGCCTCGACCTCGGCGGGTTCCACGCGGTAGCCGCGGATCTTCACCTGGGTGTCGATGCGGCCCAGGTGCTGCAGCTCGCCGCCCGGGGTGAAGCGGGCCAGGTCGCCGGTGCGGTACATCCGCGAGCCGGCGGGCCCGTAGGGGTCGGGGACGAAGCGGTCCGCGGTCAGGCCCGCCTGGCGGTGGTAGCCGCGGCCGGCTCCGGCCAGGTACAGCTCGCCCGGGGTGCCCGCGGGCAGCAGGCCGAGGCCGGGGCTGAGGATGTAGGCCCGTACGCCGGGGAAGGGACGCCCGATGGGCACACCCTGCGTGTACGGCTCGTCGGGGTCCAGGAGGAAACCGGTGGCGTAGAACGTCTCGCTGGGGCCGTAGCTGTTGATGACGCGGGCCTTGGGCCAGCGGGTGCGCACCCGCTCCGCCAGGACCGGGGTCAAAACCTCCCCGGAGATGTTCAGTGCCGTGGGGTCGATGCGGTCGGCGAGCTGGTCGACGAGCTCGGCGAAGGCGGAGGGGACCGAGCAGACGACGTCGATGTCCCAGCTGTCGCGTTCGGCCAGTTCCAGCACGTCGCGCACGATCTCGGCGGTGCCGCCCCGGGTGAGGGCGGCGAAGGTCTCGAAGGTGGCGACGTCGAAGCCGAAGGAGGCGGCGACCAGGACGCGTCGTCCGGCCTCGGCCCCGGCCTGCGCGACCATCGTGTCCACGGCGTTGACGACGGTGGACTGGGTGACGCCCACGCCCTTGGGCACGCCGGTGGAGCCGGAGGTGTAGATGACGTAGGCGAGGCTGTCCGGACCGGCCTTCGGCCGTGCCCCGGCCCGCGGGGCGTCCACGGGCGGGGCCTTGAGGTCGATGTCGTCGAGGAGGAGGACGGGGATGTCGGTGGCGGGGACGAGGTCGCGGGTGCCGGCGTCGGTCAGGACCAGGTGGGGCCGGGCGGTGGGCAGGACGTGCGGGAGACGGGCGGCGGCGTAGGCGGGGTCGACGGGCAGGTAGGCGCCGCCCGCCTTGAGCACGCCCAGCAGGGCCACGACCATGTTCACGGTGCGCGGCAGGACCACGCCGACCACGGTCTCGGGGCCCACTCCGTGCCGGGCCAGTTCGGCCGCGAGCGCCTCGGCGCGGGCGTCCAGTTCGGCGTACGTCAGCGACTCGCCCCGGGCGGCCACGGCGACCTTGTCCGGGATCCGGGCCGTCTGCGCCTCGACCAGTTCGGTGAGCGTGACGTGGCGGGCCCGGGCGGCGTCGTCGTCGAACCGCTCCAGCATCCGCTCGCGTTCGCCGGGCTCGAGCGCGTCGATCCGCGCGACCTTCAGCGCGGGGTCGGCCGCCAGCTGCCGCAGGAAGCGCACCAGGCGGGCCACGTACGTCTGGACCGTGTCCCGGTCGAAGACGCCCGGCGCGTACTGGATGACGAGCTGCAGATGCGGGTCGGCCGCCGCCGTCAGGCACAGCGCGTAGTGGTTGCCGGCGGACGGGCGCAGGCCGGTGAAGGTGATCCCGTCCGCGGCGTCGCTGGCGTCCTCCAGGCCCTCCCGGTCGACCGGGTAGGACTCGAAGACGACCAGCGTGTCGAACAGGGACCGTACCCCGGCGGACTTCTGGATCTCGGCGAGCCCGTGGTGGTGGTGCTCGGCCAGGCCGGCCTGGCGGCGCTGGAGGCGCTCCAGGACCTCGCCGACGGTGTCGCCGGGGGTGTGGGTCACCCGTACGGGAAGGGTGTTGATGAACATGCCGACCATCGACTCCACGTCCGTCACCGCGGGCGGGCGCCCGGAGACGGTGGCGCCGAACACCACGTCCTGGCGGCCGGTGAGCTGGCCCAGCAGCAGCGCCCAGGCGCCCTGCACCAGGGTGTTGACGGTGATGCCCAGCTCGGAGGAGCGGCGTACCAGTTCGTGTGCCTCCTCGACCGGCAGCGCGACCTCGACCTGGTCGCGGACGCCGTCGTCCGCGTCGGCGGAGTCGGGGGCGAGCAGGGCCGGCTCGCCGATCCCGTCGAGTTCGGCCGCCCACGCCCGTGCCGCCTCCTCGGGGTCCTGGCGGGTGAGCCAGGACAGGAAGTCGCCGTAGTCGCGGGTGGCGGGCAGTGCGGAGGCGTCGCCGTCGGCGGCGTACAGCAGCAGCAGGTCCTGCATCAGCAGCGGTGTGGACCAGCCGTCGTAGAGGGTGTGGTGGGCGGTCAGGACGAGTTCGGGCCGGTCGGGGTCGAGGACGGCCAGGGCCAGGCGCATCAGCGGCGGGTTGTCCGCCTCGAAGTAGGTCTTCTGGTCCTGGGTGAGGAACCGCTCGAAGGTCTCGGTGCGTTGCGGCTCGTCGAGGGCGGTCAGGTCGAGGTGCCGCCAGGGCAGCGTCACCGACTCCGGGATCACCTGGACGAGGTCGCCGTCGGCCCGGTCGACGAACGCGGCGCGCAGGACGGGGTGGCGGTCCAGGAGTGCCTGCCCGGCGCGGCGCATCCGCTGCGGGTCGACCTTGCCGGACAGGTGGAACACCAGCTGGATGTGGTAGGGGTCGAACGACGCCCCGGCGAGCTTGGCCTGGAAGAGGATCCCGGACTGGGCGGGGGTCGTCGGCCAGATCTTGGCGAGCTTGCCGAAGCGGGCCTCCCAGGCGTCGATCTCCGCCTGGCCCACCGTGACCAGGGGGGCGTCGGCGGGGGTGAGGCCGCCGGCGTCGGGGGTGGTGGCGTGGCGGGCCAGCGCGGTCAGGGCCTGGGTCCACAGGGCGGCCAGTTCGGTGACGTCCTCGCGGGACAGGAGGCCGGTGGGGAAGCCGAAGTAGGCGGTCAGTTCGTCGCCGTCGCCGGTGTCGGTGGCCACCGCGTTGATCTCCAGCGCGGAGAGGACCGGCATGTCCGCGTCGGGCGCGGCGATCAGGTCGCGGTGGGTGGTGTCGGGTGCCCAGCCCAGGCCCCGCAGTTCCTCGGGGATGTCCGCGCCGGAGGCCTTGCCGAGGTAGTTGAAGCCGATCTGCGGGCGGCGCAGGCGGGCCAGCGCGGGCGCGGTCCTCGCGTTGAGGTGGCGCAGCAGGCCGTATCCCATGCCGTGGTCGGGGACGGCCCGCAGCTGTTCCTTGACGGCCTTGAGGGCCCGGCCGGCGGCGGGGCCGCCGGCGAACGCGTCGGCCAGGTCGATGCCGGTCACGTCCAGGGCGACCGGGTACATGGCGGTGAACCAGCCGACGGTGGCGGACAGGTCGGCGCCGGGGACGAGGTGGTCCTCGCGGCCGTGGCCCTCGAGCCGGACCAGGGCCGGGGCGGCGGGCACGCCGCGGGTGCGGCGCCAGCGGGCCAGGGCCAGGGCCAGGCCGGTGAGCAGGCCGTCGTCGACGCCGCCGCGGAAGAGGGCGGGCACGGTGTCGAGGAGGGTGGCGGTGACATCGGCCGGCAGCTGGACGCGGACGGTGTCGACGGTGGAGGTGACATCGCGTGCGGGGTCCAGCGGGCGGGTGCCCAGGACCGGTTCGTCACCGGCGAGGATGTCCTGCCACAGCGGCAGTTCGGCGATGCGCCCGGCGGTGGCGGCCTGCTCGGCGAGCGCGTGCGTCCAGCGCCGCAGTGAGGTGCCCGCGGGTGCCGGCAGGGGTTCGAGGCCGGTTTTGACCCGCTGCCAGGCGGCCACCAGGTCGGGCAGCAGGATCCGCCAGGACACCCCGTCGACGACCAGGTGGTGCAGCACGATCAGCAGCCGGTCGGACCCGGTGGCGCAGGTGAGCCGCACGAACTGGGCCATCACGCCGGCGTCCGGGTCCAGGCGGTCCGCGGCCGCGTCCAGCTCGGCCTGCACGGTGGCGGCGTCGTAGGGGACCTCGCGCACCAGCGCGGCGGCGTCCACGGTGCCCGCCTCCCGCATGCGCAGGCCCTTCTCGGCCCGGTCCAGGTGGGAGCGCAGCACGTCGTGCCGGTCCAGGAGGGCCTGCAGGGTCGCGGTGAGGCCGGTGCGGTCGATGTCCTCGGGCAGGGTCAGCAGCGCGGACATGCAGAACCGGCCGATGCCGCCGCCCAGGGCGAGGACGTGGGCCGCGGTCGGCGGCAGCGGGGCCCAGCCCACGCCGCCGCCCGGCAGCTCGGCCAGGGTCACCCGCTCCTCGTCGGCCCGGCCCTCGACCAGCTCGGCGAGCCGGGCGACGGTGCGGTGCTCGAAGATCTCCCGGGTGGTGACGACGACGCCGCGGGTCTTGGCGCGTGCCACGACCTGGATGGAGCGGATGCTGTCGCCGCCGCCGGTGAAGAAGTCGTCGTCGACGCCCACCCGCCCGGCGCCCAGGACGTCGGCGTAGACCTCGGCCAGCACCCGCTCGGCCTCGGTGCGTGGCGCGCGGTACTCGGTGCCGGTGAACTGCGGCTCGGGCAGGGCGGCCCGGTCCAGTTTGCCGTTGGCGGTCAGCGGCAGCCGCTCGAGGACCACCAGCTGGGCGGGGACCATGTAGTCGGGCAGCCGCTTGGCCGCGAAGCGGCGCAGATCGGCCACCGAGACACTGGCGTTGATGTCCGCGTCGCCGCCTGTGGCACCGGCGCCGGTCTGGGCCACGTAGCCGACGAGCCGTTTGGTGCCGGTGTGGTCGGCGCACACGGTGACGACGGCCTGGGCGACGGCGGGGTGCTGGGCCAGGACGGTCTCGATCTCCGTCGGCTCGACGCGGATGCCGTTGACCTTGACCTGGTCGTCGGCGCGTCCGGCGTACCTGAGCCGGCCCTCGGCGTCCCACCGGGCCAGGTCGCCGGTGCGGTACATGCGCGTGCCGGGCGGTCCGAAGGGGCAGGCCACGAAGCGTTCCGCGGTGGCGGCGCCGTTGCGGTGGTAGCCGCGGGCGACCGGGCCCGCCACGTACAGCTCGCCGATCACGCCCTGCGGGGCCGGGGCGAGTCCGGGTCCCAGGACGTGGGCGCGCATGTTGGCCAGCGGGGTTCCGACCGGTATCGCGCCGGTGTCGCTCCCCTGCCGCGGGACGGTGTGGGTGGCGGCGTAGAAGCTCTCGGTCTGGCCGTAGGCGTTGACGACGCGGGTGCCGGGCAGGGCTTGCCGCACTCTGTGGACCATGTCCGCGGCCAGCGCCTCGCCGGCGAAGATGACGGTTTCGACGTCGAGCCGGAGGCCGGGGGTGTCGTCGGTGGCGAGCTGGTCGAGCAGTGCGGCGAAGACGGTCGGTACGGCGCTGATGGTGGTGCCCGACCAGGTGTCGCGTTCGGCGAGTTCGAGGACGTCGCGGACGATCTCCACGCTCGCTCCGCAGGTCAGTGCGGTGAAGATCTCGAACACGGAGACGTCGAAGTTCACCGAGGTCGCGGCGAGCATCCGTGAGCCGGCCCCGACGTGGGTGCGCCGGGCCAGGTCCCGTACGCCGTTGACCACGGCGGCGTGGGTGACGGCGACGCCCTTGGGGGTGCCGGTCGAGCCGGAGGTGAACATCACGTAGGCGAGGTGGTCCGGGCCGGTGCCGGCGTCGGGTGCCTGGACGGCGGGCCCGTCCAGGCTCAGGTCGTCGAGGTGCAGGACGCGCTGCGCTGTGTCGGCGATGATGGGCGCCGTCGCGTGGTCGCTCAGCACCAGGGCCGGATCGGCGGTGGTGAGCAGCAGGTCGACGCGCGCGGCCGGGTAGTTCGGGTCGACGGGCAGGTAGGCGCCGCCGGCCTTGAGGACGGCGAGGAGCGCGACGGCCAGGTCCGCGGAGCGGGGCAGTGCCACGGCGACCAGGACGTCCGGCCCGACGCCGTGCTCGCGCAGCACGGCGGCCAGCCGGCCGGCGCGGGTCTCCAGTTCGCGGTACGACAGTTCCGCCGGCCCGCAGACCACCGCGGTCGCGTCCGGGGTCCGTGCCGCCTGGGCGGCGACCAGGTCGGCCACCGTCGTGTCCGGCACGGGGGCCGTGGTGTCGTTCAGCCGGGTCAGCCGGTCCTGTTCGTCCGTGGTGAGGATCTCCACCCGGCCCAGGCGTGTGCCGGGGTCGGCGACGACCTGGCGCAGCACGCGGACGTAGCGGTCGACCAGGCTCCGGGCGGTGGCGTGGTCGAACAGTTCCGTCGCGTACTCCAGGCGTCCGTAGGCGCGGCCCGAGGGGTCGGGGACGATGTTGAAGAACAGGTCGAACTTGGCGGTGTCGGTGCCCAGCGGGACGGGGGTGACCTTGAGGCCGGGTATCTCGAGGGGGGACCAGGCGAACTGCCAGGCCAGCATCACCTGGAACAGCGGCTGGTAGGCGGTGGTGCGGTCGGGGTTGAGGAGTTCCACCAGGTGCTCGAAGGGGACGTCCTGGTTGTCGTAGGCGCCGAGCGCCCGGTCGCGGACCTGGTCCAGCAGATCGCCGAACGTCGGGTTGCGGGAGAGGTCGACGCGCAGCACCCAGGTGTTGGCGAAGAACCCGATCAGGTCTTCCAGCTGCTCGTCGGGGCGTCCCTCGATGGGGCTGCCGATGGTGAGGTCGTTGCCGGCGCCGAGGTGGTGCAGCAGCACCGCGAGCGCGGCCTGGGCGACCATCGGCGCGGTGGCGCCGTGCTCGGCGGCCAGGCGGCCGATCCCGGTGACCACGTCGGGTTCGAGTTCGAGGTCGACATGGCCGCCGCGGTGGCCGGCCGAGGTGGGCCGCGGGCGGTCCAGCGGCAGCTGCACCGGCTGCGGCACTCCGGACAGCTCGCGCCGCCAGTAGTCGAGTTGTTCGAAGGCGACGCTGTCGGGGTCGTCCTCGTCGCCCAGCATCTGGCGCTGCCACACGGTGTAGTCCTTGTACTGCACCGTGAGCGGCTGCCAGTCGGGGGCCTGGCCGCGCCCGCGGGCGGCGTACGCGGCCAGCAGGTCGCGCAGGAACGGGGCCATCGACGCGCCGTCCGCGGCGACGTGGTGGAAGACGAACACCAGCACGTGCTCGTGCGCGGAGAGGCGCAGGACGCGGGTGCGCAGCGGCAGGTCCGTGTCCAGTTCGAAGCCTTCGCCCACGAAGCGGCGCATCGCGTCGTCCACCGCGTCCGCGGTCACGTCGACCACCCGGAAGGCGAGGTCGGCCTCCTCGACCGGCAGGATCCGCTGCTCCGGGATACCGTCCTCGTTCTCGACGAGCAGGGTGCGCAGGCTCTCGTGCCGGGTGGCGACGTCGGTCACCGCCGCGGCCAGGGCCTTGGTGTCCAGCGGCCCGTCCAGGCGCAGCACGAACGGGATGTTGTACGTCGCGGACGGCCCCTGCAGGCGGTGGAGGAACCACAGCCGGCGCTGGGCGAAGGACAACGGGATCATCGTGCTACTCCTCAACGTTCATCTGTCGCAGCTGGAGGCGGTTCGACTTGGCCGACTTCTCGATCCGGGTCGCCAGTTCGGCCACGGTCGGGCTGCGGAACACGGTCGTGACCTTCACGTCGACGCCGAGCTCGCTGCGGATGCGGCCGACCAGCCGGGTGGCCAGCAGCGAATGCCCGCCGTTGTCGAAGAAGTCGACGTCGATGCCGACCTCGTCCGCTCCGAGGAGTTCGGCGAACAGCCGGCACAGGACTTCCTCGTTGTGGTTGCGCGGCCCTCGTCCGGTGGCGGTCTCGGCGCGGTCGGGTGCGGGCAGGGCGCCCCGGTCGAGTTTCCCGCTGGGTGTCTTGGGCAGTTCGGCGAGCGGCACGAGCGCGGTGGGGACCATGTACTCCGGCAGCCGTTCGCGGGCCAGGCCGGTCAGGGCGGCGAGGTCCAGGCCGGCCGGGTCCGTGGTGGCGGCCGGCACGAGGTAGGCGACCAGGCGCTGGTCGCCGGGGCGGTCCTCGCGCACCAGGGCCACCGCGCTGTCGACGTCCGGGTGCGCGGCGAGGGCCTGTTCGATCTCGCCGAGCTCGATGCGGAAGCCGCGGATCTTGACCTGGAAGTCGGAGCGGCCGATGTACTCCACCTGGCCGTCCCCGCTCCAGCGCACGACGTCCCCGGTGCGGTACATGCGGCTGCCGGGCGTACCGAACGGGCAGGCCACGAAGCGGCCCGCGGTCAGTCCCATCTGCCCGAGGTAGCCCCGGGCGAGCTGGTCGCCGGCGAGGTACAGCTCTCCGGTGACTCCGGCCGGGACCGGGCGCAGCGCCGCGTCCAGGACGTACACCTGGGTGTTCCACACCGGTGTGCCGATCGGCAGCCGGTCCGCGCCGGGCACGTACTGGTGGGCGGTGACCTCGACGGCCGCCTCGGTGGGTCCGTAGAGGTTGTTGGCGGTGCAGTGGGGCAGCAGCCGGGTGAACCGGTCGGCCAGCGCGGGCAGGAACGCCTCGCCGGCGACCTCGATCCAGCGCAGGCTGGTGCAGTGCCTCGCCGAGGGTTCGGCGACGAACGCCTCCAGCAGGGAGGGCACGAAGTCCGCGCCGGTGACCTGTTCGCGCCGTATCAGCTCCGCCAGGTAGGCGGGGTCGCGGCGGCCGTCGGGGCGGGCGATGACGACCGCGGCACCGGCCTGCAGGGGCGCGAACAGTTCCGGCACCGACACGTCGAAGCTCGCCGTGGTGCTCAGCAGCACCCGGTCCTCGGCCCCGACGTCGAAGTGGGCCAGGCCCCACCGGAGCCGGTTCATGATCGCCCGGTGTGCCACCGGCACGCCCTTGGGGCCGCCGGTGGAGCCGGAGGTGAAGATGGCGTAGGCGGCGTTGTCCGGCGACAGGGTGCGCTCGGGGTCGCTCCGCGGGTGGCCGGAGACGTCCGGGAGGCTCTGGTCGAGCACCAGCAGCGGCCGTGCGCTGTCCAGGACGTGCCGTACCCGGTCCTCGGGCAGTTCGGTGTCGATGGGCACGTAGGCGGCGCCGGCCTTGACCACGGCGTAGATCGCCACCATCAGGTCCACCGAGCGGGGGATCTTCACCGCGACCAGTTTTTCGGGGCCCGCGCCCTGCTCGATGAGCCAGTGCGCGAGCTGGTTGGCGCGCTTGTTGAACTCGGCGTAGGTCAGCCGCTCGTGCTCGCCGATGACCGCGAGGCGGTCGGGGGTGCGGGCGGCCTGGGCCTCGAACGCGCCGGGCAGGGTGTCGGGGGTGAGCGGGTGCGCGGTGTCGTTGATCTGCCGCACCAGCCGGTCGCGTTCCTCCTCCCCCAGGACCTCCACGGCGGCGACCGGCACCGTGGGGTCCTTGAGGACCTGCTCCAGCACGCGGACGAGCCGGGCGGCGATGGTCTCGGCCGCCTGGTGGTCGTAGAGGTTCTTCTGGTAGTCGAGGGACAGGCGCAGGTAGGGGTCGGAGGAGTTGAGGGTGAGGGGGTAGTGGGAGCCCGCGAACGGGCGGATGGCGTCGATCGTGAAGCCCGCGGAGGCGTTGGCGTCGACGATGCCCTCGCGGTCGACCGGGTAGTTCTCGAACACCACGATCGTGTCGAACAGGGAGGGCAGGCCGGTGCCGCGCTGGATGTCGGCCAGGCCGTAGTAGTGGTGGTCGAGCAGGGCGACCTGCCGGTTCTGCAGGTCGGTGATGACCTCGCCCAGGCTGGCTTCGGGCCGGCACAGGGCCCTGGTCGGCAGGGAGTTGATGAACAGGCCGACCATCTCGTCGCTGCCGGTCAGGTCGGCCGGGCGGCCGTTGACGGCGGCGCCGAAGACCACGTCGTGCTGCCCGGTCAGCTTGGAGACCAGCACCGCCCAGGCGCCCTGGAGCAGGGTGTTGAGCGTGACGCCGAGCTGTGCGGCGCGCCGGGCCAGTTCGCGGCCCTTGTCGATGGACAGCGGCACCTCGACCCGTCCCAGGGAGTGCGCCTCCTGCTGGGAGGTGAGGCCCGCGGCCACCAGGGTCGGCTCGTCGAATCCGTCGAGCTCGGCCTTCCACCGGGCGGCGGAGGCCTCCTTGTCCTGCCGGGTCAGCCAGGCCAGGTAGTCGCCGTAGGAGCGGACCGGGGCGAGGCCGCCGGTGCCGGCGTACAGCCTCACCAGGTCCGTGATCACCAGCGGTGAGGACCAGCCGTCGAACAGGGTGTGGTGCGCGGTGAGGACGAGCTTGGCCTGCCGGGGCCCGCAGGTGAGCAGGGCCAGGCGCAGCAGCGGCGGCCGGGTGGGGTCGAGCTGGTCGGCGCGGTCGGCGGCCAGTGCCGCGTCCAGGGCCGCGTTCTGCTCGGTCTCGCTGTATCCGGTCAGGTCCAGGTGCTGCCAGGGCAGGTCGACGTGCTCGGCCACGACCTGCACCGGCTCGCCGGCGGCGGTGGTCAGGAACGCGGAGCGCAGGTTCGGGTACCGCTCGAGCAGTGCCTGTCCGGCGGCCCGCATGCGGTCGGGGTCGACGTGTCCGGACAGGTGCAGCACGAACTGCATGTGGTAGACGTCGAAGGCGCCGTCGGCGAGCGCGGCCTGGAACTGGATGCCGGACTGTCCCGGGGCCTGCGGCCACACCTGGGCGAGCCGGCCGTAGCGCTCCTCCCACGTCTCGATGTCTGCCTGGCCGACGGTGACCAGCGGGGCGTCGGAGGGGGTGAGCCCGCCGATGTCCTCGGTGGCGGCGTACGCGGCCATGCCGTGCAGCACCTTCACCCACAGCTCGGCCAGTTCCGAGGTCCGCTCGCGGGAGAGCACTCCGGTGGGGAACATGAAGGCGGCCTGCAGGCGGGTGCCCTCGGCGGTGTCCGTGGCGACGGAGTTGACCTCCAGGGCGGACAGGGCGGGCAGGTCCGGGTCGGGCTGCGCGATCAGTTCGGCGGACCAGGACGCCGGTCCCCATCCGCCGGTGCGCAGGTGCTCGGGCACGTCGGTGTCGGAGATCCGGCCGAGGTAGTTGAACCCGATCTGCGGCACCGGGAGGCCGTCGAGCTGTTCGGCGGTCTCGGGGTTCAGATGGCGCAGCAGTCCGTAGCCCAGGCCCTTGCCGGGGACCTCGCGCAGCTGCTCCTTGACCCGTTTGATCGCCTTCGCGGCGGCGGGGCCGCCGGCCAGCACGTCGGCCAGGTCCACCGCCGTCACGTCGACGCGGGCCGGGTACATGGTGGTGAACCAGCCGACGGTGCGGGAGAGGTCGGCGCCGGGGACGGCGTCCTCCTCGCGGCCGTGTCCTTCGAGGCGGACCAGGGTCGGGCCGTCCGTGGCGCGCCAGTGGTCGACGGCCAGGGCGAGGGCGGCGAGCAGTACGTCGGTGCCGGTGCTCTTGAACGCGGCGGGGAGCTTGGTCAGCACGGTGTCGGTGACGTCGGCGGGCAGTTGCACCCGTACGGTCTCGACGGTGGACCACACGTCGAGTGCCGGGTCGAACGCCCGGGTGCCCAGCGGGGGGTTGGGTGATTCGAGGAGGTCGCGCCAGTACGGCAGTTCCGCTTCCCGCTGCTCGCAGAGCGCCTCGTCGGCCAGGGCGGCCGCCCAGCGGCGGGCGGAGGTGCCGACCGGGGGCAGTTCGGGCGCGGTGCCGGTGCGGACCTGCCGCCACGCCTCGGCGAGGTCCGCCATGAGGATGCGCCAGGAGACGCCGTCCACCACCAGGTGGTGCAGGACCACGAGCAGCCTGCCCTCACCCGATGCGGCGGCGAACCAGACGAAGTCGGCCATGGTTCCGGCCTGCGGGTCCAGGCGGCCGACCGCGTCGTGCAGTTCCGTCTTCGCCGCCGCCAGCGCGGACGGCTCCTCCCAGCGGCCGTCGCAGTCGACCCGGCGGATGAGGTCCGCCGCCCGCACGGTGCCCGCCGGGCGGGCGACGAGGGTGGGCTCGTCGCCGGGCACCAGGTGCGCGCGCAGCAGGTCGTGCCGGTCGAGGACGGCGTCCAGGGTCGCGGCGAGAGCGTCCGCGTCGATGCCCGTGGGCAGTTCGAGGACCATCGACATGGCGAACCGGTTCGTCCCGCCGCCGTGCTCGAACACGTGCCGGGCCACCGGCTGCAGCGGCATCGGCCCGACGCCGCCGCTCTCGTCCTCCTCCAGGACGGGTGTCCGTCCCTGGCGGGCGGAGGCGACCTCGGCGAGGCGGGCCGCGGTGCGGCACTCGAAGATCTCCCGGGTGGACAGTTCCAGGCCGCGGGCCCTGGCCCTGGCCACCACCTGGATGGAGCGGAGGCTGTCGCCGCCGACCGCGAAGAAGTCGTCGTCGGCGCCGACGCGTTCCACCCCCAGGACGTCCGCGTAGGCGGCGGTGATGATCGTCTCGGCCTCGGTGCGGGGCTCGCGGTAGACCTCGCCGAGGAACTCCGGTTCGGGCAGGGCCGCGCGGTCCAGTTTGCCGGTGGGGCCCAGGGGGAGGCGGCCCAGGGCCACGAAGGCGGCCGGGACCATGTAGTCGGGCAGCCGTGCGGCGACGAACTTGCGCAGCTCGGCGGAGGAGGCTCCGGCGAGGACGTCCACGTCGCCGATGCCGCCGGCGCCGTCGTCGCCGACGGCTCCCTCACCGGTGTGCACCACGTAGGCGACGAGCCGTTTGCCGCCCGCGGGCACCTCACGGCTGATGACCACCGCCTCGCTGATGCCGGGGTGCTGGGTGATCGCCGCCTCGACCTCGGCGGTCTCGATGCGGAAGCCGCGCACCTTGACCTGGCCGTCGCCGCGGCCCACGCACTCCAGCTGTCCCTGCGCGTTGCGGCGGGCCAGGTCGCCGGTGCGGTACATCCGCTCGCCGGCCGGGCCGTAGGGGTTGGCCACGTAGCGGTCGGCGGTCAGGGCGGTGCGGCCGTGGTAGCCGCGGCCCAGGCAGGTGCCGGCGACGTACAGCTCGCCGATGACGCCCTGGGGCACCGGGGCGAGGCCCGGGCCGAGGACGTAGGCGCGCATGTTGCCCAGCGGGGTGCCGATGGGGGCGACGTCGCCGTCGGCCCACTCCTTGGACGGTGCGAGGGAGAAGGCGGTGGCGTAGAAGCTCTCGCTCTGGCCGTAGGAGTTGATGATGCGGGCGTCGGGCAGGGCCTCGCGCAGCTGGCGCACCAGCCGGCCCGGGAGCACGTCGCCGGCGAGGACGACCGTGCGGATGCCGGGCGCTTTGCCGAGGTGGGGGACGAGTTCGCCCAGTACCGAGGGGACGCCGCTGACGATGTGCCCGTCCCAGTCGTCGCGCTCGGCCAGTGCCAGCGTGTTCGCGACGATCTCGGCCGTGCCGCCGGTGGTCAGGGTGGTCAGCAGCTCGAAGACGGAGACGTCGAAGTTGACGGAGGTGCCGGCCAGCATCCGCCACCCGGGCGGGGTGTCGAGGACGTCCACCAGTTCCCGTACGCCGTCGGCGACGCCCCGGTGGGTGATGGCCGCGCCCTTCGGCTTGCCGGTGGAGCCGGAGGTGTACATCACGTACGCCAGGTTGTCCGGGCCGAGCGGCGCGCGGCGGGCCGTGTCGTCGGGGGCGCCCGTGGCGGGCTCCCAGTCGGCGTGCCGGTCGAGGAGGACGACGGTGTCGATGGTGTCGGCGGGGATCTCCTGCCAGGTCGCGGTGTCGGTGACCGCGAAGCGCGGGGCCGCCTCGGACAGCACGCTGTGTGCCCGTCCCCGGGCGTACTGGGGGTCCAGCGGCACGTAGCCCGCACCGGACTTGAGGATGCCGAGCAGGCCGATCACCAGGTCCTCGGTGCGCGGCAGCGCGAGGACCACCAGGTCCTCGGGGCCGGCGCCGCGCCGGATGAGTTCCCAGGCGAGCGCGTTCGCCCGCTCGTCCAGTTCCCGGTAGGTCAGGGTCCGGCCGTCGCAGGCGAGCGCGGGGGCGTCGGGGGTGCGGGCGGCCTGGCTCTCGAACAGCTGCGGGATCGTCGCCGCGGGCGCCGCCGCGGCCGTGTCGTCGGTGCGGGCGAGCAGGTGTTCGCGCTCGGTGGCGTCGAGGACGTCGACGGTGGCGACGGCGCGCTCGGGGTCGGCCACGAGCCGGCCCAGCACGCGGACGAACCGCTGGGCGATGGCGTCGGCGGTGTCCTGGTCGAAGAGGCCGGTGGCGTACTCCAGCCGGCACCGGGCGCCGCCGGAGCTGTCCGGGAGGAGGTCGAAGAACAGGTCGAACTTGGCGGTGGCGGTCTCCAGCCGTTCGACCTGGACGCCGAGGCCGGGCAGTTCCAGCGGCGGCACGGGCGGCTGCCAGGAGAGCATGACCTGGAAGAAGGGGTTGTAGGCGGTGGAGCGGTCGGGGTTGAGGAGCTCCACCAGCCGCTCGAAGGGCATGTCCTGGTTGTCGTAGGCGGCCAGCGAGCGGTCGCGGACCTGGTCGAGCAGGGTGCGGAAGGTCGGGTTGCCGGAGAGGTCGACGCGCAGCACCCAGGTGTTGACGAAGAAGCCGACGAGGTCGCGCAGTTCCTCGTCGGTGCGGTCCGTGATCGGGGCGCCGATGGACAGGTCGTCGCCGCATCCGAGGTGGTGCAGCAGGACCGCCAGCGCCGAGTGCATGACCATCGACACCGTGGTGTCCGCCCCGGTGGCCAGCTTCTCCACGGCACCCAGCAGGTCGGGGTCGATGGTGAACGGGATCCGGTCGCCGTCGGGGCTCATCACCCGCGGGCGCGGGCGGTCCGTCGGCAGGGCCAGCGGCTGCGGGAGGTCGGCCAGCGCCTTGCCCCAGTAGGCCAGTTGGCGGGCGGAGACGCTGTCCGGGTCGGACTCGTCGCCGAGCACGTCGCGCTGCCACAGCGTGTAGTCCGCGTACTGCACCGGAAGCGGTTCCCACTCGGGTGCCCCGCCCTCGGCGCGGAGCGCGTAGGCGGTGGTCAGATCGCGGAACAGCGGCCCGAAGGACTCCCCGTCCACGGCGATGTGGTGCGCGACGATGACCAGGGTGTGCTCGTCGGGTGCGCACCGCAGCAGCCGGGCGCGGATCGGGGTGTCGACGGCCAGGTCGAAGGTGGCGGTGGCCGCCTCCTCGACGGCCGCCGCCCGGTCCTGCTCGGTGACGTCGAGGACCCTCAGGTCGAAGGGCCTCTCCCCCGACGCCAGCACCTGCTGGTGCGGGACGCCGTCGTCGCCCTCGACGATCACGGTGCGCAGGACCTCGTGCCGGTCGACGACGTCACCGAGCGCCGCCCGCAGCGCGCCGACGTCCAGCGCACCGGTCAGCCGCAGGGCGAAAGCGCCGTTGTAGGTCGGCGAGGGGCCTTCGAACCGGTCCACGAACCACAGCCGGCGCTGCGCGAACGACAACGGGATCATTGTGTTTCTCCAAATCGGCAGAACCAGGAGGGAGCAGGCCGTCACTCAGCTCAGGTCGAGCAGGTCCAGAAGTTCGTCGTTGTAGAAGTCGTCGATGGAGCACGCTCCCGACAGGGTCGAGAAGTAGCGGTCGATGTGCTCCTGGTGGCCGACCAGTTGCTGCAGCATCTCCACGCGGCTCTCGGGCTTGAGCTCGGCCACGTTCAGGGCGCCCTGGTAGTGGCTGAGGGCCTCGCCGCTCAGGTCGTTCTCGTAGCGCTTGAGCGCGGTGCGCAGCGCGGCGTCGTCGTGCAGCTGCGTGCCGACGTGGTCGATGAGGGACTGGGCCTGGGCGAAGGCCTCGGTGATGCCGCGGGCGGTGATGGAGTCCTTGTGGTTGACCGCGTCGCCGACCAGCACCCAGCCGGGGCCGTAGGCCTTGCGGAAGTAGTTCTCCTGGTGGCCCGTGCCGTAGATCTGCTCCACCCGCCGGCCCGCCCGCATCCGCTCGTACAGCTCGGGCGCGGTCGTGCGGAAGGAGTCGAGGTAGAAGGGCTCCACTCCCTTGCGGACCTCGTTGTAGAGGTCCTGCGGGAAGTAGGTCATGAGCAGCGTGAGGTCGTCGTTGGTGGGGATGACGCCGATCCAGCGGCCGGGCCGCTCGTACAGCTCGAAGTGCGAGGGGACGTTCTCCCAGTAGCTGTAGTAGGTGCAGCTCACCCGCGGGTGCTCGATGACGTTCTGCGCGCCCGTCTTGCGGGCCACCAGGGAGCGCATGCCGTCCGCGCCGACGACCAGGCGTGCCCGCTCGGTGGTCTCGGTGCCTTCGGGTGTCGTGTACCGCACGCCGGCGACCCGGTCGTCCTGCCACAGCAGGTCCTTGACCGCGCAGCCCTCCCGGAAGTCCACGCCGGCCTCGACGGCCCCTTCGGCGAGGAGCGGGTCCAGGACGTAGCGCCGGGGGGCGTAGGTGTAATCCAGGCCGTCGACCGGCAGGGAGAAGCCCTCGATGCGGACGCCGGGGCCCTGGTAGCTCTGGCGGGTGATGGGCCGGCAGCCCGCGTCGCGGAGCTTGCCGAGCAGTCCCCACCGGTTCAGCAGTCCCATGCCCTGCATGTGGATGTAGTGCGAGGACAGCGTGTCCTGCGGGAACCGTGCCTTCTCCAGCAGCAGGACCCGGTAGCCCTGCCGGGCGAAGAGCATGGCCGTCGGCGAACCCGCACAACGGGCACCGATGACAATCACGTCGTACATGGCGCGCCTCTCTGACCAGATAGTTTTTTGCACGCGACGCGGCCCGCGGGCCGGGAGATCCTTGTGGGGCCGGCCGGCTATCGCTGCGGCGGCAGGGATTCGATGTAGGCGGAGATCGACGCCACCGTGGGGTGGAGGAACATCTGGTCCATGGGGACCTCGGCGCCCAGTTCCTCCAGGAAGGCGCCCTGGATCCTGACCATGATCACGGACTGGCCGCCGAGGGCGAAGAAGTCGTCGTCGGCCGCTATGTCGTCGCGCTCGAGTTCCCGGCGCCAGATGGCGTGCACGCTGTCGGCAGTCATCACTGTCCTCGGTTCTTGAGGGCGTCGACCAGCGCCGCGCGGTCGACTTTCCCGTGCGGGCTCAAAGGGATCGCCGCGATGTCGATGAACCTGGCCGGGACCATGTTCCGCGGCAGCGCTTGAAGGAGGCGGGCGCGCACGGCGTCCTCGGCGAGAGCGCCCGCCTCCGGTACCACGAACGCGGTCAGCTCGGCCTCGCCGGCGTCGGTGTGGGTGACCGCCACGGCGGCCTCCCGCACCTCGGCCAGCCTGCCGAGCGCGCGTTCGATGTCGGTGGGATCGATGCGCATGCCCCGCACCTTCACCTGTGCGTCCATCCGCCCGGCGACGACGAGGTCACCGGCCTCGGTCACCCGGCCGCGGTCGCCGGTGCGGTACAGCCTGACCGGCGTGCCGTCGACCTCGACCGTCGTGAACTTGGCGTTCTCGGGGCCGGAGGCGCCCAGGTAGCCGGCGCCGACACCGGCCCCGGCGATGCAGATCTCGCCCTCCTCCCCCGCTTCGACACCGCGCAGTCGCTCGTCGAGGAGGTGGATGTCGGTGTTGTACGCCGGCCGGCCGACCGGGGCGATGTCGTGCTCGCCCGTCCGGTACCCGGCGAGGTCGAACGACGTCGCCACGTCCGTGCACTCGGCCACGCCGTACTGGTGCAGCAGGGTGCAGGTGTTGCCCTCGCGCCGCATCCAGTCGGTGAGCCGCTCGGGCTTGAGCGCCTCCCCGCCGAACAGGACGTAGTCGAGGCGGGTGAGGGCGTCGCCGCCGCGCGCTCTCTCCCAGTCGATCAGCACGTACAGGGTGCTGGAGGCGCAGTGCACCACGCGGATGTCGTGCTCGCGCAGGACGCGGTAGGCCAGCATGGCGTCGAAGTTGCGGCTGGCCAGCAGGTACTGGGTGGCGCCGCAGAACAGCGGTGTCATCAGCGCGCGCTGGGAGAGGTCGAAGCCGAACGCGCTGACGACGAGGTTGTGCGAGCCGCTGTGCAGGCCGTACTCGAGCTTCAGCCAGTTCATCAGGTTGAACCAGCCCTCGTGGCGCACCGCGGTCAGCTTCGGCGTGCCGGTGGAGCCGGAGGTGAAGACGGCGTAGCAGATGTCGTCGCCCGTGACGGGGATGCCGGGAGAGGTCGCCGGCAGGCCCGCCAGGTGCTCGCCGAGCTCGTCGAGGTCGACGACGTCGACGGCCGCCGTCTCGACCATGGCGGCCGTCGCCGGGGAGGCCACGATCAGGGCGAGGCCGGGGACCTGGCCCAGCAGCAGCTGGAGCCTGGCGGCCGGGTAGGCCGGGTCGAACGGCACGTAGGCCGCGCCCGCCTTCAGTGTGCCGAGGACGGCGACGAGCAGGTCGATGGAGTAGTCGAGGCAGACGCCGACCTTCGCGCCCCGGCCGTGTCCGCGCGCGGTGAGGAAGTGCGCGAACCGGTTCGCCCTCGCGTCCAGTTCGGCGTACGTCACCTGCCGGCCGTCCCGGACGACGGCGACGGCGTCGGGGGTGGCCTGCGCGTGCGCCTCGAACTGCTGGTGGACGACGGGCGCCGGGGGAAGGGCGACCCGTTTTCCCTGAAGGATCATCAACTGACTCCGATATGAGGGGTGTCCGGTCGGGCGAGCCGCCGGCCCACCGCGCGGTAGGGGTGTGCCGGCACCGTCGGGCGGTGCGGGGCCCTCCCGGGCGGTGCGGTGCGGCTTCGGGCGGTGCGTCGGTGCGCGCTGTTCGTTCAGGCGGTGCGCCGGTCGGTGGTGTGCCGGTCGGCGTCGTGCCGGTCGGTGGTGTCGAGCGTCTGGGTGACCCACCGGCCGACGGGCAGGCCGTGTGCGGCGGCCTGCCGGGAGTAGTGCTCCAGCTGGTCGGCGGACAGCTCGATGGTGAGCGTGGTGACCTGTCGGTGCTGCTCGGTGGCGGCCGGCCCGACGGGCCGGGGCACCTCCCGCTTCCCGGCGTCCGTGCCCGGGGAGTCGCCGGCCTCGTCGCTCTGCGCGGCCAGGCCGGCGCGGAGCGCCCTGCGCAGTTCGTTGCGCGACCACTTCTGCTGTTCGGCCCTGCGCAGCCAGTAGTCCTGCTCCGGCGGCGAGAGGCGGGTGACCTCGGCGTGGTGGGCGAAGCTGAGGCCGTCGTGCCTGCGGTGGTGCTCGAACCGCCGGGCCACCCACGCGTAGTTGCGCAGGGTCTGGTAGTCGAGCCCGGTGCGCTCGATCGCCTCCTTGTAGCGCCGCCACCCGTAGGTGGCCTCACCGTAGAGCAGCCAGTCGGCGAGCCACCACGCGGAGGAGTTCACCAGCTCGCGCAGGTTCGCGCCGATCCGCTCCCAGGACCGCTCCGGCAGATTGGGGGGGAAGACCATCCCCGACTTCTGCACCGTGGCCTGCGACCCCACGAAGGACAGGACGTCGCCCTGCGCCGACGCGCGGCCGGCGTCCACGGGCCCCGGCCGGTGCCTGCCCGCGGTTCTCACAGCCCCCGTCACAACCTTCAACTCCCCACTCGAAGTGTCTTCCTGGGCGCGGACCGGTCCGGGGCGGACGACAGCGTCGTGCCGGCCGGGCCGCAAAAGCGGCGGCGGTCAGTCCGCCGCCATGGCCTCCTGAAGGCTCTTGGGCCGCAGGTCGGTCCAGTTCTGCTCGACGTACTCCAGGCACTCGGCCTTGGCCGCCTCACCGAAGACCACACGCCAGCCCGCGGGCACCTCGGCGAACACCGGCCACAGGGAGTGCTGCTCCTCGTCGTTGACGACCACGTGGAAACGGCCGTCCGCGTCATCGAAGGGGTTCGTGCTCAACTGGGCACCGTCCTTGTCGGTCAGGGGGTGACTCGGGATGGAAATCGCCTGGCCGGGTGCGCAGGGGCACCGGGCACGGATGGTCCGCCGGCCGGTGCCCGTCCGGTCGACGGGACACCCGCGCTGTCCGGTCGACAGGACAGCCGGCGCCGGTGGCGGCCCCGGCGATGCCTCGAAACCGTAGGGAGCGCGCCGCCGGCGCTACAAGGGCGACGGCCCCGCCGGCCCCCTGCCGTCGGCCCGCACCCGCGCCCCGCGGTGATCCTCTGTACCGGGCCGGTTTCGTGTGCCACGATGCCGCGCCCGCGGGGCCGCCGGGCACCGGGTGACCCCGGTCCGCGGACCGGCCGGGCAGCCCGCGGCGCCCCGCCCCGGGACCCGGCCGGGCAGCCGACGACGCCCCGACCGGACTCGACCGGGCCCCCGCGACACCCTGACCCCGGACTCGGCCGGGCACCCGGCAACGCCCTGGCACCCGCCGACGCCCTGACCCCGGACCTGGCCGGGCACCGGGCGACGGCGGGCCCGCGGACTCGGCCCGGGCCCGTTCGAGGCCGTGGACGGCACGGGACGCGGCCACGGCGCCGGACGCGGCCCTCCGCCCTCCCCCGCCCCTCCCCCGCGCCGGCCCCGCCGCCGCGGCGCCGCGCGGCGGCGGACGTACGGCCCGGCCACACCCGGTGTGCGTCGAACTCCCTTGCCCGCACCGGTGGAACGATCGATTCCGGCCTCCGGCGGGGCAGGGCGGCGAGCGGCGGGAGGGCGGCGCACCTGCGCCTTCTCGGCCACGGTGGCGCCGCACGAGTTGCCCGCGAGCCAGGTGACCTACGGTGCCGCCACGAACCGCACCTGTACGGATCCAGCCAATGTGCGGACGAGACGAAGAGACGGGGAAACGACGATGACGATGCGGAACAGGCCAAGAGCCGGCGTGGTCGGTCTGGCGGCGGTGGCCCTGACGGCCACCGTCCTCACGGGTCCCGCCCGGGCATCGGGTGACACGGCCGCGGGGGCGGCCGGACACCAGAGCACACAGGCGGCGATCGAGGCGGCCGTCGCGGCCGGTGTCCCCGGCGTGAGCGCCGAGGCGCGGGACGCCGCCGGTGTCTGGAAGACCGCGGTGGGCGTCGGCAACCGGGAGACGGGCGCGCCGCGCGGCAAGAACGACCGGTTCCGCACCGGCAGCATCACCAACACCTTCGTGGCGACGGTCCTGCTCCAGATGGAGGCGGAGCGGAAGATCAACCTCGACGACCCGGTCGAGCGCTACCTGCCCGGCGTGGTGAGCGGCAACGGCAACGACGGCGCCCGGATCACCGTCCGGCAGCTGCTGAACCACACCAGCGGGCTGTTCGACTACCTCGCCGACGTGCCGTACTACCAGACGTACACCATGGGCGACAGCTTCCTGCAGCACCGCTACGACACCCTGACGGCCCAGCAGCGTCTGCAGGTGGCCTTCTCCCACGCGCCGCTGTTCCAGCCCGGCGCCCGGCACGCGTTCTCCCACACCAACGACGTCCTGGCGGCACTGATCGTCCAGAAGGCCGGCGGCAGGACGTACGAGGACGAGGTGCGCCGGCGCATCATCGAGCCGCTGGGGCTGACGTCGACGTCCAACCCCGGCACCGGCAGCGACCTGCCACGACCCAGCGCCCGCGGCTACTCCAAGCTCTTCTACGACACCCAGCCGGAGCGGATCGACGACGTCACCGAGCTGAACGGCTCCCAGAACTGGGGCGACGGCGACATCATCTCCAGCGCCCACGACCTGAACCTGTTCTACCGGGCCCTGCTGGGCGGGAGGCTGCTGCCGGCGCAGCAGCTGAAGGAGCTGAAGACGACCGTCGTCAACCCCGACCTGCCGATCACGTCCTACGGGCTGGGCGTCGAGAAGCTCACGATGGGCTGCGGCGACATCTGGTACCACGACGGGGGCGTGGTGGGGTCGCTGACACTGGCCGCCTTCACCGAGGACGGCCGTCATGAACTCACCTTCAACTACAACGGCGACTGGGACGCGTCGGCGATCCTCCCCATCCTGAACGCCGAGTTCTGCGAGCAGACGTCCGGCTGACGCCACGAGGCAACCCGACCGCGTCCCACCAGGAGAGCAGATGACAGTGCGAGCAGCCGTGGCCGGAGCGAGCGGGTACGCGGGGGGCGAACTCCTGCGTCTGCTCCTCTCCCACCCCGAGGTACGGATCGGTGCCCTGACCGGGCACTCCAGCGCGGGGCGGCGGCTGGGCACCCTCCAGCCGCACCTGACCGCGCTGGCCGGACGGGAGGTGGGACCCACCACCGCCGAGGCCCTTCGGGGGCACGACGTCGTCTTCCTCGCCCTGCCGCACGGCCAGTCCGCGGCCGTGGCACGGGAGTTGGACGAGGACACGCTCGTCGTCGACTGCGGGGCGGACTTCCGTCTCGCGGACGCGGCCGACTGGGAGAGGTTCTACGGCTCGCCGCACGCGGGCACCTGGCCCTACGGACTGCCCGAACTGCCGGGCGCCCGCGAGAAGTTGGCGGGCGCCCGGCGCATCGCGGTGCCGGGCTGCTACCCGACGGCGGTGTCCCTGGCGCTCTTCCCCGCCTACGCGGCCCGTATCGCCGGGCCGGAGGCGGTGGTCGTCGCGGCGTCGGGCACGTCGGGTGCCGGTAAGTCGCCCCGGGCGGACCTGCTCGGCAGCGAGGTCATGGGGTCCATGCGGCCCTACGGCGTGGGCGGCGGCCACCGGCACACCCCGGAGATGGCGCAGAACCTCAGCGCCGTGGCGGGCCACAAGGTCGCCGTCTCCTTCACCCCGACCCTGGCCCCCATGCCGCGCGGCATCCTGGCCACCTGCTCCGCCGTGGCCCGGCCCGGCACCGGCGTCCAGGACGTGCGGGCCGCGTACGAGAAGGCGCTGGCCGGCGAGCCGTTCGTCCGGCTGCTGCCGCAGGGGCAGTGGCCCAGTACCGGGGCCGTGTACGGGTCGAACGCCGTCCAGGTACAGGTGGCCCTCGATCCGGCGGTCGGCCGGATCATCGCGGTCAGCGCCGTCGACAACCTCACCAAGGGCACCGCGGGCGGCGCCGTGCAGAGCATGAACATCGCCCTGGGTCTTCCCGAGGAGCTGGGGCTTTCCACGACCGGAGTCGCACCGTGATCCGGGGCGGCACGGACATCAGCCGCTGACGCGGCGCGCCGATTGAGGAGATGCATTGAGCGTCACCGCAGCACGAGGCTTCAGAGCGGCGGGCACCGCCGCGGGAATCAAGAACAACGGCAGCCCGGATCTGGCACTGGTGGTCAACGACGGGCCGCGCTGTGCCGCGGCCGGTGTCTTCACCTCCAACCGCGTGCAGGCGGCCCCCGTCCAGTGGTCCCGGCAGGTCCTGGCGGACGGCGGGATCCGCGCGGTCGTCCTCAACTCCGGCGGCGCCAACGCCTGCACCGGAGCGCAGGGCCTGAAGGACACGCAGGTGACCGCCGAGCGGGCCGCCGGCCTGCTCGGCCTGGACTCCGGTGAGGTGGCGGTGTGCTCCACCGGGCTCATCGGCGTGCCGCTGCCGATGGAGCGTCTCCTGCCCGGCGTCGAGAGCGCCGTCGCGCTGCTGTCCGCGGCCGGCGGCGAGGACGCGGCGCGCGCGATCATGACCACCGACACGGTGCACAAGACGGCCGCCGTCGCCCGGGACGGGTGGACGGTGGGCGGCATGGCCAAGGGCGCGGGCATGCTCGCCCCCGGGCTCGCCACCATGCTGGTCGTGCTCACCACGGACGCCGACCTGGACGGTGCCTGCCTGGACAGGGCGCTGCGGGACGCCACCCGCGTCACCTTCGACCGGGTCGACTCCGACGGCTGCATGTCCACCAACGACACCGTGCTGCTGCTCGCCTCCGGTGCCGCCGAAATCGCTCCCGCGTACGGCGATTTCGCGCAGGCCGTCCACGCGGTCTGCGCCGACCTGGCCCGGCAGCTGACCGGGGACGCGGAGGGCGCGAGCAAGGAGATCCGTATCGAGGTCACGGGCGCCGCGAGCGAGGACGACGCCGTCGAGGTGGGCCGCTCCATCGCCCGCAACAACCTCCTCAAGTGCGCGATCCACGGCGAGGACCCCAACTGGGGCCGGGTCCTGTCCGCGATCGGCACCACCTCCGCCGTCTTCGAACCCGACCGGCTCAACGTCGCCATCAACGGTGTGCGGGTGTGCCGAGGCGGCGGCATCGGCGAGGACCGCGCGCTGGTGGACATGAGCGGCCGCGACGTGGACATCGCCGTGGACCTCGCCGCCGGCACGGACTCCGCGGTCATCTGGACCAACGACCTCACCGCCGACTACGTCCACGAGAACAGCGAGTACAGCTCATGAGCCTTTCCGAGCGGGCGGGCACGGCACCCGTGCCGGACGGCCGCGGCACCGCCGCCGGCGACAGCACCGGCACCGGCACTGGTGCGGGTACGGGTGGGGGTGCGGGTGCGGAGAGCGGCGGGGCGGCCAACGCGGCGCTGACCGGCCGCTGGCGGGGCGTCATGATGGACAACTTCGGCACCCCCCGGCTGCCCCTCGTCGAGGGCCGGGGCTGCCGGGTCCGGGACGCGGAGGGCAACGAGTACCTGGACTTCTTCGGCGGCATCGCGGTCAACGCGCTCGGCCACGCCCATCCCGCGGTCGTGGGGGCCGTCTGCGCGCAGATCGCCTCCCTCGGGCATGTGTCGAACCTGTTCGTCGCCGAGCCGACCGTGCGCCTGGCCGAACGCCTGCTGGCCCTCGCCGGCCGCGAGGGCCGGGTGTACTTCTCCAACTCCGGCGCCGAGGCCAACGAGGCGGCCTTCAAGATCGGCAGGCTCACCGGCCGTACGCACATGGTGTCGACGACCGGCGGCTTCCACGGCCGCACCATGGGCGCCCTGGCGCTGACCGGCCAGAGCGCCAAGCAGCGCCCCTTTTTGCCGCTGCCGGGCGAGGTCGCCCATGTGCCCTACGGGGACGCCGCGGCCCTGCGCGCCGCCGTCACCGAGGACACCGCGCTGCTGGTGCTGGAGCCCGTGCAGGGGGAGAACGGCGTGGTCGTGCCGCCGCCCGGCTATCTGCGGGCGGCCCGCGAGATCACGGCGGCGACCGGGACCCTCCTGGTCCTGGACGAGGTGCAGACCGGCATCGGGCGCACGGGCCACTGGTTCGCGGCCCAGGCCGAGGGCGTCGAGGCGGACGTCGTCACCCTCGCCAAGGGCCTGGGCGGCGGTCTGCCCATCGGCGCGACGCTCGCCTTCGGCGCCGCCGCGCAGCTGCTGACGCCCGGCACGCACGGCTCCACCTTCAGCGGCAACCCCGTGGTGTGCGCGGCCGCCCTCGCCGTCCTGGACACCATCGAGCGGGACGGCGTCCTCGAGCGGGTGGTCCGGGCCGGGCGGCGGCTGCGGCACGGCCTTCAGGACCTGGCCCATCCGCTGGTGCGTGAAGTGCGCGGCGCCGGACTGCTGGTGGGCGTCGTGCTGGAGGGGGATCTGGCGTCGCGCGTGCAGCAGGCCGCCCAGGACAGGGGCCTGCTGGTGAACGCGGCGGTGCCGGACGTCATCCGGCTCGCCCCGCCGCTGATCGTGTCGGACCGCGAGGTGGACACCTTCGTCGAGGGGTTCGGGGCGGCGCTGTCCGAGGTCCGCGGCGATGTCCGCGGCGAGGTCCGTGCCGGGGCGCGCGGCGGCGTCCGTGCCGGGGCCGATGTCACCGCGGAGCGTTCACCCTCACTTCATTGCAACTAACCAAGTCGGCGACGTTGCATTAGATTCATATCCATTGCAACAATTAAACAGCGTTGAGCTGCTTCAATGCACATGGTGCGCAACAGACTTGTTGCCACATCATTGAATGCAACGTAGCGTTTTCTGCATCGGAAAACACGAGCCCAAGGAGCCCCCGATGCAGAAGACCGCGTACGCGACGCAGAAGTTCGACACCCCCGCCCCCATCCGCGCCGAGGTGGACATCCCCGCCGGACGCATCCGGTTCGTCGCCGCCGACCGGGCCGACACCGTGGTCGAGGTCCGGCCCGCCGACCCGGCCAGGAAGCGCGACGTGAAGGCGGTCGAGGAGATCCGGACCGCCTTCGGCGACGGTGTCCTGCGCATCGCGGCCACCGAGGCGCCCCACCCGCTCCGCGGGCACCGCGGGTCCGTCGAGGTGACCGTGCAGCTGCCGGCCGGCTCCGGGGTCGAGGCGAAGGCGGCCGCCGCCGAGTTCCACGGCGTCGGACGCCTCGGCGACGTCGCCTTCGCGGGCGGCCACCGCTCGGTCCAGGTCGACGAGGCCACGAGCGCCCGCCTCACCGTCCACGAGGGCGAGGTCTCGGTCGGCCGCCTGAACGGCCCCGCCGAGATCAGCGTCCACAGGGGCGGCATCCGGATCGGCGAGGCCGTGCGCGGCACGGTCACCCTCGCCGTCCGGCACGGCGACATCACGGTGGGCGCCGCCCCCGGCGTCTCCGCCTCCCTGGACGCCGGAACCGGCTACGGCCGCATCGACAACTCCCTGCGCAACACCGGCACGCGCGACCTGGACGTGTACGCCACCACCGCCCACGGCGACATCACCGCCCGCAGCCTGTGACCGCCCGCACCCCCGAAGGAGCACCCCTCATGAGCACCGTGGCCATCGCGGCGAACGGGCTGCGCAAGTCCTACGGCGACAAGACCGTTCTCGACGGCATCGACCTGACCGTCCCGCAAGGAACGGTCTTCTCCCTGCTCGGCCCGAACGGCGCCGGCAAGACCACCGTCGTCAAGATCCTCTCCACCCTCGTCCGCGCCGACGCCGGCGAGCTGCGCGTCGGCGGCCACGACCTCGCCGCCGACCCGCAGGCGGTACGTGCCGTGATCGGGGTCACCGGGCAGTTCTCCGCCGTCGACGGCCTGATCACCGGCGAGGAGAACATGCTCCTCATGGCGGACCTGCACCACCTGCCCAAGAGCGAGGGCCGGCGCGTCAGTGCCGAACTCCTGGAGCGCTTCGACCTCGTCGAGGCCGCGAAGAAGCCCGCCTCCACCTACTCCGGCGGCATGAAGCGGCGCCTGGACATCGCCATGACCCTGGTCGGCGGTCCCCGCATCATCTTCCTCGACGAACCGACCACCGGCCTGGACCCCCGCTCCCGCCACACCATGTGGGGCATCATCCGCGAACTCGTCGCCGGCGGCGTCACCGTCTTCCTCACCACCCAGTACCTGGAGGAGGCCGACCAGCTCGCCGACCGCATCGCCGTGCTGAACAACGGAAAGATCGCCGCCGAGGGCACCGCCGCGGAACTGAAGCGGCTGATCCCCGGCGGCCACATCCGGCTCCGCTTCACCGACCCCGACGCCTACCGGTCCGCCGCCTCCGCGCTGCGCGGCGCCACCCGGGACGACGAGGCGCTGGCCCTGCAGATCGTCAGCGACGGCACCCAGCAGGAACTCCACTCCATCCTCGACTGGCTGGCCGCGGCCGGCGTCGAGGCCGACGAACTGACCGTGCACACCCCCGACCTCGACGACGTGTTCTTCGCCCTCACCGACAGCGGCAAGCTGCCCCACCAGCCCAAGGAGACCCTGCGATGAGCTCCCTCGCCCTCGCCGTGCGCGACTCGTCCACGATGCTGCGCCGCAACCTCCTGCACGCCCGCCGCTACCCCTCGCTCACCCTGAACCTGCTGCTCACCCCCGTGATGCTCCTGCTGCTGTTCGTCTACATCTTCGGCGACGCGATGAGCGGCGGCGCGGGCCGCTCCGCCTACATCGCCTACATCGTCCCCGGCATCCTGCTGATGACCATCGGCTCCACCGTCGTCGGAACCGCCGTGTCCGTCGCCACCGACATGAGCGAGGGCATCATCGCCCGCTTCCGCACCATGGCCATCCACCGAGGCTCCATCCTCATCGGGCATGTGATCGGCAGCGTCCTGCAGTCGGTGATGAGCGTGGTCCTGGTCGCCGCCGTCGGCGTGGCCATCGGCTTCCGCTCCAGCGGCGCCGGCGTCCTGGAATGGCTGGCGGCGTTCGGCCTGATCGCCCTGTTCGCCCTGGCGCTCACCTGGATCGCGGTCGGCATGGGCCTGGTCAGCCCGACCGCGGAGGCCGCCAGCAACAACGCCATGCCGCTGATCCTGCTGCCGCTGCTGTCCAGCGCCTTCGTCCCGCTGCACTCCATGCCCGGCTGGTTCCAGCCGATCGCCCAGTACCAGCCCTTCACCCCCGCCATCGAAACCCTGCGCGGACTCCT